>CAYJHO010000141.1:0-5676 GCA_964369945.1 uncultured Lachnospiraceae bacterium
GACTATGATTCTATCTTTATTACCCTAGATAAAATGGATAAGATTGGGATAGAGGGAGTAGAAAAAGAACTTATTTCTAATGGTTTTGCAAAGGAAGCTTGTGAAAAATATCTAGGACTTTTCACAGAGTTAGAACAAGTTGAAAATGGTCCAGTGTATTTGGCAGAAAAACTACAAGGACATTTACCTCAGGAGGTAATGGAATCTTTTATGGAAATCATGGACAGTGTAAATGCAACCAAAGAAGATACGTTTACCTTAGTGTTCGATCCAACACTAGTAAGAGGAATGGGATACTATACGGGAACTATTTTCGAAGTAGCCATGCCTGAATTTGGCGGCAGTGTTGGTGGTGGTGGCCGCTATGATAAGATGATTGGAAAGTATATAGGAAATGATGTAAGTGCTTGTGGATTTAGTATAGGATTTGAGCGAATTATTTTACTTCTAATGGAGAGCGGATTCCAAGTTCCCGATGCACCAGAAAAAATAGCTTTTCTAATTGAAAAAGGTGTGGCAGGAGAAAAACTTTGCGAAATTACTGCACAGGCACAAGAAGAAAGAAGTAAGGGCAAGCAAGTATTAGTAACAAGAATGAATAAAAACAAGAAGTTTCAAAAGGACAATTTAATCAAAGAAGGTTATACTGACTTTGTAGAATTTTATAAAGAATCGTTAAAACAATAAGGAGATATGAAAATGGCAGAATCAATGCAGGGCTTAAAACGTAGCCATAGATGCGCAGAACTTTCCAGTAAGTTCGTAGATGAAACAGTTACCGTAATGGGTTGGGTACAAAAGCAAAGAAATAAAGGTGGAATTATCTTTGTTGATTTAAGAGATCGTTCCGGTTTATTACAGCTTATTTTTGAAGAAAGCGAATGTGGAGCTGAAATCTTTGCAAAAGCAGAAAAACTACGTAGTGAATTTGTAGTAGCAGTGGTTGGAACTGTGAAAAGAAGAGCAGGTGGAATTAATGAAAACCTTGCTACAGGAGAAATTGAGATTATTGCAAAAGAACTACGAGTTCTTTCTGAATCAGAAACACCTCCATTTCCAATCGAATCAGAATCTAAAACAAAAGAAGAATTACGTTTGCAGTATAGATATTTAGATTTAAGAAGACCAGATTTACAAAGAAATTTAATGCTAAGAAGTAATATTGCAGCAACGACTAGAGCTTTTCTAGTAGAAGAAGGTTTTCTTGAAATGGAAACTCCAATGTTAACAAAATCAACACCAGAGGGTGCGAGAGACTATTTAGTACCAAGCCGTGTACATCCTGGTAATTTCTATGCATTACCTCAATCACCACAGTTATTTAAGCAGTTATTGATGTGTGCAGGATACGATCGTTATTTCCAAATAGTGAAGTGCTTTAGAGACGAAGACTTACGTGCAGATAGACAACCAGAGTTTACACAAATCGATATGGAATTATCCTTTGTTGATGTGGAAGACGTTATGGATGTTAATGAGAGATTATTGCAAAGAGTTTGTAAAGAAGCAATTGGCTTAGAAATGCAATTACCAATTCCTAGAATTACTTGGCAAGAAGCTATGGATCGTTTTGGATCTGACAAACCAGACACTAGATTTGGTATGGAACTTACCGATGTGTCTGATGTAGTAAGAGATGTGGAATTTGTTGTGTTTTCAGGTGCTTTAGCAGCAGGTGGAAGTGTTCGTGGTATCAATGCTAGTGGTCAAGGTGAAATGCCAAGAAAGAAAATCGACGCTTTAGTAGAGTATGCAAAGATCTATGGAGCAAAAGGTTTGGCTTATATTGCAATTGCAGCAGACGGAACTAGAAAATCTTCTTTTGCTAAGTTTATGACAGAAGAGCAAATGGATGCTTTGATTGCAGCAATGGGTGGACAAGCAGGAGATTTATTACTCTTTGCAGCAGATAAAAATGCAGTAGTTTGGGATGTATTAGGAGCTCTTCGTTTGGAATTAGCTCGCCAATTTGATTTGATTGACAAAGATAAATACAATTTCTTGTGGGTAACAGAGTTCCCATTATTAGAATATGACGAAGAAGCAAATCGTTATGTTGCAAAGCACCATCCGTTTACCATGCCTATGGACGAAGATTTAGCTTTACTAGAAACAGCACCAGAAAAGGCAAGAGCAAAAGCTTATGATATCGTATTAAATGGCTCTGAAATCGGTGGAGGAAGTGTGAGAATATTCCAAGCCGATGTACAAGAGAAAATGTTTGAATTATTAGGATTTACCAAGGAAGATGCTTATGAAAGATTTGGATTCCTATTAAATGCCTTTAAGTATGGGGTACCACCTCACGCTGGTTTGGCTTTTGGTTTAGACCGTATTGTCATGGAATTGGCACAAACAGATAATATTAGAGAAGTAATTGCCTTCCCGAAAGTAAAAGATGCAAGTTGTCTTATGACAGATGCTCCAAATGTAGTAGAACAAGTACAATTGGATGAATTAAAAATAGCGATAGAAAAAATAGAAAAAGACTCGGAGTAAATGCAAATGGAATGTATTTTGTTTCTTTTAGATATCACCCCTCTCTCTCAGTTAGAACTAAGAGAGAGAGCTTACAAATGTATTGATACGACAAGACAAAGGCATGCTAGCAAATACAAAAAGGAAAGAGACGTCTTTAGGGCTCTTGGCGCAGGATTACTCATACAACTAGCGTGGCATGAGTATGAATGTGCAAATAGCAATAAGATATATAGCAAAGCAGATTTTCAAAAACCTCTAGCTTTATTAGATTTAGAGTATGTACTAAATCTAGTAGAAACCAATCAAGAAGAGATTGTTTATAAGATTGGAGAACAGGGTAAACCATATTGGGATTTGGAAGCCATGAATAGAGTAGAGAAAGAGTATCCTTACTTCAATCTGTCTCATTCAGGTGACTATGTTATTTTAGCGATGTCAAAGCAAGAAGTAGGAATTGACATTCAAGAACCTAGAAAAAATGTTAAGTTACCAAATGGAACCATGGAATTTTCTAGAATGGAATCCTATCTCAAATGTACAGGACAAGGGTTTTCGAAAGGATACGATTCCTACATACAAAATATAAGTGAAAAAGCAATAGATAAGTTTCATAGCTTATCTATTGAAAATGGATATGTCGCATGTTTGTGCTTTGAATAGAACAATTAACAGAAAATTAATCTTATGACTTTCAAAAAAACTTTCATTATGATATTATGGGTATATAAATATTGAGTGGAGGTGCTATTATGGGAAATACAATTATAACAATTGGACGTCAATATGGTAGTGGAGGAAGGTTGATTGGAAGGATGCTAGCAGAGCGTTTAGGAATTTCATATTATGATAGGGAATTATTAAAGCTAGCTAGTGATGAAAGCGGAATTAATCGTGATCTATTTCTTAATGCAGATGAAAAGGTGAAAAATTCCTTTTTATTTCGAATTGCCAGAAAAACTTATAATGGAGAATTGATTCCACCAGATAGTGAAGATTTCATATCCAATGACAATCTCTTTAATTATCAAGCACAAATCATAAGGGAGATTGCAGCGAATGAATCCGCTGTTATCATTGGTAGATGCGCCGATCATATTCTTTCAGAGCATGATAGTGTATTACGTGTTTTTATCCATGCTTCAGAGCAACTAAGATTCGAAAGAATTATGGAAATTAGACAAATGGACCTAAAAGATCTATCCAAGCACTTAGCAGAGGTAGATAAGCGTAGATCAGAGTATTATAGATATTATACAGGTCGAAAGTGGGCTGATGCTAGAAATTTTGATTTATGTTTGAATCGAGGAACTTTAGGTTATCAAGCTTGCGTTGACGCAATTGTTCAGCAGGTGGAGTTGATGCAAAATAAATAATATGAACTCTCGAAATCGTTACTACAAAATTCAAAAGCAAAGTAGTCACAAAATGCGCTTTCGCTCGGTTTCAACGTAGCTGTACCTAAGTGGCTAGAGAACAGCCAATAAGTACAGACGTTTCCACACGATTTGTGCCTACTTTGCTTTTGAATTTCTGAAACAGATTTCGAGATTCCTGATGAAAAAAGAAGGAAAATCTAGAGCCCTAAAATCAAGGTCTCTAGATTCCGAGAGTATAAATAATAGACAAGGAGTAGCAGATGGGGGAAAATAAAAGAGTTTATGTAGTAGGTCATAAAAATCCAGACACCGATTCCATATGTTCAGCAATTGCATATTCAGATTTAAAGAATAAAACTAGTCATGGAAGCGATTATATTCCAAAGCGAGCTGGTCAAGTCAATGGAGAAACAAAGTTTATCTTAGATTATTTCAAGGTAGAAGTACCTGGCTTTATGTACGACGTTGGAGCTCAAGTAAGAGATATGGATTATCATATTACACCATATGCTGAGGCAACATTATCTGTAAAAGATGTGTGGGATTTGATGTCAGAAAACAAAGCAGTAACTTTGCCGATTACGGATAAAGAGTGCCGTCTTGAAGGGATTATCACCATTGGTGATATTGCAAAATACTTTATGGATCCAATTGATAAGTACCCATTAGCTACCGCGAAAACAAAATACAAAAGTATAGCAGATACCTTAAATGGTGCTATTTTGGTAGGAAATGAACTAGGTTTATTTAGCAAAGGGAAGGTAGTCATCGGTGCTGGTGATGAAGCCTTAATCAAACAACAGATGGAAAGTGATGATTTGGTGATTGTTGGGAATCGTGAAGAATCTCAACTAGCTGCGCTAGAGGCTTTTGCGAGCTGTATTATTGTAAGTTGCAATAGCGCTGTTTCTGAAAAGATACTAGAATTAGCTAAGAAAAATAGCAGTGTCATTATTACCTCTCCTTATGATACTTACACCATAGCAAGACTGATTAATCAAAGTATTCCTGTTCGCTTCTTAATGAAACAAAGTGGATTGATTACCTTCAATACAAGAGACTACATTGATGATATCAAAGAAGTTATGGGTAGTCTTAGAGTGCGAGATTTCCCAATTATAGATTCGGAAGGGCGTTGTAAAGGGACGGTTTCACGTAGAAATTTAATCAATGTTAGAAAGAAACAAATTATACTAGTAGATCATAATGAGAAAGCACAGGCAGTTAACAACATAGAGAATGCAGAAGTGCTTGAAATTATCGACCATCACAAACTAGGTGCTATTGATACCGTTGCACCAATCTTTTTCAGAAATCAGCCTGTTGGTTGTACGGCTACTATTATTTTCCAAATGTATAAGGAAAAAGAGGTAGAACTTTCTAAAACAATTGCAGGATTGTTATGTGCGGCGATTCTCTCAGATACCTTGATGTTTCGTTCTCCTACTTGTACGAAATATGACCAAGATGCTGCAAATCAGCTCGCTAAGATTGCAGGATTAGATATTGAAAGTTTTGCGCACAAAATGTTTGAAGCAGGAAGCGATCTAGGAGATAAATCTGATGAAGAAATCATGTACCAAGACTTTAAGAAGTTTAATACAGGAGAGGTTTCTTTTGGAGTTGGACAAGTAAATGTTATGAATTCTACTGCAGCAACAGAGATTGCAGATAAGATTCGTCCAATACTTGCTATGGAAGGCAAAACCAATGGACTTACCATGATGTTCTTTATGATTACAAATATTATGGCTGAATCTACACAACTTCTTTGCTATGGAGTTGGTAGTGAGAAATATGTGGAACAAGCTTTTAAAGT
>CAYJHO010000142.1:0-5622 GCA_964369945.1 uncultured Lachnospiraceae bacterium
TGGGAAAAAGGAGAAGAGCACAAGGGATGTAAGCGAACGATAAGGAATATAATGTGCTTTTTCAAAAGAATGAAATACAAAGTAAAGTTGCAAAATAGTCAGACAAATGTTAAAATGATAGCAAAGAAGTTGTACTATAAATGGAGGGAAAGCTTATGAAAAAAATAATCCTTAGTAGTATTATATTAGCCTTTTGCTTTAGCTTATATGCCTGTTCTAATGAAAGTGTAGAAGAGGAAAGCATTACAGAAACAAAGCTAGTACTAGAAAATCAAGAGGAGTATGCCTATGTTCCAGAGTACTTTGATCTACAAGTTGCCACAGACGAAACTATTGTGGAAGTGCTTATGGCGGAGTCAGGAATGTATTATGTGGTGGAAAGTAAAGACTTATCTTTCACCAGTAGTAAGATGTGCTACTTTGATTTTACCAATAGAGAGCTTCAAAGTTTTAGCTTTGAGAAATCCATTCTTAATAGTACGGTAATCGATTTATGCATGGAAGAGGATGGGAATGTGGGGATATTAGAAGTTCAGGTGGCAGAGGAAGAACTCGAAAGTTATGGAGTAGGGATACAAATATTTGATCCCCTAGGAACCCAACTTGCCAGTTACGATGTGACAGAAATAGTAAATTCCTACCATTATTTTAAGGGCTCTTCTCCAGACTTTACCATGCTACTAACAAAGGATAAGATCCTACTAGAGAATCATAGTGACTTGATTGTTTTAAACCAACAATTAGAAGTTGAGTATGTAGTAGAAGTGCCAGGTTATCTGAATAGCATGGAGCTAGGCACAAGTGATAAGATTTTTTTCCTAGTTAGAAATATGGAACTTTATCGCTATGAATTGAATTTAGAAACAGGAGAGTTTATAGAAGAAACAGAGCTTTCAAGGGTGCAAGAGAGTAATGGGGATTTGGTTTGGATGGATCCTGGGGCTACTTTAGTTTATGATAATAGCAAGTGCTTTTATTATGATGTAACTACTGATAGTAGTATAGAGGTGTTGCAATGGGGAGACAGTAATCTAATAGGAAAGTATATAGAAGCAGTTAGATGGATTGATGATACTACCCTAGTGGGCTATTTAGATTCCGAAGGAGAACATAGCCTGGTGTATTTGAATAGAACGGCAAGGGATGAGATTGTAACAGAAACCATTACCTTAACATTAGCTAGCTTATGGGGAGGCGTGGAGAACGACGTTACCCTATTTAACCAAAAGAATCAGCAATATCAAATAGAACTAATTGAGTATTTTGATGGGGATTTGGTTTATGATGACTGGGAAGTAAGAGAAGTAGAATTCGAAGCTGCAAAAACTAGATTTTTACTAGATATCGTGAAAGAGGATGGGCCGGATATGGTGGCAGTAGATGATGCAACCTTAGCCTTATTGATAGAGCATGATTTAGTAGTAGATTTATTTCCCCTTATGGAAACTACAGATTATAAGGAAAGTGATTTTGTAGAGCCTGTAATAGAGGCCTTGAAAATAAATGATGCCTTGTATTATTTGCCAAAAGAATTTAGCGTGCTAACAAGGTTTGCAAATGCTAGTGTACTTGGACTGGAAATGGGGTGGACGATAGAGGAGTTTTTAGAAAGAGTTCCAGAAGGAGAACCTATGCTTCATGGAACAAAGGATTTGGTTTTCGATATTCTTATGCGTCAGAATTATGAGTATTTTATAGAATCAGAGTCAGGTAGGGCAAAATTTGATTCAGCAGAATTCAAACATATCCTAGAATATGCTAATACATTTCCACTAGAGCAAGAAAGCGACGGAGAATATATTCCAGAAGCCTTACTTTTCAAGGAGGAAGAACGTTTACTTTATACGCAATACATATCAGATTTATCTCAGTTTAGCAATATTATGACATGCCTTGGAGAAAATGGAGTTACCATGGTAGGAAGTCCCAATCCAGCTAGAGCTCTTGGCGAATTGATGTTGATAAACAATAAAGTAGTGATTCATAGTAGTTCTAAGTATCCAGAAGTAGCAGCAGACTTTATCATAGGAAGAGTAGAAGAATATAATGCTAGTGAAATCTATGAATTGTCAATCTTAGCGAAAGAGTATGATGCAGAGAATACACAATATATAGAAGAAGGTTTCGCTACTACGGAAATGCTTGAGATGTTTGAAAAATTAATAGCCAGTAGCGTACCACAACGATATCATGTTGATGAAGTGGTAGGCGCGATTCTAGAGGAAGAAGTAGCGGCTTACTTTGCAGGACAGAAATCAGTAGAAGAAGTGATGGAAATCATACAAAACCGAGTGGAATTATACTTGCAAGAGAATTATTAGATAAGAGAAGACTATTTGATTGTAAATGGAGCAAGCCCTTCTGAAAATACATACTCATATCTTGAAGATATTATTAGGAAGAATATAATTTGACTTCTAGATAGAAAATATGTTACAATTATTCTGCAAATTTAACAAGACAGTTCGTAACCATCCTGTCTATAAAAAAAACTAGGACTATCAAATCGATTACGATATCAGTTATCGTCTATTTGGCTTGTTTAAGGTCATAATTATTAGGAACTTTTTTTATTGTCGCGATTTGGGTTTTAAGAAAGGGAAAGAAAATGGATAATGAAATTGAAGTAAGGTATTCCGTAATTCATGAAAAAAATAAGCGGGAAATAGTGTTGATTCGTGGAAAAGGCTGTAATTGGAGGAAGTGTAGATTCTGTGACTATCACCTAGATTTTTCCCTAGATCAAGAAGAAAATGATACATTAAATGAAGTGGAAATAGCTAAGATAACAGGGAT
The DNA here is from genome assembly GCA_964369945.1 of uncultured Lachnospiraceae bacterium. Lineage (GTDB taxonomy): Bacteria > Bacillota > Clostridia > Lachnospirales > Lachnospiraceae > RGIG6307. Next base: position 2,797 of record CAYJHO010000142.1, read on the forward strand.
TTATCAAAAGTTAGAAGTGATAAATTCGGGGAGTTTTACGGAATTATCTGCAAAGACAATGGAAGCCATAGAAAAGAAATGCGTAGAAAAAAGTATCAAAGAAGTTCACTTTGAGTGCCATTGGACCAATCGAGAAGCAGTGGCACCGATTCGAGCAAAGTTTGCTAAATTAGGAATTAAAGTAATTGTAAAAATTGGGGTTGAAACCTTCGATCATTTATTCAGAGAATCTTATTTGGTAAAAGGGATTGATACAGATAAGCCAGAAGAAATCGGAGCAATTTTTGATGAATGTTGTTTACTTTTTGGAATACCAGGGCAAAGTGTTGAGAGTATGACAAGTGACATTGAAATTGGATTGCGTAATTTTAGCAGAATTTGTATTAATATAATGCAAGAAAATGGAAAGCCAATTAAGCCAGATCCTAGAGTAATAGAACTCTTTGTAAAGCATGTCTATCCCAAATACATCGACGATATAAGGGTAGATATCTTAATGGAAAACACAGCGTTCGGAGTAGGAGGTGTTACTACTAATGCCTAATGAATTGGTTTTATTATTATCGATTGTAATTACCTATGGATCAGTATTAGTTTTCTATAGAATCTTAGGAAAATCAGGCTTATTTGTTTGGTCAGCTATTGCGACTATAGTAGCAAATATTGAAGTTTCTATTATGATAGATGCCTTTGGCGCTAATCAAACACTAGGGAATGTCTTATTTGCTTCTACCTTTTTAGTGACCGATATTTTATCTGAAAATTATGATAAAAAAGTAGCAAACAAAGCTGTTAAGATAGGAATTCTCGCAAACATTGTATTTATCTTGTTGTCAAGGTTGTGGTTTATGTATACGCCAGCTGAAAATGATTATATTATGCCATCCATCCAAGAAGTATTTGCAAATACTCCTCGCTTTATGATAGTAGGTGTTTTAGTTTTTGCGATTTGTCAAGTGTTTGATGTATGGATTTATCATGTTATCTGGAGCAAAACTACCAAGATATTTGGCAATAAAAAGGCCTACTTGTTTATAAGAAATAATGGATCAACACTGATTTCTCAATTTATCAATGCAGTACTTTTTAGTTTTTGTGCATTCTGGGGAACATTTGACCTTACAACGATTATAAATATCACAATTTCTTCGTATATCATATTTATTGCAACTAGCTTATTGGACACTCCATTTGTATATTTGGCTAGAAAGTTTAGACCAAGTGAAAAAAGTGAAGTATAAGATAAAATAATTACAACGAAGGTAAATAGTTACCGCCTCCTAAGTTAGATCAAAAAGTCTAACTTGGGAGGCGGTTTTTGTATGGCAGTTGTTTTTATGATTGATAATACTGATTGAATGCATCCATACTATCCTTGTTCTTAGATGAATCATTATTAGGGATAGATTTATTTCTGCTAAAGGATGCGTAGAGTAGGCAAATAAAAATAATTCCTGTCATAAGTAAACCATGAAAAGGAGCTAGGGATTGAACCAACATACTAGGGAAGCTTGATGCAAGCTCTTTTATACTTAGTATGTAGCATAGGTTGATGATAGACATAAGAGCTGAATATCCAAAGTAAATACTTAACAACACGGTACATATCTTATAAAGGGAATCGTTGGTATAAAATAATTTCATCCCTAGTAGGCTAAGTCCAATGCTTAGTAATATATGATATAGGATATGTGGTGCTACATACAACAAATTATCGAATAGCTCTCCATCTTGTGCTAGGATAAAAGGGTATAGAGCAGAAACTAGAAAGAGTAACATAGTTAAAAGATATAATGCTTTTTCTCCTGTTCTAGCTACTATCATAACTTCAAGTGAGTTTTGTTTAACTTGCTTCGGTTTTTTAAAATAAGCAAAGATTAATAGGATTAAAATTAAAATAGAAGGAAGAATTCCACCAGCAGAAAAAAGATTGCTTAGAAGAACCGAGGAAAAAGAAATAGGATCTTTGAAGTAAAAAGTGAAGGCGGTGTATAAACTCCATGTATTTGCTACAGTAGAATAAACAAAATAGAATATAAGCCCAAGCAAGGATAGCTTGTAGATAGAATCACCGGTTCTAAAAATCTTGTTTGCTGCAAGAATAAGCAAGTAACCAAATAGGATATGTGCCAAAGTTGGCGCTAACAATGGTAACGAAGTAGCAAAGAGGGTACTAGAAAGCCAAACTCCCCCTTCAAATAGTAAGAACAAAAACATAAGTGCAATAGGAATTGCAGTAGCAATATAGCCGAATAGAACCAAAAAGAACAGTGGCTTTTTATAATCCATAATTATTTTCTCCCTTTATTTATTTCTTTGTAGTATACTATAGAAGTAAGAAGACAGCAATGTTTCTTGTTCACATTTTTTTCAAAGAGTTTGTGTATGATATAGAGTAATAAACAAAAAGTGAGAGGTATTTGAGATGGATAAGATTAGAAAGTTTATGATAGGAAGATATGGTGGGGATAAGTTGAGCTTTGTTTTATTAATTGGAGCAATGCTATTATCTTTTGTTAGTAGTATCCTAGGATTTGAGTTAGGAATGATACTTTCGTATGTTCCAAGTATTTGGGGGATCTTTCGCGTATTCTCTAAGAATATTTATAAAAGGGCGGAAGAAAACCGTAAATTCCTTCGTGTCTATGCACCTATAGAACGTAAGGTAGTAGAGAGTTTTAAATTATTGATAGGAACGAAGACTCATAAGCACTATCGATGTGCAAAATGTAAGCAAATTATTCGTATTCCTAGAGGGAGGGGGAAGCTTTGTATTACCTGTCCCAAATGCAAACATGAGTTCATAAAAAATACCTAGATTCCGAG
>CAYJHO010000143.1:0-4480 GCA_964369945.1 uncultured Lachnospiraceae bacterium
TCTTACATTATAGAAAAACTTCAAGGTCTCGATGCTATTTTGCTTGAAGCAAATCATGATATTAGGATGCTACAAGTAGGCCCTTATCCCTATAATTTAAAGCAAAGAATCTTGAGCGATAGAGGTCATCTATCCAATGAGAATAGTGGTAGGCTGCTTGCAAAAGTGTTACATGAAAGAATGCAATATGTCATTTTAGGGCATTTAAGCAAAGATAATAATATGCCAGAGCTAGCTTTTGAAACTGTGAAACTAGAGATAAATGCAAATAGCAAAAGCTTTCAAGCTCGTGATTTTCATATTGAAGTGGCAAAGAGAGACGTAGTTGGAAAAGTACTACATATTGCATAAATTAGTATTATAGTATATGATAAGTAAAAATACTTGAAAAGGATGATGGAATTATGAAAAAAGCTATTATATCTGTAGTAGGAAAAGATACCGTTGGAATTATTGCGAAAGTATGCGCATATTTAGCAGAAAGTGAAATTAATATTTTGGATATTTCACAAACTATTGTTCAAGAATATTTTAATATGATGATGATCGTCGATCTTACAAATACAAAGAAAGAATTTGGGGTAATCATTGACGAATTAAATAAAACCGGAGAAGACATAGGGGTAGCCATCAAATGTCAAAAAGAAGAAATTTTTGATTCTATGCATAGAATTTAATGAACTCTCGGAATCTTTCCTACGAAATTCATGAACAAAGTATTCACAAAATGCGCTTTCGCTCGGTTTCCACACAATTTGTGCCTACTTTGTTCATGAATATCGGAAACAGATTCCAAGAGTCATGATGAACAAGTGGGGGACAGAGTCCCCTAAGGAAAATCTTGAGCCCTAAAAGTAAGGGCTCAAGATTCTGAGAGTATATTTTAATGGACGGAGGGAAAAACATGATTAATATGTTTGAGGTTGCAGAAACCAACAGCATGATTGAAAAAGAGAATTTAGATGTAAGAACCATTACGATGGGGATTAGTTTATTAGATTGTATTGATTCGGATTTGAATCGTTTGAATGATAAGATTTACAACAAAATTTATGAAGCTACCAAAGATTTAGTAACCACTGGAGAAGAAATATCAAGAGAATTTGGAATTCCTATCGTAAATAAGAGAATTAGTGTTACACCAATTGCATTGATCGGTGGAGCGGCTTGTAAAAGCATTGATGATTTTGTGAGTATTGCTCAAACCTTGGATAAAGTAGCAACGGAAGTAGGAGTTAACTTTATCGGTGGTTATTCAGCTTTGGTATCAAAAGGGATGACTCCTGCAGAAGAGCTGTTGATTCGCTCAATTCCAAAGGCTTTGTCACTTACTAACCGTGTTTGTAGTTCTGTAAATGTGGGATCTACCAAAACAGGAATTAATATGGATGCTGTTAAATTGATGGGAGAAGTGGTAAAGGAGGCAGCAGAGTTAACAAAAGAGAACGATTCTCTAGGTTGTGCTAAGCTAGTAATATTCTGTAATGCGCCAGATGATAATCCATTTATGGCAGGGGCTTTTCATGGAGTTACCGAGGCAGATAAGATTATTAATGTTGGCGTATCAGGACCAGGAGTAGTAAAGGTAGCTCTAGAAAAGGTACGTGGAGAAAGTTTTGATGTATTGTGTGAAACAATCAAAAAAACAGCCTTTAAAGTAACTAGAGTAGGTCAATTAGTAGCAAAAGTAGCTAGTGAAAGATTAAATGTACCATTTGATATTATAGATTTATCTCTAGCTCCCACTCCAGCAGTTGGTGATTCGGTAGCAGATATTTTATGTGAAATAGGCTTAGAATATGCAGGGGCACCTGGAACAACAGCTGCATTGGCACTGTTAAACGATCAAGTGAAAAAAGGTGGAGTTATGGCTTCTTCTTATGTAGGAGGTCTGAGTGGTGCATTTATTCCAGTGAGTGAAGATCAAGGAATGATTAATGCTGTAGTAGCTGGAGCCTTAAGTTTAGAGAAATTAGAAGCGATGACATGTGTATGTAGCGTTGGCTTGGATATGATTGCAATACCAGGGGATACTAAGGCTACCACGATTTCTGGAATTATTGCAGATGAAATGGCTATTGGGATGATTAATCAAAAGACAACTGCTGTAAGAATTATTCCAGTAGTGGGTAAGGAAGTTGGAGAAGTAGTAGAGTTTGGCGGATTGTTAGGTTATGCACCAGTAATGCCAGTCAATCAATTTTCATGTGATGCTTTTGTAAATCGTGGAGGAAGAATTCCTGCACCAATACATAGCTTTAAGAACTAAAAAGGGGATTTTATGAAAGTTTTTAAAAAGAGTAAATCTACAACAATGCTTATTATGTTGGGATTTCTAGCTTCCATTTTGGTGGGATCAGTTTTACTTAGTCTGCCGATTTGTTCAGCAAGTGGAGAATTCACACCCTATTTGACAGCGCTTTTCACAGCAACAACATCGGTATGTGTGACAGGTTTAGTTGTAGTGGATACCTTTGCTTATTGGAGCTTTTTGGGACAATTAGTTATCTTGATACTAATACAGATTGGTGGCCTAGGTATTGTTACCTTGACAACTTATACATTGATGATACTAGGGCGTAAAATTGGTCTGAAGCAGAGATTGTTGTTAGAGGAAGCTTTGAATTTAGATACGCTAACAGGTTTGATTAAATTTATCCGCAGAGTATTTGTAGGAAGTTTAATTGTAGAATCTATAGGGGCATTACTTTATATGACTGTATTTGTTCCAGAATATGGGCTTAGAGGTGTGTGGATGTCTATTTTTAATTCAGTATCTGCCTTCTGTAATGCGGGAATGGATGTGATTGGTCCTGTCTCTTTGGTTGATTATGTGGATAATCCTATTATAAATATAACTACCATGCTATTGATTATCATGGGAGGGATCGGTTTTATTGTTTGGTGGGATGTGATTCGGGTCGTACAAATGCGATTAAGAAAAGAAATTTTGACCAAGCAAATTTGGTTGCGTCTAAAATTACATTCTAAAGTTGTGTTTGCGGCCACTTTTGGTTTTCTTTTACTAGGATTTGTTATGGTATTAGTGTTAGAGTGGAACAATCCGCAGACTTTGGGAGAATTAAGTATTCCAGTAAAACTACAAGCTGCCTTATTTCAATCAGTTACCACAAGAACGGCAGGGTTTATGACAATATCTCAAAAAGGTTTACAAGATTCCACAGCACTTATTTGTATGCTACTTATGTTTATTGGGGGATCGCCAGTAGGAACTGCTGGAGGAATTAAAACAACCACAATTGCGGTACTGGTTATTGCAGCTTGGTCTACCATTAAGGGAAGTGATGCAACTGTTGCATTCAAGCGTAAAATAAACCCATCTATCGTAAGAAAATCACTAGCTGTTACACTGATTAGTATTTGTGTATTGTTGTTAGCACTTATGATTTTATTATCCACCAATCAGGGGGATTTTGTAGATGTGATGTATGAGGTGTTTAGTGCCGTTGGAACTGTAGGTTTATCGAGAGCCTATACCACAGAACTAAATGTAGTAGGAAGAGTAGTGATTATTGTGTGTATGTTCCTTGGCAGGACAGGCCCAATATCATTGGCAATTGCATTTAATAATATGCGAGGTAAAACTGCTGGTATGTTGGAATATCCAGAAGCAGGAGTAACTGTAGGATAGAGAGAAAGGATAGAAAAGTAATGAAAGGTACAAAATCTTTTGCCGTAATGGGCTTAGGTAGATTTGGATTGTCAGTAGCTCAAGAATTATCTAAAATGGGAGCAGACGTATTAGTTATTGATGATGATGAGGAGAGAGTACACGCTATAAGTGATAGTGTAACTTGTGCTATTAAAGCGGATATTACAGATGCAGAGACGGTAGCATCTATAGGTTTAGGGAATATGGATGCAGTAGTAGTTGCCATGACTAGAAATCTAGATGCCTCTATTCTTGGAACTATTTTAGCAAAAGAAAATGGAGTTCCTTTAGTGGTAGCAAAGGCGCAGGATGAAATGCATGCCAAGATACTCACAAAGGTTGGTGCTGATAGAGTAATCGTACCAGAGAAAGAAAGCGGAATTCGAATAGCACAGAATCTTGCCAATGGAAATTTCCTAGATTTCTTTGAGTTGTCTGATCGTATCAGTATGGTTGAAATTCCAATTAGAAAAGAGTGGATAGGGAAGACTCTTTTAGAGTTAAATTTCCGTAAAACACATAGAATCAATGTTATTGCTTATGAAGAGTTAGGTAGAGAATTAATTGTGAATATTCTACCAGACATGCCTTTAAAAGAAGGAACTATATGGGTAACAGGCGAAATTGCAGATGTATCAAAACTAGCAAAATAATATCAGAAAAAATCTGGGGGATTGATATGAAGGATTCTATAAAAAGATTTTGGGACTTATTTCTTAGAAAAACTAAGGAAGAAAAAGATTCACTAGAGTTATGTAGAGAAGTGGTACATGATACTAATCGAAATATATTAAGAACCATGTTATT
>CAYJHO010000143.1:4506-5522 GCA_964369945.1 uncultured Lachnospiraceae bacterium
GAGGAAGCATTTTAGTATCGCTTTCTTTTAATTTTCTTGAGACTACAGGAGAGCTGGAACTAGATGTAAGTTATCTTGTAGTAGTGGGATTAGCAAGTATAGCTTTTGTTCTCATTACCGTATTTAAAAATTGGAATATGATTTTGTTATTTTATATTGTAAATAGTTTAGGCTTTATCTACTCCTTTCTTGTTAGTGCATTTATTGTTCCAGATCAAATAAGTGTTACCTTTCTATTTGTTTTATTTATGGTGGCTATTCTATATCTAGACTATGGTTGGAGAATTCATTTCTTTATGTTGATAGCTACGATTTTGTATGTTCAAGGGATTTCATACTTTAAAACAGCAGAAGTAGCTTTGGCAGAAGGGGTGAATAGTTATATTTGGCTATTGTTCCTTTTTATTATTGGAACCATTGTTAGATTAGCTCGTTTGGATAATTTTGTTGCAAGAAATACGTTGCATAGGTATGCCTATTTGGATCCTCTTATGGAGATTAATAATAGACGAAAGTTATTTGAGGATTTTGCAAGATATGAAATGCAGGCAGTCAAAACACAGGTAACAGGAATTGCTTTGTTTGATTTAGATTTTTTTAAGATTTTTAATGATAGTTATGGACATCAAGAGGGTGATGCTTGTCTAAAAAAAATTGGGAACTTGTTACAACAGTTTGAAAATCAGTATCCAATGCAGTGCTATCGTTATGGTGGGGAAGAGTTTGCTATATTATTTTTGGACAGTAGTCAGGAACGTATGCAAGTATATAGTGAAGCTTTAGTCAAAACTATTTATGATTTGAAGATAGAAAACAAAGAGGTGGAATGGAAAAGGCTTACCATTAGTATGGGACTTCATTTTCTTTCAAGCATTGAAAAACCTCGATTTGAATTAGCCTTAAGTTTTGCAGATAAAGCATTGTACCAGGCGAAGGAAACAGGGAGAAATAAATTGGTAGTTTGTAAGAAACTTGGGGAGGAACAACAAAATATTTCAGAAACCATCAGACAAAGG
>CAYJHO010000144.1:0-5347 GCA_964369945.1 uncultured Lachnospiraceae bacterium
TACTTTAATAACTTTTCTATCACTTTAGCTAGCTCTTGCATTTTTTCATCTACGTCACCCTCTAATGCAGCATTTTTCACACAAGATTCCATATGTGAAACCAAAATTTCTTTGTTTGCTTTGGCTAAAATTGCCTGCGTTGCCATCAACTGTGTAGATATATCAATGCAATATCGATCCTCTTCTATCATGGCTAGGATACCGTCTAGTTGTCCTCTAGCTGTTTTTAACAAACGAGTTACTTGCTTTTTATCTGCTTGCATAGATTCACTCTCAATCAATAGAAATTACTTGATATCCAGCGTTTTTAATTACTTCTATCAAGGTCTCATTAGAAACTTCTTTCTCTAAGCTCAACTCTGCACTTTTGTCCTCTAAGGATACTGTTGCACTTACTCCCTCTATTGCATTTAGTACATCATTGACACGTCCTGTACAATGTCCACACATCATTCCTTCAATTACGATTTTCCTTTTCATGATATTCTCCTTTTCTTCCATCTCATTATCCTTCTTTTCTAAAATTTCTGTACCACTTAAGGGCTGAAATAGTTTCAACCGAAGGGCATTACTTACCACACACACTGAACTAAAACTCATAGCAGCTGCTGCAATCATAGGATTTAATTTCCAACCTAGCATTCCATAAAAAAGGCCTGCAGCTACTGGAATTCCAATTGTATTATAGAAAAAAGCCCAAAACAAATTCTGCTTAATATTTCGAATTACTGATTTTGACAAGCGAATGGCTGTAACGGCATCCATCAAATTACTTTTCATCAATACCATATCAGCACTATCCATAGCAATATCCATTCCTGTGCCAATGGCAATTCCTACATCTGCTCTTGCTAAGGCTGGAGCATCATTAATTCCATCTCCCACCATTGCCACTTTCTTTCCTTGTTCTTGTAAGCTTCGTACTACGGCTTCCTTTTCCTGTGGGAGGACTTCAGCAATCACTTCACTAGTACCTACCTCTTTAGCAATAGCCTGTGCCGTTTTTGTATGATCTCCTGTAAGCATAATGACTTCCAAATTCATATTACGAAGCATCTGTACGGCCTCTTTACTAGTTGGTTTTATGGTATCTGCTACAGCGATGACACCTATCACTGTATGATCCTTTGCAAAAAATAGAGGAGTTTTTCCTTCTTTTGCAAAAGTTTCTGACTGATCTTCTACCCATTTATTCTCTAATTGATAATCTTTTAGCAACTTTTGATTACCTGCAATGACCACTTGATTCTCGATATTTCCAATGATGCCTTTACCAGGAATTGCTTGATAGTCTATCACTTCTGTCGCCCTAATTTTCCTCTCACTTGCATAGGCATTGATAGCAGAAGCCAAAGGATGTTCAGAAAATCGCTCGATGGAATAGGCTGTTTCTAACAAACTCTCTTTTGTTACTCCATTTACAGGAATCACATCCGTTACTTTAGGTTTTCCCTCAGTAATCGTTCCCGTCTTGTCTAATACTACTGTGTCTATGTGATGTGCTATTTCTAAAGCTTCCCCTGATTTAATAAGGATTCCATTACTAGCTCCTACTCCTGTTCCTACCATAATAGCTACAGGAGTTGCAAGGCCAAGCGCACATGGGCAAGAAATCACTAGCACTGCAATGGCAATGGAAATAGAAAAGGAAAGGCTTTCCCCAGCAATTCCATACCAATATAAAAAGGACAAGAGAGAAATTACCATCACCACTGGGACAAATACACCACTCACCTGATCTGCTAACTTTGAAATAGGCGCCTTACTATTGCCAGCCTCCTCTACTAATCGAATAATTTGAGAAATAGTACTATTTTCTCCTACCTTAGTAGCTTCCATTTGTAAAATTCCGGTACCATTGGTACTAGCAGATAACACCTTATCTCCACTTTGTTTTTCGACAGGAATACTTTCTCCTGTTAGTGCAGATTCGTCCATAGAAGAATGTCCTTTGATTACCGTTCCATCTACCGCTGCCTTGGATCCTGGTTTAAGAATCAAGATATCGCCTACTTGAATTTCTTCTACTGCTACGATCTCTTCCACATTATTTCTTAGACGTATGGCAGTCTTAGGCGCTAAATCCATAAGCTTTCTTATTGCTTCTGTGGTTTTCCCTTTAGAGCGAGATTCAAAATATTTACCTAGCGTGATCAAACTAAGTATCGTTGCCGCTGATTCAAAATAAATATCATGCATATAACTATGAACGATATGGGGTAGTTCATGATTTTGTCCATAGGTAATCATGTATATTGCAATCACTCCATACAAGAGGGCCGCCCCAGAACCAACAGCAATCAAGGAGTCCATATTTGGTTTTCTCTTAAGTAGCTTTTGAAATCCATAAACAAAATAACTACGATTCACAAATAAAATTGGTAAGCATAATAAAAATTGAGTAAAGGCGTTGATTACTGCATTATGTTCCCCAACAAAAATTTGGAATATTGGAATTCCAATCATGGGCCCCATAGAAATGTACATAAGAGGCAGTAAACATCCAAAGGAAATCCATAGTCGTATCTTCATTTCTTTGTTCTCTTTATGCCATTCATTTTCAGAGGTATTACTGGAACTTCTTTCCCCTTTTACCGTTGTTGGATAACCGGCTTTTGTAACTGCCTCACATATGTCTAGACTACTCAACTTATTTTCATCATAGGATACTTGCATACTCTTGGACAATAGTTGTACGTTTACTTTCTCTACCCCAGATAACTTCACAACCGTAGATGCTACATGAGTAGAACAAGCGGCACAAGTCATGCCAGTTATATTAAATTGTTGTACTTTCATAATGAACAAGTCCTTTCTAAAAATTCCGAACACCCCCTAGGGGTGTCTATGTATAAATCATAGCACTGTCTTTTCTATTTGTCTAGTTTTTCTTTTATCAAAAAAAGAGACGAAGCTATTTTACCTCGTCCCTTACTAAGTTATTATAATTTCAACACTTATGCCTCAAATATTTCTTTCACGTACTCCACTGTCCCTTTGAGTTCAAAAACTTCCTCTCCCAAAAAAGAAATCATAAAATTCTCCTTTGGAACTTCAAAAGGAGCTAATACTCCAAACTCACTAGCAACTTTATACCCAAATCTTGGATAATAGGTTTCACTCCCTAGTACCACAGAAAATTCATACCCTAGAGAACTTGCAATTTCATGCGCTCTCTTTACCAAAGCTGTGCCTATTCCCTTACTTTGAGCTTTAGGAAGTACGGATAATGGTGCAAGTGCTAGTCCTACTTTCTCACCTACCGCTACTTTGGTAAACATAATATGGGCAAGCAATTCTCCATTTTCTTCCGCTACTAGTGCTAGTTCTTTTACAAAGCTATCACTCTTTCTTAACTGGTCTACTAAAAGATGCTCATTCCCGTCGGTATGTTCTGCACTTGCAAAGGCAGTTTCTACCAAATCTCTAATCTTCGTATAATCTTTTTCTTTTTCTTCTCTAATTAACATCTTGACCTCACTATTTTTATAATATAACTCCATTGTGCTCTTGACAAATTAAGGAGCAAGCACTGCATCAATCCCCATTTCATGCCACACATTCACATCTCCAGCTCCACTCCAAGTAGCCAATGCTATTTCACCTGTAGATGTATTAATGTGAAAGCTTAAATCTGCCGAAGTAGCTTTTTCTGATTGAGCCTCACCTATCATACCTATTTCACCTACAACATATTGAATATCACTTTTTTTAGATTCTGCCCCCATGATCTCTATGATTGCAGCTGCAAACTTGCTTAAATCAAAGTCTTTTGGAATAGGCTTTAATGAAGTATCCTTGGAAAAGATAGAAGCTCTTGTGGTATTCTCAGGAGATCTAACAAGTAAGGTTCCTCTGACCCCTTCGATGGTAGAACCAGACCCCCAAAACACCTCAATATAATGCCCTGCTGGTAAACCATTTTGAGGATCAGCTGCTGCTATTGTTGCCGCATCTACAATACTATTTGCTATTTGAATATCATGTGATTCCCTAGCCCTTTCTACATATTGTAAGTACTGTGGTGCCAATACACCAGCAAGAATTGCTATCACAGCCACCACTATAATTAGCTCTACTAACGTAAATCCCTTATTACTTTTCTTCATAATTCACCTACCCTTTCAACTATTATTCCCTTTTGCTACAAATCATATTAACTGTCTCTTCCACACTATCTGAAAGACAAATTTTTCTATTCATTCTCTAACCTCATATTAAGTTCCATTTGTATTTTCTGTGTCGAAAATCCTTGCTTTTGATAGAAGTTAATGGCTGCTTCATTAAAATTCCATACATTCAATTCTATAGAGTCTGCCTGGATTTCCTCTGCATAGTTTTTCATAAAATCCATCAATCTCCCACCAATATTTTCTCCCCTATATAGATGATTTACACAAAAATCGTCTACAAATAATATGGTTCTATCCTCAAACATCTTAGAATTTTCCTTTATTATAATGTTACAAAAGGCATAAGCCAAAACGGTAATACCATCCTCTGCTAATACTACAAATACGGGATTGTTCTCATCTTCTAAGAAAGCTCTTATTTCTTCACCATGATACTTAATAATTCCTTCTCGAAAGATATCTCCTCTTCCTTGGTGATGTAGATTTCCGATATCCTTTAGCAAGTCTATCATTTGCGGGATATGCACTTCTCTTGCTTTTTCTATTTTCATCCAAGTTCCTCTATTCTAAGTCTTCATCTGGCTGTTGCCCTGTGTGTAACTCCCACTTACATTCACTCAAATTAAATTCGGTAAAAGTTGCTGTAAAGGCACCGTTTTCTGGGCTACAAGCATAGAGTCCAAAGTTAACCTCATCTCCCACTTCAAACATATGACAAATTCTTATGAAATCAAATGTTTCACCATCAGATGAATGTTCCACACAAAAATCATCCCCTCTACGGCTTAGACGAAACCACATACTCTTTATCTCTGCCGATATTGCAGTTGTTGACCAATCAGAATAACCACGATTGGTTACTACAGCTCCAAGAAATGATGATGTTTCATCTCCATACTCTACTGATGCCTTAATCCAATTTTCACTATTTAAATAAAGTACAATACCTGCTTGATCATAGTTATGTTTACTATCAAACTCTACTTTAACATCAAAGGAAAACTCTTTCTTATCTGTCTTCATTTGTAACATCGGTGCGTTGTCATTCCTAAATTTATAATAAGTTCTTTGCCATAAATCTGTCCCTGGCTCTGTTTTAATTTTAATTTCTGTCTCATCCACTACATATTCTTTAGGCTCATTGATCCAACTTAGCTTATCGATTTGAAATTCCATAATATTCTCCCTTTTCTATCCTATTTCCTAAAATCTAT
>CAYJHO010000145.1:0-5339 GCA_964369945.1 uncultured Lachnospiraceae bacterium
GATATAGCCTTGTTTTTATAAAATCGTCCTTATGCGAGTATCTCCCAAATATACAATGGTGCTGTCAATACAAAGATCAAACATTCAAATAAATTGCAGAAGATACTATTCCAAAGGACCTTTTACTCTTTTCCTTTGCATGGCACGATTTTGACGATTGGAAAACGCATATTTTCTCCCTTTTAAAAGGATTCTTCTTCCTTCAGGGTTGCGTGTATAAACTAGCTTGTAATTCCCAATATACTTTTTCATAATGGAAGCAAATAATTGGGCATCCTCTTTACGCTTGGCAAATAGCTCTGGAACTGGGTAATAGCCATCTTTTTTCTTCTTTCTGCTAGGTGCATATAAAATATATCTTTGATTGTCAATATCCTGAAACATTTCTGAAATACACTTTGCAAATAGTTCTTTGTCACGACTGCTCCCTCCAAGCAGATAAATTGTATGTAACAAAATATCATGATTTGTTTCTACTCTGTGTTCAAAACTATCAAATTGACTTGTTTCAGTTAGAGCTTGTTGAATTCCTTCTCCCATTTTCTTCAGACACTTTAAAGGATTACAATATTCAATAAACTTCTTACTGCTTACTATAAAGGAAAGTATCGATAATATTCCTGCTATGATAGCTAATCCTGCCAAAATACTATTTGTACTATAAAACTGCATCCTAAGTATTAAGCTAAGGCTTATGATTAATCCGTTTAAGATCATATAACGAATATACTCAAATAGTGCCAAAAATACTATTTGACTACGATCTTTACAAACTTCTTCTAAGATTTCCATTTCATCCACCACACAAAGAGCTTGCTTCCATCTAGATTTTAAGTCATCACGCTTAGAAGATAAGGTAAACATTTCTGCATTAGTTTTCTTAATATTTTTCTTATCTGTAATAGGATAACGGATAGCCGTTAGACGATTCATGCCGCTTTCTATGGTATTTAGTGTATAGTGGAGCCCTAGGAAATTTTCCATTCGGCGGGTTAACATTTCCACATCTTCATTTTCCTCTGGCAGTTCATCGGATTTGACTTCTGTCATTTTAGTAGGCGGCACACATACCAAATGCCAGATATTGCTAACTTTGTTAGAATCTTTCGGATAAGATCTAATTGCTCGTCCTCTCATTTGATTGCTCAACATAAAACTTCCAACAAAACTTGCCAGAATTAAAGAATTGACACACGGCGAGTCCCAACCTTCACCTAATAAGGATTTTGTACCAATTAGTACCTCCATATACCCTTCTTCAAATAATTGTGTGATGACTTCAGTTAAGAAGTGTCTACTTCCTTTTACATCTACTTCCACATACTCTTCTTGGGATAAATCTCCTATTGATTTAAAAGAAATTTTTGATGGATCGATTGCTAATTCTAGTAATCTTTCTTTTGCCTGGGAAGGGATAATAGCAATACTACCACATAGAACACTCAATTTAAGTTGGCTCTTTTTCTCTTGATTTTCTCTTCTAAGTAGTTCAAAAAATGGAATTACTCCTAACCCATGTACATTGAGATTCAGATTTCCCACAGCAGCTTTATACTCTTTTTTGATATAATCGCAAAGAATTAGCAAGCGTAACTCTTCCCCCATGCTTTTATATTCGTGAAATGTAATTTCTTTCACACTCTCACACTTACCAATAGATCTAACTAGGTCTTTTTTTAGCTTTTTATTAAGTTGCAGGCAGACCTTTCTATTTTCTATCAACCCACGTAATTTTAGTTCTTGACGATATTTTTTAATCGTATTTTCATCTAGTGTATAGGAGCTAGAATCATCATAAAGAACACCTTGCAACAAAATTTCTAACCATTTTGGCGATGGATTTTCCAGTCTCACATATCCTAAAAGTTCTTTGTAATGACTAGGAGTTTCATTGCCTGTAGCATTTAGGTAAATCAAAATGGAAGATAAATAAGCGGGATTTTCTAAGAGTTTATCATAGGAATTATCTTTTTTAAGATAACAATGAGAGGAAATAATTCGCTCAAACTCTTTATCTTGTAACAGTACCTCACAATATTCATCTCTACTATTTTTAAACTCATTTATTTTAGCAACTTCATCTTTGGTTGGATAATTGAAATATACATAATCTTGATGCGGACAAAGCGTTTCGTCTTTCACTAGCTCTGGTACCGTAATTTCTTCATCAATCTCACCACAAACTTTCCTATATCTAGCCCATAAGTCTGGTGTTGAATCATAAGGAGGCGTTGCTGTAAGAGCAATTGTATATTCCATCCCTGTTTCTTTTTGAAACGTTTCTAGGGATTTCCACCACTCATGTCTTAAATGATGACATTCATCTAGACATACCGTTTTAACTGCATGTTCTTTAATCGCAGAGATTAAGTCAAATGTTTCATAATCCACAGATTCTTCTTTTGAAGTGTCTTCATCCCCTTCTTCTTCAAGTTCTCCTTTGAAACGAATCATGGCACTATGCATCGCTTGATAGGTAACAACTGTAATCAATTTCATATCTGTTAGATCTTGCGAAAGTACGTCTTCGCTTTTGATGCCTTCTAATAAAAAAGCTTCTTGAATTCGATCTATCCACTGTTCTCGTATGGTTATCGAAGGCGTTAGCACAATACAAGCCTCTTCCATCAAACGTATCAATTCAATTCCAAGAGTTGTTTTCCCAGAACCTGGCGCCGCTACAATATGAACTTTCCCATCTTCTCTATATTCAGTGAATCGAGACAAGACACGTTCCTGATAAGTTCTCCAATTGCCTTTAAATTTTAATATAGATTCAAACATTTATTTCACCACTTTTCTTTTACAGATTCTCCATACAACAAAAATTATAATTACAACTGTAATTACGATAAATGGAGAAAAAATCTTAAGCATCATAAGAAAATATGGGCTTCTTAATGTACTGAATATGTTTTGAAACCAATTTTCATCTATAGTAATCTCTAAATTTTCGGTTGGTAATGTATCAGACACATATTGATAGGTACGATTTCCGACTTTTTCAAACTTTAAGTTACTGTGTGTTATTATTGGCATATCTTCATCAAGATAAAGATTTATGGTTAGACTCTCAAAGTCTTTCCACATTGTAGCAGGTGCAAGATAATAATAAATTTCACCACGCTTTGCATTAAAATCATAGTCCGGATATCCGCCTAAATTATAGGTATAGGATACTACTACATTATATTGCTCATTCGCTTCATAAGTCATATCAAAGCTTACGGTATCAACCGTTTCCGAATCATCTTCTAAAACCTCCCTGTCGGTTAAAACAACATATTGCCAATCCTTTGTCGTAAGCTCTGTATCGTATTCCAAACAATAACTTTGGTGCTCAAAATTTACTAATTTATCATCCACATAAATTTCAGTTCTACTCTGTTCAATATTAGGTGAAACAAACATGGAAGATGTACTAATTCTACCATCTGTGGTGTTTTTCATAGTGTATGTAGCAGTAATTTCTGCTTGTGTGCCAGTCACCATAATATCTAATACTTCTGAAAGAACAGCAATTTCGTTGTTATGTTCAAATGTAATGGACGATCCAATATCAGAGTCTTTCGGTTCTGCCATATTTGCATAAACAATTGTTGGTAGAAGCATTATCATACACAAAGTAACCATCATATTTAAATTTAATTTTTTCATCACAGATTTCCCTCCTACTATAAACAATATACTCTCGGAATCTAGAGCCCTTGTACTTCGACTCTTGACAGACACTCAAGCATTGCCCATCGTTACTATTATTGTATTTTGAATCTATAACCATGTCAATACCACAACAAACTTCACTCCTAGCTTTTATTTTCTTGATATCTCGAGTTCTGCCATATTGTTCTATAACCTCCTACACCTCGAAAGTGAAGTCTCTATTGACATTATGCTTTCTTTATTCTCTTTAAATTCTTGACTAGCATTCTAATACATAGTATAATTACTATTACAGTAAATATTATACTATTGAGAATTTAAGTAGTCAATAAGGCACTTTTTTAGTAATTAGTGGAAAAGAGGTAACTATTATGGAAAGTAAAAAAATAGAGATAAGTTCAGAAATTGAAGTAACATTAAAAATGATAGGAGGTAAGTCAAAACCTATTATTTTATATATGCTTTGCACCGAAGGTGCTATGAGATTTAAAAACCTACTTTGCGATATTAAGCAAATATCACAAAAAACGCTTACGAACGAATTAAGAGAACTTGAAGCAGATGGATTAGTTTTACGAACCTGCTTTGCTGAAGTGCCACCTAGAGTAGAATATTCTATTACAGAAAAAGGGGAAAGCCTACTTCCTATTCTTGATATGATGTGTATTTGGGGCGAAAAAAATATAGATGATAGATTTATTTTAACCAACCCACCTTGCTCCGAAGAATAGAGTTGATTCGCACTTTTTATTTTCTTTCATTATTATCTGTCATTTGTTCTTATTTTGTTGCATTTACACCTTATTTAATGTATACTGGAGCTATGAGCGGAGGAATTAATGATTACATTTCGCTAAGAAACGCTTTATTTAATAAAGGTCTATCTAAATGAAGGAGGTTTACTATGCAATATTTATGTTCACTATTAATTATTATGTGTCTTCTCTTAAGTGGCTGTGGTGCAGAGCCACAAACACTAGAAGGGTTAAGCCTATTAGAAGCAGAAGTCTCTATTAATCAAGAATATCTAGCCGATTTAATACCTGACGAATATCTTTCCACATCCTCAGCTATTACTGAAACAGATTCTATGCTTGTTGGAAAACCAAGATGGCTCATTGGAAACTACACGCAACTATCCATACCATATCTTACCTTGGCAACAGAATATGATATGATCATTGTTGATCATTATCTAGCTTACGTACAATGCTTTCCTGTAGAACTCTTGAATTCCAATAATCTTATTAGTATTTATGATACGCTTTATTCTATTGAAGATTTAGATGACTATTTATTAGGTTATCAAAATGATTATGCCATCTATATTGTAGATTTGCTTAGTCCAGAGGAATATTCACTTGCACTATATGAAGATATTGAAGATTATAATGAATTTTCAATCGATGAAAATGCATTAGATTGGATTGTTGATTTACGCTCTCAGTTATTGATAGAACAAGAACTTTTTCATATTCCAGAATAAAGATTTATATCTACGATTTACTCACTAATATCATTATTTTAGCTCAACCAAGGAGGTTCTATGAAAAAATGAATTATAATTATCCTACTTCTTTGCCTAGCTAGCGCAGGTATTTTTCTTTTGATTCACTCATCGGATACTAAAATAACTGTCATGCTTGATAATATCTTATATGTGGAAGCCACTGATA
>CAYJHO010000146.1:0-5061 GCA_964369945.1 uncultured Lachnospiraceae bacterium
GATTTTAAAAAGGAATTTCAGGGTTGCATTGCTGTTTACTTTTCAAGGTGCCAATACCAAGCAAGCTTGGCATACCGAACAAGTTTGAACACCGAATTAATTCAGATGCAAAAACATAAATGTTCTTTTCTTTTGTTTGCTCCCTTTAGGGTGCTTATCTATAATACCTAACCTGTCATCATTTGTCAACAGTTTTTTTAACTTTTTTTTATTTCCAAATTATAGTAACTTAATTAGGAATAAATCAACTATCCCATCCTCCCTTATTCATAAAACATATCTTGTATGAAAACCTCAAGTTCTTCTTGGTTTACATGAAATTCTTCATACTGCTCCCCTCTCACAACAGTGCCTGGAATTGAATGAATATTGTCTACTGAAAATCGATAACTAGAATATGTGCTAACCAGATATAGAATTTCTTCTATTGATATATCTGTAACCATATACTTTTCTAAAATTTGATATAAATCTACAACTAGCCCGGGGTTCTGTGGTAATACCTCTTTTGCTTTTTGAAGAAAACCTTCTAAATATTCTAACTGACGATCCAAGCGATTGCTTGCACTATCAAATTCGGTGATATCTCGACTTCTTAGGTACGCATAGGCACTAGCTCCAGAAAGTAAAACTCTCTCTCCCTCTATCAAAGATCCATAATCATCCGTCATGTCTTCTTCAATTAATACCTCCACTCCTCCAACAGCATCATTTAGATAATATATTGCATCCATATTTAGAGCCACGTATGCATGTATGGGAATTCCACCCAATAAATTCGACACTGCTGCTACAGCACGTTCTCCACTTTCTTCTTTCCCATTACCATATCCGTATTGCAAAGCAATTTGTGCTACATCTTGTTTTACAAACTCTCCGTGTATATCGTAAATATCTATCATTGTCATAGTATTTCTATGAATGGATACAATCTCAATCTCTTCCTTTTCAGGATTAAGTACCATCAGAAAGATCGCATCCGATTGTCCGCCACTTTCCCCAAAACCCGCCTCTCTACTTTCCCCTTCTTTATCAATTCCCATAATCAAAATATTGATAATACTCTCTTGATATCCTACAGCCTGCTCATCCATATTAACTTTTCGATATAGATTCATGCCTCCTAAATAACTTATCAGAAAAAGGACAAGAAGTAAGTTAGCTAGAATTAATATTATGATTAAAATTTTCTTTTTCATGTGTTCTCCTTACAGCAACCACCTCTTGCCCTGTTTGAAAATCAAACTACAATTACTACCACTTTTCAAAAGCAACTGAATGCTTCACTTAATTCTCATCCATGTAACATAACGCAAATGCATAAAATTGTTTTGTCTGAATACTAATCATAGTATCATTTGAATCTAAATCTTCAAATATCACTGGTTTCCCCAATTCATCAACAGTTACTAATACAAAGGATCTATTAGCCTCAATCAAACTTTCTGGGATTTTTAATTCTATACTCGCTATGGTATCCATCTTATACTCTTCTTTTCCATTTGGCAAGAAACTATAAGTTCTAGCTATTTGATAATCTCCTACCTGTTCTTCTATCACTTCAAAAAACTTAGGCCCTTGAGATGAGTTCACAATTTCCACTTCATAATCTGCTGCTAGCACTTCTGCCACCGGCAACTCTGGATCAACAAAACTATAGCGATATAGTTCATCTTCCGTAGTTGGTTTCCAAGCACTTGCTTCTACATCATACTTCACTTGTGGAGAAACACTCCCTGTACTCTTAACCGCTGTAGCACATACAAGGGCTGGAAGTGCCATAATTATCACTACTACCATCATAAAAACTTTTTTTATTTTATGTATCATTTTTACCTCCATGTAAAAATATTGCTGATTTCTATCAACAATGAATTTGTTTTTATTTTATTTTAAGAATTCTAGAATTATTAATAATTAAACTTTAACTCTTAATAGCAGTATTTTCAATTACTTTTTATAAACTTAAAATAGTTTATATTTCCTAGCTTGAATCTTTTCTTTTCTTATAAAATTTTGTATTTTTATATAAAACAAAAGGCGACGAATATTGGCATTCGTCGCCTAATTACTAAATTTATGTTGTCATAGATTTCACTTTATCTATTGCGCTTTTCATTGGTGGCAACGCTATAATAATCAAGGTAAGTACAGCTTCTGCACCTAAATACGCTCCATTATACGCTAGTGAATAGAATACTGGATTCCACTCTTCTGGTGCATACATCCCAAAGAAAATATAGCCTGATAAGAAAGCAAAAAAATAGCGACCTAATACAGCTACTATATACCCTATATACAATCCATGCTTTCTATTATGGAATACCCCTGCTAAACCCAAAGCCCCAAAAGCCAAAGGGTAATCAACTAATACTTGTGGTACTGATACTACATATGGATCTAAAACAAATTGTAGCACTCCATATGCGATCGCTACGGATATCCCGAGTTTTGGTCCATACCAATATCCTATCAATACAATAAATAACATACTGAGTAATGTTACAGATCCTCCCATTGGCATTTCAAACAACTTCACATAAGAAGTTACCATTGCTAGGGCAATCCCCATCGCTCCAAAGACTATTTTCATAGCCCCAAACTGTGCACTCTTCGTGCCTTGAACCTTCGTCGATTCACTCATTCCATATTCTCCTTCCGCCGGCATTATCCGGATCAAGTTATTAGGGTTCGTTTTCACATCTCAGCCTTATGGCACCCCCGTTTTTTGTTACATAATTACTATAAATTATTCCAAATATAAAGTCAATACATTTTGTGTATACTAATATTTTCGGTATTTTTTCACAGCTCTCATACCTTCTTCTAAGAAAAATTCTAAATTAGCTATATATTGTTCTGTCGGATTTGGATATTCCATAAATCCAGCGGAAGGACAAAGTATAAAACGCCCTGTTTTTGCACCTTCCTTTACACACTCGTGAATCAAATCATGTAAAACTTCCTTAGATGATAATAATATATCTTGAATTTCAATATTTCCTTCTAAACCTATTTGATTTCCATACTTTTCTACAATCTCCTTCATCTGTACATCACCATTTTTTGGTGGTTCTAATGGATTTAAGACATCTACACCCATTTTTATAAAATCATCCATAAGTTTAGCTACTTTTCCATGGCAATGCACCCATACAAAACCTCCTGATTCGTGTATCAAATCGCATATTTGTTTGTCGTAATCAAAGCAAAAGTCTTTAAAATCCCTATATCCCATAAGTGGAGGTATCAATAATTCTGGCCCTACCCAAGAAAAGACACCTCGAATTCCATGATCTATTGCCCTTTTTGTATGAGAACGAATTCTATTAGTATAAAGCCTAAAAGCTTCATGTAGCAACTCTCTTTCATCTATACTCATATAAGCCAATAATTCTGATCCCATCAAAAGCTGCACTGCATATCCAGCATGATGTAAATTGAACGTAGTAATTCCGCGGTCACCTATCCTCTCACTCTCTGCCCTATACCCATGAGAGGAAAAAGCAAATTCATCATAAGGCAAATCAATCATAAATCGTAGATCTTTTTCATCTTTTACAAAATGCTCTAAAATATATCCTGGCTCTCCTATTGTTGATACTTTTTCAACCTGTCTTAACTTCTTTCCTGCAAAATTAATTTCAGTGATCAAGTGATTCCAAAGTGGCGAATTAGTTTTTTCTATCGCTGTTTTCCAATATTTATCTTCATAATTACCCATATAAATATTAAATTTACTATCAGCTGAAGAAAATATATCCGTTGTAGCTTCTGCAATCTGACATATAGGTTTATAAGCTGGATGAATAGGAGTCATCCCCAATTGATACCCCCATAATTTAATCGCTGACCTATCTACTTCCTTATTTTCAAAAATTCTATTTAATCGTTCTTTTGATGTCATTTCACTTAACATTTCTACTCCTCCCCTACTCGTCATATATACTCTCGGAATCTTGAGCCCTTATTTTTAGGGCTCAAGATTTTCCTCAGGGGACTCTGTCCCCCACTTTTTCATCATGAATCTCGTAGGAAAGATTCCGAGAGTTCATGTCATTCTATTTACAAATCATTATAGCTTCTATGCAGAAATACTGTTATAATAATGTTAATCAAAATATAAGAAAAGTACAGTTATTTGAGGTGAAAATGATACATTTGAATTTAAATATATTAAGAGCAGAGGAGTCAGCTTATTATTATCATAAAAAAGATGCACATATTTTTTCTCCTAGACGTTCCTATAACTATGAAATTGAGTTTTTTCTCGAATCAGAAGGTGGGATTATTATCAACGGTGAATATGTTGAATTTTCCAAAGGAGATATCAACTTTAGAAAACCTAATGAAACTTTGTGTGGTGTTCCTCCCTACAAAGGCTATATTATCTGCTTCACTTTGAACCCAACAATTGACCGAATTACAAATTACGATTTTGGTAACGAAAGTACACGTGAAGAAAATATTGCTCATCCTCTTCTAGATTCTGCCCCCCATAAATTAAACATGATCGGATATGAGCATTGTTTTAAAGAACTTTGTATGTCTTACCAGGATAGCTCCGACTATTCTCAATACCATGCAAAAACTATTTTATATCAAATTTTAGATAAGGTTTTTGAAATTTCCCTATTTGAACCTAAAGTTACTTATCATAAAAATATAATAAGTGCAAAAAAGTACATCGATGATAATTATACTACCGAGATTTTAATACAAGATTTAATTGATACCACCGAAATTTCTAAAACGTATTTTCATAAATTATTCAAAGATTATACTGGTTTCACCCCTAATTCTTACATCATAAACTTGCGAATGCAAGATGCCAAAAAATGTTTAATGATGAGTCAGCTTTCCATTGGTGAAATCGCTGCAGCATGTGGATATTTAGATCTAGCCTATTTCACCTACTTATTTAGAAAGAATGTAGGCATTTCCCCCGCAAAATTTAGAAAATCTTACCATCTGATAAAAAGTCAAATTTAAAAAATATTTAAAACAAAAAAGACCACTAGGAAAGATACCTAGTGGTTTACATTCTTATCGTTGATTTTG
>CAYJHO010000147.1:0-5041 GCA_964369945.1 uncultured Lachnospiraceae bacterium
CCATGATTGAGATGTACCTTAATAATAAAAAGTCTTTGTCCCTTCGAAACTATCCAAGCTTAAATAGAAGAATCATACAAGTGAATGTAGCGTCAGAAATTCACTTGTATGAGTATGATAATGATAGTGATTTAGAGGAGGAAAGCGTTTATTAAAGATAGTAGCTATTGTGAATACTTTGTTTTTGAATTCCGTAGGGAAAGATTCCGAGAGTCATATTAAATGACGCAGTATACTAGAAATGTCTCCTTGTATTAGAATGGATTGCTTGATAATTTCTTTTGGAAGTTGTTCTTCCATCAAATTTAAGTTTACATAACTAGCATTTGGGTTTCTATAGGTCATTTGCCAGAAGGGGTATTTAATGATAGAAGGGGTATTGTATCCAATCCCTAATTCTAGATACAGTACTTTCTTTCCTGTTTGTTCTCTTACAAAATCTTCATATCTAGCACAGGCAGCGTGCCAACCTTCGTCTTCTACAAAGGTAGAATCTTTACGTAAATTTACAGTCATCACTGCACCGCATAGAGGACAATGGGGGATAAGCTTGCTTGAGATTTTACAATCTTTTTGTTGTTCTAGCATTTCAAAGATAAGTTCTTTGTTATCATAGGTTTTCTTATGACAAGGGACAGAGCACTGAAATAAGCCATAATCCCCTTGTGTGTAGAATACTCGTTTCTTCTCAAATCCATGTAGCAAAAATAAGTGATCGGCATTGGTAGTAATAACAAAGTAGTTTCTTTGTTTGACTAGTGCAAACAAATCTTGATAGCATTCATTTAGTTCAGCCCCATATCTATTATGGTAAATATGTTTACTCCAATAGGCCCAAAGTTCTTCTTGTGTTTTATGGGGATAAAAGGCAGCAGAATACATATCTGTGAGTTGGTACTTTTGGATAAAGTCAGGAAATAATCTTTGAAAGCGTTCACCACTATATAATAGGCCTGCAGATGCAGATAAGCCGGCACCGGCACCAATGATAATAGCATCACTTTGTTGGATGAGATTCCTGATCTTTGTAATCTTCTCCCAATAATTGTCGGTAGAGTTTGTAGTCTTGTTCTTTAAAAACATTAAATATCACCTCGATTTTCGTTTGTGTTTCTTTTAATAGTTCTTGCACAGTGTTTACTGCAATTTTTGCGGCTACATCATTTGGAAAATGGAATTCGCCAGTAGAGATACAACAGAATGCAATACTTTTTAGGTTTTTAGAAATAGCTAGTTTCAAGCAATTTCGGTAGCAACTTTCTAATAGATTACAATCTGTTTGGCGTAGTCTTCCTGTGATGATAGGCCCTACTGTATGAATGATATATTGACTAGGAAGGTTGTAGGCTTTTGTTATTTTTGCGAGACCAGTCGCTTCTTCGTGGCCCTGTTTTTCCATGATTTCATGACATGCTTGTCGAAGTTGTAGCCCTGCAGCAGAATGAATGGCATTGTCAATACAAGCATGGCATGGGATGAAGCAGCCAAGAAGTGCTGAATTTGCAGCATTAACGATGGCATCTACTTGTAAGCGTGTAATATCCCCTTTCCATAAATAAAGTTGTTTCTTGTCTTGAATTGGCTGTAGATCGGAAAGGAGAATTCTTCCTTTTTGTTGAGTTTCTTCCCTTAAAATCTCGTCTTGTATGCGTAGGAAATCTTCTCTCAGTGGAGAGGGTGGTCGCAGGTTCATAAGGGAGCGAAATAATTGCTGTTGCTCCTCTTCATTAGCTTTAAATTTCTTTGCTTGCTTTTCGTACTGTGGCATATCGATTAGCAGCATTTTATTCAAAAATAATATTTTTTCTAATTTAGTCATTGTGTCACCTCGTTATATGATATTATAATAGTTTAGAAAACGGGAGACAAGTACGTTAATTTATGATACCGAAAGTATATTAATATAGAATGGTGGAAACTTGTAATTACTTGCTAGCAAGCAGTAGTTAGGAGGCAAAAGTAAGCCATATCCATGCACCAAGCATAGATATGCTAGTAAAAAGCAAAAGTCTGCCTACCGATTCAGGGAATTTTCAATTTAGTAGGTACCTGAAAATTTTTAATTTTTAAAAAGTACCTACTAAATTAGAAAAGAAAAGTTTAGGTAGGTATAAAACAAGGAAATTTCAGAAAAAGTAGAAAAAAGGGTACCGACTAAATAATGACAAGCCCAAAAAGGTAGGTAAAAAAAGAAGAATAGTATATTATATCATCTAAAGTACGAAAAATCATACCTACTGAAGTAGAAAAACTTGAATAAGGTAGGTACTATTTCAAAATAAGGCATTTGCCAGGAAGTTTACAAGCTCTAAAAGTAAGGGATTAAGATTCCGGGAGTATATATGAGAAAACGGAGGAAATTATAATAAAAAAAATATTACCAATACTTATCATGGTGTCACTTCTTTTCACATCCTGTGCAAAGATTACACCCAGTGAAGTGGAAAAAAGAGAAAACAATACTCAGAATAAACAGCTGTTAGCAGATCTTGTAGTTCCTACAGAAGAAGCAGAAATAGAAAATATAGAGGAAGTAGAAGAAATAGAAAAGGTATTAGTGGTCATTGATGCAGGGCATCAAGCAAAAGGGAATTCAGACAAAGAACCTATTGCACCAGGATCTACTACCATGAAGGCAAAAGTATCATCAGGGGCAACGGGGCAATTTACAGGAATTCCAGAGCACGAGCTAAATCTTGCAGTAGCTCTTAAGTTAGAAGCTTTGTTAGTGGAGCGAGGATATGATGTTATTATGATTAGAGATACAGCAGAAGTGGATATTAGCAATGCCCAGCGAGCACAAATAGCAAATGAAAATCAGACTGATGTATTTATTCGAATCCATGCCAATGGAAATAATGATTCATCCGTCCAAGGTGCTTTTACTATTTGCCAAACACCAGAAAATCCATACAACGGAGAATGGTATGAAGAGTCGCGCCTATTATCGGAATATGTGCTTACTGGATTTATAGAAGCTACAGGCGCAAAAGAGCGTTCTATATGGGAAACAGATACTATGAGTGGTATTAATTGGAGTAGTGTGCCAGTGACTATCATAGAAATGGGCTATATGTCGAATCAAGTAGAAGATGAGAAAATGGCAACAGAGGAGTATCGAGATGAAATGGCTGAGGGGATGGCGAATGGAATTGATGCCTATATTACAAATCGAGATGCTAGAAGAAATGAATAAAATATTATATATTTACCAGCCTTAGGGCTGGTATTTTTAAGTTTATTATATATTTACTAAAATAATGTGACAAACCAACCTGTTTTAGACATATATAAGTATAGAGATCATGTTTAATGCTAATTGTGATATTTGTAATTGCATTAGAAAAATACTCATGATAAAATAAGGAGGAAAGATATATGAGGGATGAAAACATCAAGTACGAACGTAACTATAAGGATACTATGTTTCGTATGATATTTAGCGAAAAGAAGGAGTTATTGTGCTTATATAATGCACTGAATGGAACAAACTATACAGATACAGAAGAAATGGAGATAACCACATTAGAAAATGCCATCTATATGAATTTTAAGAATGACATTTCTTTTCTATTATACGATTATCTTCAATTATACGAGCATCAATCTACTTTGAATCCTAATATGCCTTTAAGAAGTTTATATTACATATCTAGTTTGTATGAACGTCTAAATGAAAAAGGAGCAGCTAATAAGCAAACATTGGTGAAATTACCTACTCCACAATTTGTGGTTTTCTACAATGGGACAAAAGAAGCACCGGAGCGAAGCATCTTAAAGCTTTCAGATGCCTATTTACGAAAAGAGAAATGGCTGGCCTTAGAGTTAGAAGTACAGATGATTAATATCAATGTCCATAATAATGAGGAGTTGATGGAAGTGTGCCAAACCTTAAGAGAATATGCAGTGTATGTAGACAAGGTAAGGAAATATTCTAAGGAATTAGGTATTGAAGCTGCAGTAGAAAAAACAATAGAAGAGTGTATAGCGAGCGGTATTTTATCAGAATTTTTAATTAAGTGGAAAGCGGAGGCCATAAGAGTGAGTATCTTTGAATTTGACCAAGAAGAACATGACAAATCTTTAGTGGATATTGGGCGAGAGGAAGGCAGAGCGGAAGGCAGAGAGGAAGGCAGAGCGGAAGGCAGAGCGGAATCATCTGCTGAGATGGAAGTGTTACTAGAAGCACTTATCCTTTCTAAGTTAGAACAAGGAAAACAGCTATTTCAGATTCAAGAGGAGATTGGAATTTATCCTGAGAGGATAAAGGAAATTTATGATAATGTAATTAAATAGAGGAAATTAGAAAAAACTCCCAATTACTAGGGAGTTTTTTCTATCTTTGTTTTTCTAAAAAGCTTAAAAATTGAAGCTTCACTAGTTTTCGTTTTGATTGACTAATAGGAATTTCAGTACCATCTTCTAGAGTGAAAGAATAAGGGGTATAGGAACTTACGTAGTTCAAATTTACAATATAGCTTTTGTGGCAGTGTATAAAATTATCTCCAAGTTCAAGAATGATTTTTCTTAACTGCCCATAAATGGAACGCTGCATTTCTTTTCCGATAATATGAATCAAATGTCCACTGCTTTCAAGGTAGTATAGACTATTCTGTTTTACTACTTCAATTCCTTCATTATGCTTAATCGATATTTTAGGTTCTACTGCACAAGCGACTGGGTTTAGTGTTAATCGAATAGCGTGTGCTAAATCTTCTTTTACAATAGGCTTGAGCAAAAAGGATGTGTGTTTGGTGTCATAAACATCGGTACAATAATTCATAAACCCGGTGATATAAATAATTCGTAGATTTGGAATTTTAGTTTGATATTCCTTTATGATGTCGATGCTGTTTTCCGAACCTAATATAATATCTAGAAGTAGAAGATCTTGGTCTCCTGGTGAACTTAAGTAAGTTCTTAATTCCTTAGCAGATGACAACTCGCTCATAGATGGTGCGGAATATAATTGTGAAAGTAAAGTGGTAATATATTCTCTGTTTGACTTGTTATCGTCACAAACAATAAAGTTCATATTGGC
>CAYJHO010000148.1:0-4887 GCA_964369945.1 uncultured Lachnospiraceae bacterium
GTAGGAAGTAATTAGTCAAACAAGGTAATTTGAGTATTTTCCTCTGGAAAATCCCATACATAAGAAAACACCTCTTTTTGGCCATATAACATGCTATTTTCTTTGCAAAAATTACGAACTATTTTCGTAAGCTTAGTGCTATTCGGACTTCCAAGCCCATAAGATGAGCCATATTTCTTCATATATTCACGTTTTAAATTTGGAAAATGTTCCTCGAGTTTTTTATAATAATACTCACGATTTCCATAACGCAATGTCATACCCATACCAAAAGTAATAATACCCTTTACATTTGCTTCCTTGCGATAAGTTAGTAAACCTCTTATATTTTCTTCCGTGTCATTGATAAAAGGAAGAATTGGAGTCATCCAAACAATAGTTGGTATACCTGCCTTGTTCATTTCTTGTAAAACTTCAAATCTACGCTTTGTAGTGCAGACATTGGGCTCTAAAATTTTGCAAAGGTCTTCATCATAAGTAGTAAGTGTCATTTGCACCACGCACTTCGTTTTTTCGTTTATTTGCTTTAAAATATCAATATCACGCAAAATCAAATCGGATTTTGTTAAAACGGCTGCACCAAAACCATGCTTTTCGATAAGTTCAAGAGATTTTCTGGTATGCTGAAGTTCTTTTTCCAAAGGAATGTAAGGGTCGGTCATTGCGCCAGTTACTATCATACACTTTTTGCGTTTTTTAGATAATTCTTTGTCAATCAACTCTAAGGCATTAATTTTAACTTCAATATTTTCAAAATCATAAGTTTTTCCATAAACCTCTGACCGACTATCGCAGTAAATACAACCATGGGAACAACCACGATAGATATTCATATTGTTTTTTGCTGAAATTATGCTTTTTGCTGTGATTTCTTTCATGGCTTTCCCCTTTATTTTACAGATTTCTTCTTTCGTGGTTTTGGAATAGGAGTGATTTTCTCTAGAATAAGTACAACTTCTTTTGCAAGTTCTCTATCTTCTATATCCAAAATATAATGCTCTTTGGCTCCTTTATATGGTATTCCTGTTTCAGTTTCGGCTAAAAGTATAGTAGTTTCATCTTTGATTTTGACAAAAACCGTATCATTACACACCAAAAGCACAGGCTTATCGTTAACATAAATCATATATTCGCCAAACATTTTCTTGTACCTTATATCGCCCACACCAGCGATTTGTTCGCATACAAATTCTATGTATTCTACACTACTTGCCATTTTTACGCTTCCTCCTTGTATTAATGCAATAGAAATATCAATATCTGCATTTTCCAACTGTGTATCATGTTATAAATATTTTTTGTAAATTTTCAATAGCTCATTTTTGTACTCTGTTCTTAATGCTACAGGTTCTAAAATCTCGCATTCATTACCAAAAGATGAAAGATACAGAAATATGCTGTCCTTATCGCTTGGGTAGTTTATTTCTGCAATATAACTACCATCCTCTTGCTGTTCATAATTTTCAAATTCATCATAAACCCTAAAAGCAACTTTTTGTGTAAGTTTAAGTTTAAGATTTATATATTTTTCATCGATTATAGCAATAGATTTTAAAACTGGTTCGTTTAACACTCTATCAAACGTTTCCGAAGTTTGCTTGACGTTTTTGATTCGCGATAATTTGAAAAATCTAAAATCTCTCCTTAATGTGCAGTAACCGTATAAATATCGGGCTGTGCCTTTGAAACATAGTCTTAATGGCTCTATTTTTCGTTCTAACACTTCGCCTTTCATACTGATATAATCGAAAGATACAATCGTTTTTGATATGATTGCAGCTTTTAGAGCATTAAATATATCTGCCTCTTTATCAAAATTGTACCAAAGAGAAAAATCCACTTCCAGCCAATCCGTGTTGTTATTTCCAAAAAGTGTAGAAAGTTTGTTTATCGCTGTTTCACTTTCTGATAAATTCACTGCCGCCACTGCATGAAGGGATGCCAAAATCTCACGCTTTTCGCTATCAGTAAGGACTGTTTTATTCAGCACAAAGTCTGGCATAAGGCTAATTCCACCACCCTTGCCTTTCGTGGCATAGATAGGAATGCCAGCAGATGAAAGTGTATCAATATCACGATAAATGGTACGAGTTGATACTTCAAAACGATCTGCAAGCTCCGTTGCCGACACTTTTTTCTTATCTAAAAGTATGTAGATTATTTCAAAAAGTCTATTGATTTGCATAATTCATATTCCATACTGCTTTTAGCATAAGTATTTCCTCCTAAAATTTCTCATGATATAAAAAGCAATCTTTAGTGTGGTCGTTTACCATTCCAGTTGCTTGCATAAAGGCATAAACAGTAGTAGATCCTAAAAACTTAAATCCCATTTTCTTTAAATCTTTACTCAATTTATCCGAGAGTTCTGTTGTAGCCGGGAGCTCATCTTTTGAACTACAAGTATTTTTTATTGGAGTAAAATCCACATAGCTCCAAATGAATTTATCAAAGCTACCGTGTTCTTCTTTTAGTTGCAAAAACAGTTTAGCATTATTTATTGCTGCTACAATTTTTCCACGATGCCTTATTATTTTCTCATTTTGTAGAAGTGCTGAAATTTTATCTTCATCATATTTTGAAACTATTACAGGATCAAAATTATCAAATGCTTGTCTAAAATCTTCTCTTTTTTTAAGAATTGTGATAAATGAAAGTCCTGCTTGAAAGGCTTCAAGAGTTAGCATTTCAAAAAGTTTATTATCGTCATGAACAGGGCGTCCCCATTCGTTGTCATGATACTCTCTATAAATTTCAGAGCCATCAAGCCAACCACAGCGTTGTTTATCCATCCGTTTTCTCCCTTCCCATTGAAAACTTCTTTTTGATATTAGTATAGCACATAAAATACGACAACTGTATGTCATATTATAGAATAGTTTCAAAAAAAAACAGCTAACATTTTAATGCTAGCTGCGAATCTATTTGTTGGATTTCACCATTCCTATTATTTTATTTGTAATGATTCCATATCTCTAGAGCAACCTGTGCTGGAATATATGGATCTCCACAAATAATACTAGTTTCGCCACTTTTATTGGCTTGTTCATATGTTTTACGCTCTATAATCATTCTAGTTTCAGCATAAGAAAGAAAAAATTGCCTTTGTAAGCCTGTCATCTTATCATCGGGTAACTTCACAATAATTTTATAAGAGTGTTTCTCCTCTGAATCATCTTCCCTTATTAGCTCTCTAGCCAGTTTTAAATCATCATTGTCTGTATTCAAATTAGTTTCATGAGATTCTATTCGTGACTTTAAGCAAGTTGTCATACCGACACGAATTAATTTTTCTCGGTTTGTATATAAACCATAGACACATTGAACATTTTTATACTTAGAAAGATTATTTAAATCAATAACTTCACTTATTGTTTGTGCCTTCAACATAGCGTTGGGTCCACTATTCTTTAAGGCAATTAGATTTCCTAGTACCTTAGCATAATTAGTAAAATTTGTTGTATTTCCTTTCTTAGACCAAGACATTCCTGCAAAAATTGCTGTTTCAAAAAGATCACAATCTTCAATATGAAACCTTTCCCCTAAATCCCTTTTAAAAATCTCCATCTGCTTTTTGATGTAGTGAAACATAAAGCTATCAATCTCATATAAATACTTCACAAATCCCGCTCGCTCCTTAAGCGTATTTGCTGACATTTCTTTATTCGAAGATTCGGGTAGAAAATCTTCGCTATTAACCCCTAATGCTTGAGCTATCTTGGAGACTGTTGAAGGGAAAGGATCAGCAAAATCTGTCGTTTCAATTTTATTTATAGTTACTACAGATATTCCTGATTTGTGAGCTAATTCATTCTGTGTTAAGCCCTTACTCTCTCTAATTTCTCTTAGTTTTTCTTTATCTATTTTCAAAGATACACTCCTCCAATAATTTTATTTTTATTTAACTTTTAAAAGTTTCATTAAACTTTCTACTGTTATAATATACTTATAAGGTGGGAGTGTCAATAAATTTCTTTAATATTAAAATAGAAAAACTGTTTATAGCCATATTATTTGATTTACATTACTTCAAGTAGTTTTTGATTAATCCTTAACATTACCTCGGTGTAATATGCTAACTCCTCACTACTCATTTCTTGTGATTCAATTTCACTTAATTGCTCCATAGCTTCTGTATATCTCTCTAAAAAATCAAGATAATCTGACATCATACTAAGTGCATCGGTTGAATTACTATACTCTTTCATGAAGCTAATATATTCATCGAAGAATAGCTCGTAGCTATCCATTGCTTCTTTAAATTCTGGACGAATACCATCCATTATCCCTTCTACTGTCTCTTCTGTCTCTTCTACTAGATCCTCCACTGTACTTTCACTGGTATTATTATCTGAGGTATTATCGCCTGTTTGCTCATCATCATTTACACTATTTTCTTGATCTGATTCCTCTGCTTCTAGATTGTTATCTGTGGTATCACTGCTTGCAACAATAGAATCTATATCATAATTATCATTCCAAGTAATTTCGCGGCTCACATCTAGCCATGTACTATAAATTTTAGAATTAGCATCTAACCAAGTGCTATAAATTTCTGAATTCGCATTCAACCATTCACTATATGTATCACTAGAAACACTAAGCCAATCACTATATTTTTCTGTATCAGCAGCATCTGCTACTATACCATCATAATATACATCATACAGTTCCTCGAAAGCATCTTCATATATGCTATCGTAATAGTTATCATACGCATCTTCATAAACACTATCATAAAAGTAATCCATTGCTTCTTCAATTGCATCTTTATCTTCTGTATCGATCACAGAAATAATCTCTTTGTAATAATCAACTGATTTGAGAGTTGTTTGCTCAAATAGTTTATCTGTTTGAGCTTTTACAAATACATACCACTCTGTTAAT
>CAYJHO010000149.1:0-4797 GCA_964369945.1 uncultured Lachnospiraceae bacterium
TGCAAAATCCATGATGGAAGCAGGTATTGTAGTAAGTGAAATTACTACAAAGGGAGAGAGTTTAGAAAACTATTATATGCACTTGATAGGAGGGAAAAGTCATGTTTAATTCTATAAGAGCGGAGTTGTATAAACTAAGAAAATCAAATTGTTTTAAAATATTATTACTGATTATAGTACTAGCCAGTATTGGATTTTTATTCATGCTTGAATTTGCAAATAACTTCAATACATCCTCACTTCCTGAGGGTGTGACAGTAGAGGTATCAGAGGCCATACAGACAACGGGATACCATATGTTTTATGGAGTAGTAACCGATGTACCAACGGTGGTACTTTTTGTTAGTATATTTGTGGGAATCTTTGTCTGTGACGATTTTACGCAAAGGACAATAGGGATACCAGTAGCAGCAGGAAAATCAAAATTACAACTCTTGCTAGCAAAAATTATAGTTTGTTTTCTAGTTACCGTGATTTTTACTTCGATTTATTTTCTTTCCCTTGTAACAGGAGGAAGTATCGTTTGGGGCTTTGGTGTGAGTTTGAACAGTGCAATTATATCAGAATTATTCATCAACTATCTTCTGACCTTAGTGATTCAAATTGGGTTGGCAAGTATTGTGATTATGGTTGCGATGCTTACGAAACATACTGGATTTACAATTGGGGCAGGAATAGCAGTGCTGATGGTGCTTAGTATCGTAATTGGGGTTTTTGATAAGGAACCTTATCAAGTTTGGCTAGAATGGATACCAATCTATCAAGTAAAGTTTATCCAAGCAGGAGAGATAACCTTAAAATGGGGAAAGATATTGATTAGCAATGTGGGAATTGTGCTTTTAACTAGCTTACTTAGTTATACTTACTTTCAAAAAAAAGAACTAAAATAGAGGCATAGGAAGGAGGCGAAGCCAATGTGGTATTTGCTTTTAGGAATCGTGATAGTGGCATTGGGACTTCGCCTTATCCTAATTCAGAAAGAATTACGAAATATTAGAGTACAATTACAAGTTTTAAATACAGAAACAACAAGAAAAAAATTGACCACACAAATAGCTAACAAGGAAATAGATTTACTTTGCAGTGAGATGAATCGAACCATAGAAAAGCAAGAAAAGGAGCAGGTAAGAATTCGGAATCATGAAGAGCAACTAAAGGCATCGATTACCAATATTTCCCATGATTTGAGGACACCACTCACCTCTATATTAGGGTATATTTCCATGATGAAAGAGCGACCAGAAAAGAGCAAGGACTATTTAGAAATTATAGAAGGAAGAAGTCAAAATTTGTATCATTTGATTCAAGAATTTTATGAACTATCTATGGTGGATGATCGTGATTATGAAGTTAAGCTAGAAAATATAGATGTAGTAGAGATTTTAATTTCTGTCTTAGCAGAACATTATGAGAATTTTGAAACTCGAGGGATAGAACCTCACTTCGTGATTCCAGAAAAAAAGATATTAGTATATGCGAATCAAGATGCACTAGGTCGAGTATTTCAGAATTTGATTTATAATGCGATTAAATATACCCAATCTAAAGTAGAAATTCTACTAGATGAATACGAGACAGAACTACATATTAAGTTTCGCAATCAGGCAGAATATCTAGAGCTAGAGGTATTAGAACATTTATTTGACCGTTTTTATACGGTCGATAAGTCAAGAACCAATGGGGGAACAGGTTTAGGACTCTATATTGTAAAAACACTGTGTGAGAAAATGGGAATTCAGATTACATGTAAACAGGAGCCTAATCATGAATTAGAATTTACTTTGATTTTAATAAAAAAATAAAGAGACCTAGCTGGTAGCGAAAACTATGTAGTTTCACTGCCAGCTAGGTTTTTGTTTGTTAGGAAAGGTCACTATCGATTAAATCTAAGATATCCTCTTGCTTCATAACAAGAAGCATTTGATTCTTTACAACATCTCGCATGATACCTCTTGCACTGTTGTTAACCTTTAATAAATCGTCTATGGTTCTAGTGGACTTAGGTAGTATTCCAGCAAGAACAGTCCGGTTACTTTTCAGAGTACGCATATCTAGGAGCTCTGTAAATCCTGTGATAGGATTTACCAGGCTTCCATTTTCTATATCTTTTCGTTGTTTCGTGAATTTGAAGACTGTATCATCCATTACAAATTGAATATAATATTGGCCAGGTGCTAAGTTCTTAAATAGGTACTGACCGTCTTTCCCATCGGCATCAGGGGTAGTGAAAGTATAGGCAATTACAGTTCGACTCTCATTATAGAGAATCACGCCCACATCATTCCATAAGATATCTTCGGGAGAGTAAATACCATTATATCGTTCATCTATAAAAACAAAACCACCAATTTCTACACGATCAGCAGAGGTGTTTTGAATAGAAATTCCTACTTTTTCAGGCTCAACTGCCAACAAATGTTGCTCTACATCGTTGATGTCTAGATAACTAACATCAGCAGCAAAAGAATTCCAAGCTACTTGGCCTAGGCTAGTTCCGACTGGAACGGATCCCAGAACAGTTACTTCTAAGCTATCGCCAGGTTTTAAGATAGTATCTGTGGTAGTTACCTGAAAGGAACGAAGTTTACTCATGTCCTCAGGGGGATCTATTGACCAAGTATCATCGCTTCCAATGATGTCAAAATTAGGGCCAAAACGTATAGGATCTGTGCTAGTAGAATATTGAATATCAAAATTAACCGCTTCTTCTAGGGGAAGCAGTTTGGCTATTACTTCGCTCAGGGAGTAGATAGAAAATTCGCTACCACGGTTGATGCTAGGATTTAGAACAGAGGCATCACCAAGAAATGGCAAAATATCTACAATAGCTACTTTGCTTAGATCTGAGTTGCCGATATTTTTAACCGTAATCTTATACTCCAAATTTCCTGCTTCATAGGTAGATCCGATCGCGGGCTCTTCTAAATATTCGGTATCTAAAGCGCCCTTTACCAATTTATTCGAAGAAGTGCTAACAAAGAACAAAATTTTGTTTGTGATTACATTGCTAACACAATATTTATTATCTACTAATGGGTTGTTGGCGATATCATTAGTATCAAGATAAACATCATAATTGTTAGGAATTCGTCCCGTACTTCCTACAGAATTTAGTAAAAGTGCAGATTCTATTTCACCATAGGCACCAATGGCAACTTTGGCTTGAAAAGAAATAGAGAAACTTGCAAGTTGGCGAAAGGAAAAAGAAAAGTCGCCATCAAATTGATATTTGACTAAAGTTTCTCCTTTGTTTGTAAAATTCGGAATTACCACAGGTTCTGGCATGCGAGGGGCAATGGTTCCAAAAATATCTCTAAAAGTAAAGGCTTCGTTACCTACATAGCTTATTTCTTCTGGTAACAAAATAGCTAGCAAAGGTTCATATAATCTAGAAGACACACAAGTTACCCCAAGGGTATAGGTAAATTCCTGATTTGGTTTTAGAGGATTGTTTCCCATACTACTAGATAAATTAGGTGTTAGTACGCAGATATCATCCACGATGGTAGTTGCATTTTGAAATCTTTCATATTCTGTTCCATCCACATCTTCGAAGCTCAAATGCATATGATCTAGTAAATCTGTGGCAAGAGGAAGATTTGAATCTACAACGCCAAATAAACTAGGCGGAATTCGATCGCGGACACCCACACGCAATGCTGCCAAATCCCAAGTTAAGGTGGAAAGGCGGTCATTTTCTGGAATGAAATCAGTGAGAGTAATCAGTGTGTTTGTATCGGTATTAAAGTTTCCTAAGCTTCCGCTGAGGCCATTTCTGGTGGTGTATTTTATTTCATAGTTGGCTGAGATGTTTTCAGATAAAGCGCGCAGATCAAAGGCCCCTGTAGTAAGTTGATAGAAGGCTACTTCGGCTGGCAATTCATTTTCAAACACTGCATTTAATAGAATCTGATTTCCTGTATTTGCAATATTCATATGATAATATATGAATTCTTCGGGAAGTGTATAGTCTGGAGAATAGATAGATACACTAGCATCGTAGACTGGGAAATTCAATTGAATTTCATGAATATCCTCTTCTGTTTCTTTGGAGGTAGCACTTAAGCTTGCTAGCGTTGAGAGTTGTTCTCCTACGGTCAGTCCAGCGGCAATGGAAGCTTTGTAAATAAACTCATAGCGTTGACCTTTATACGAATTAAGGGAAAAGTTTAAAGTATTTCCTGAGATAGTTCCTAGAACTCCATCCATGCTGGTATCTGCAAATTTTGTAGAAACGTCCTTTCCAATGACAGGAAAACTAGGATCCAAAGTTATTTCACTACTTCCCAAACAAGTGATTATGGCATTGTCAATAGACGCTCCTAAGTCGCCAAAATTTTCTAGGGTAAGCTTATAATAAATTTCGCTACCAGCAGAAGGCTCTATGGCTGGCAAAACAAGTTCACGGTGAATCTCATAATTAGCCTCAGCAAATAAACGTATTTCATTCCCTGTATAGCTGAGGACTTGGGCGTCATTGATCCATAATGTTGGATTCATGGTAAAGGTAGACCCACTTAAGGTAGAGAGCTTAAAGTTAACACCTAGACCTAGGCGAACAGCAATACCTAAATCGGTAATACTACCAAAATCATATATCACTTCAGTTCCTCCAGTGACTGGGTTTTCACTTACGTTTTTTACTGGTTCTTTTGTATCTCCTATAAAGACATTTATGGTATCTGGAAAAAAGACTTTGATTTGTGCAGAGCGGATTTCTCCCTGAATTCCAGAGAAACCTGCATTAAT
The DNA here is from genome assembly GCA_964369945.1 of uncultured Lachnospiraceae bacterium. Taxonomy (GTDB): domain Bacteria; phylum Bacillota; class Clostridia; order Lachnospirales; family Lachnospiraceae; genus RGIG6307. The sequence goes on from CAYJHO010000149.1 coordinate 4,750, forward strand.
AGCATAAATAAATGTATCCTCATAATTTCCAATCAATCGATCAACACT
>CAYJHO010000150.1:0-4744 GCA_964369945.1 uncultured Lachnospiraceae bacterium
AACGCCTAGGTTTGTGGTATTCTACAATGGAACAGAGCAGGCACCAGAGAAGACCATCTTAAAGTTATCCGATGCCTTTTTGCAAAAAGAGGAAAACTATAGCTTGGAATTAGAGGTTACCATGGTAAACATCAATGTAGGGCAAAACCTAGAGTTGATGGACTTGTGTCAAACCTTAAAAGAGTATGCAGCATATGTGGAAAAGATACGAAATTATAGCAAAGTTAAGAGAATAGAGGAAGCGGTAGAACAGGCAGTATCTGAAAGTATAGAAGAAGGCATCTTACAGAAATTTCTAATAAAGTGGAGAGCGGAGGCAACCAGTGTGAGTATATTTGAATTTGATGAAGAACTACACGACAAATCTTTGCGTGAAGATGGCTATAGCGATGGTAGGAAAGATGGAAAAATCGAAGGAAAAATCGAAGGGAAAATCGAAGGGAAAATTGAAGGAATAGATGAAGTACTTTCGCTACAGGTTCAGCAGAAAATCCAGCAAGGGAAGAGTTTAGAGTTGATTTTAGAAGAGATTGGCCTATATCCAGAAAGAGTAAAGGAGTTATACCAAAGTATAGAATCTATACTTTGTATAGATGAAAATAGGTAGTAAAAGCGTCACACTATATGGGAGGGAAAAGGAAACCATGAAGAAGAAAAACGTATTAATCATCCATGCCGATCAGCACAATGCTGATTGCCTAGCTTGCTATGGAAATCAAGATGTAGAGACAACAAATATTGATCAGTTAGCGGGGGATGGAGTTCGTTATGAAAACCACTATACCGTATATCCTGTGTGTACACCATCCAGGTACTCACTTGTATGTTCTCAATATGTGCATCAGCATAGAGGCTGGTCGAATCAATCCACGTTAGAAGAGAATATCGCTACCTTTCCGAAAGTGCTTCGAGAGCATGGATATCGTACCACGGCAATTGGAAAGATGCATTCCACACCAACTTACCTAGATTTAGGTTATGACAACATGTTACTAGCAGAACAGTGTGGAAAGGGAAGATACGAAGATGATTACCACAAGTTCTTAACAGACAAAGGACTGGTAGATCGAGTGGACGTTACAGACCAAGTCCTAGAAGAAAGAGAAAAGGGAAGTGAACAATACTTTTCTAGCTTTGGTGCTATGGAATCGGACTTAAGCTGTGAAGATTACTCTACTGAATGGATTGCCAATCGGGCTATGGAAGAATTAGAAACATGGAAGAAGCAAGATAATAACCTTCTTTTTGTAGGTTTTATTAAGCCACACCACCCTTTTGATCCACCGCATCCTTATAGTAAGATGTATGATGGGAATAAATTGAAATTACTATATGGCTACGACGAGACCATATCGGACTTAGACTATCAATGTAGCAGGGGATATTTTGACTATAAGACCTTAACCGAAGAGAGCCTTAGAAATATCATGGCATTGTACTATGGCTCTATCACAGAAATCGATGATAGAGTGGGGGATATGATTCAATACCTAAAAGACAATGACTTGTATGAGGATACTATGATTATCTATACATCCGACCATGGAGATTATATGGGATACCACAATATGGTATTAAAAGGAAATCATATGTATCGGCCATTGACTAGAATACCACTAGTGATTAAGTATCCGAATTCTTATGGGAAGGGCAGAGTAGATTACTCACTTTCTGAAAACATTGATGTAGGTACCACGATTTTGGATGTTTGTGATTTACCAATTCCAAAGGAAATGGAAGGGATTTCTTTAAAAGAAGAAAGTTCTAAGCCTTATATATTTACTCAAGATGGTATGGGAAAAGGTGCCAAATATATGGTACGAGATCACAACCATTGCTTGTTGTTAAAGGGTGGAAGTTTGGATCATGCCTTGTTTTTTGATTTAAAGGAAGATCCTTATGAAAAGGTAGACCAATACAACAATCCAAAATACCTTGAGAAAATTCAGGAGATGAAACAATTTCTAGCTGAGAAATTCTTGTTTTCGGCTGTCACACACAATTATGTGGAAGAACAAGCGGCTCAAATAATTAGTGAAGAAGAACAAGTGCTAAGAAGTCAGGCAGTAAAGGATTTGATACAAAAGGAGTTTCAACCAGTATAGAGGTATTTGGAAGAAAACTCAGATATCCCAAGAAACTTGATTTCCCCCATTGCAGTACTAAAATATCTGTGATATACTTATCGATGTGAGTTTTATATACAAATAAGTTATTTATTGGAGGTACACATGAACGAGCATTTATCACAGGATGAAATAGAAATAGATTTGAAGGATATCTTTATTACTCTTTGGAGGAAAGGTATCCTTATTGCTATTTGTACCGTTGTAGGGGCGATAGCTGCATTTGCATTTACTAAATTATTAATAACCCCGATGTATACCTCTTCTTCTATGATTTATATCTTGTCACAGACAACAAGTATTACATCTCTAACTGATCTACAAATTGGTAGTTCTTTGACGGTAGACTTTGAAGTGTTATCCGAGTCTAGAGTGGTATTAGAGAGAGTCATCGAAGAGTTAGAATTAGATATGACCTATAAAGAATTAAATGAGAGTTTAACGGTAAATAATCCAAGTAACTCACGTTTATTAGAATTTAATGTAGAACATGCCGATCCTGTGGTTGCTGCAGAGATTAGCAATAGCATTGCGCAAAATGTGGCAGATAGAGTAGTAGAGGTTATGGTAACCGATAAGCCTTCTATCGTACAGCCAGCGGTGGTTGCAACAGCACCATCTTCACCAAGTACGGTAACCAATACAGCGGTTGGTGGTTTGGTTGGAGCACTGATTTGTATGGCAATTATTATTTTGAGATACTTCTTAAACGATACCATTAAGAATGACGATGATGTTTCGAGATTCCTTGGAATCAATACGCTTGCATCGATTCCAATCTTGGAAGATGACGAAAAGCCAGTTCGTAAGAGAAAAGGCGCAGAAGAGTTTGAGAAGGTAGACGAAGAAGTAGATGTGTACTTAGAACTAGAAGAACAAGGTGTAAGCTAAGATATGAACAAGAAAAAGGCAATTGGCCTCAGCTTAGGGGCAATCATAGTCCTTGTGCTGCTTGTAGCCTTGGTACTCATCCTTGGGAATGAGAGCCAAGAAGAGGTACAAGATACAGAAACGGAAGAAACAGTGGAATCTGTACTTTCAGCAGAAGAGTTGTTGGCACAGTGGGATACTAGTAGTATTCAGTTTGAAGGTGAGAACTACGAATTAAAGGATGAATTGACCACCGTTTTATTTATGGGGATTGACCAATTTGGAGAACTGGATTCCTATGAGGAAGAAGGAGATGGAGGTCGTTCTGACAGTTTGATTTTGCTGATACTAAACAGCGAATTAAAGACAGTAGAAATGCTAGAAATTTCTAGAGATACCATGACACCGATACAGATATTTGATGAAGATGGGGAATACTTTACAACAGCAGAGATGCAAATCACCATGCAATACTCCTTTGGAGATGGTGGAAAGAGAAGTTGTATGTTGACAGAACAAGCAGTATCTACCTTACTTTATGACTTGCAAATCGATCATTATCTTTCCTTGAATCTAGATGGGCTTTCCGCCTTTGTAGAAGCAATCGGTGGAATTACCATAGAAATGACAAAAGATTATACCTATATAGAGGAAACCTTTGTGGAAGGGGCTATGGTAGAACTAGATGGAGAACTAACAGAAAAGTATGTTAGATATCGAGATATTACAGAGCATAACAGCAATGAAGATAGGATGGAAAGACAGCAGAATTTTATCTTTACCTTGCTAGAAGAGTTCCAAGATATGGGAATGATGGAGGCTAGTAACGTTTGGGCTGCACTAGAACCATATATGGTAACGGATTTGGATCTAGGAACCATAGAAGAACTATCCGATTATGAATTCCAAGAAGAACTTTTGATGATACCTGGAACTAACAATATTGGACAAAATCATGATGAATTTATCGTGGATGATGAAGCATTAAAGGAATTAGTAATTGATGTGTTTTATGATAAGGTGGAGTGAAGAATGATACATAAAGGATTGGTAGATATCCATTGCCATATTCTGCCTGGAGTAGATGATGGGGCAAAGGATTGGAACGAAGCAGAGCAGTTATTAAGACTACAGATAGAACAAGGGGTTCGATGCATCTATTTGACTCCTCACTTTAGAAAAGAATTGTTTCATACACAAGACTCTGTCATAGAAGAGAGATTTGAAGAGATTAAGAAATTAGCAAATAACATTGATCCAGAATTAGAACTACATTTGGGGAGAGAGTATTTTGCAGATTCTTATCTACTTGAGAAAATAGATCAAGGTGACATTGCTTACCTTGGAGAGTCAAAGCATATTTTGGTAGAGTTTTCAAGAGGATCTTCCCTTAGATATATGAAATCCTTCTTGATTGAGTTACGAAATCGAAATTGCATTCCAATTATTGCACATATTGAGAGATATCCTTATGTGGTGGAAAAGAAAGAAGTGCTAAGTGAGTTAATTGGCTTAGGCGCAGAAGTTCAAATCAATGCAGAATCTGTATTGGGGAAAATGGGATTTAAAATCAAACGATTTTGTAAATATTTAATCAAACATGACCTAGTAGATTATGTGGCATCCGATGCCCACAGAATGGATAAGAGAACACCAAATTTAGGACAATGTTATGAGTATTTAGTAAAAAAATACGATAAAGAGACTGCAAATTATCTATGCTGTTGTCGGATTTAAGAGGAGAGAAG
>CAYJHO010000151.1:0-4705 GCA_964369945.1 uncultured Lachnospiraceae bacterium
AGGAAGAAAGTGTAAATATAGAGTTAGGAAATACTTTAAGTAGGCAGCTTTATAATATGCAGTATGATATAGGACAGCAAGAGAATGTGGCTGATAATTTTGAAGAAATAGCAGAGTATATGGATCAGCGCATGAAAGCAATATTAAATAGTGATAGGACGAGATGATAGAAAAAGAAGCGGTAGCAAACTCTTATGAGTCAAGCTGCCGCTTCTTTTTATTAGTTACTTCTATTCTTCTGTAGTAGTTGTATAAACTTTCTTTTCAATGATTCCATAAGCCCAGTTAGCAACCTTGCTTGCTACAGGGAAATTAGCGTCTTTTCCTTTAGAAACGTTGATAGCTGAAATAACAGCAAATACTAATACAGCTAGTGAAATAAGACTTTCAACACCGTTGATAATTCCTAGAATTGCGGCACCAATAAATGGAATTACTGAAACAAAATCAAATAAGCCAAATACAGCATAAACGATAGACATAATAACAGCTGCAAAAAAAGCTTGAATCACTTGCTTTGTTAACCACTCATCTTTCTCTACTACTGCTACAAATCCTAATAGCAATAACGTTTGAGTTGGGCTACCAATAACTGCTAAAATAAACCCTAATACTGCATAAAATGGTAGTATAATACCTAAATTTCCTTTTTTCATTTCTTTTTCCTCCTAAGTAATAAATAGTCAATGAAATTATAGCACAATTAGCAATTTTTGCAAATACATTATACAAATTCTATAATACAGACTGTAAAAATTGTTGCAAACGCTCTGTTTTGGGTTGGCTAAAGATATCACTAGGTTTTCCTATTTCGTAGATTTCACCTGCATACATAAATACAATTTTATCCGCAACTTCCTTAGCAAATCCCATTTCGTGGGTAACTACAATCATAGTCATACCTTCTGCGGCAAGAGATTTCATTACTTGCAATACTTCGCCTACTAGTTCAGGATCAAGAGCTGAGGTTGGTTCGTCAAATAGCATGATCTTTGGCTCCATGGCAAGAGCTCTAGCAATAGCCACACGCTGCTGCTGTCCACCAGATAGCTTAGAAGGGTATACATCTGCCTTGTCTGTTAGGCCAACTTTTTCTAGAAGTTGTCTAGCAAATGGTTCCACCTCTTCTTTTTTGCGCTTTTTGATTTCCTGGGGCGCTAACATAATATTTTCAAGAACCGTTAGATGCGGGAAAAGGTTGAAACGTTGGAATACCATACCCATGTCTAATAAGTGCTCTGTTCTTTCCTTGATTGGCATTTTGATTTGATTCACACCGTGAATACGATCATCTAGCAAGGTACCATTGATCCATACTTTTCCCGATGTGATTTTTTCTAAGTGGTTAAGAGAGCGTAAATAAGTAGATTTTCCAGCACCAGATGGTCCGATGATACATACCACTTCTCCTTTTTTAACACTTAAATTACAGTTTTTTAATACTTCTAAATCTCCAAAAGATTTACATACCTGTTCTGTTTTGATAATTTCCATAAAGCACCTCTTATTCATAAATTGAGAATTTCTTCTCTAAAACAGCAAATACTTTAGTAAATACTGCAGTAATAATCAAATATAAAATCATAGATGGGATAAATACCGTAACATCACTAGTAGAAGTCATAATTGATTGAGTCGTTTTGGATAAATCTTGTAGGGCAATAATTGAGGTTAATGAAGCATCTTTTAGTACCATAATAAATTCATTGGCAACAGGTGGAATTAATCTTCTATAGGTTTGCGGAATTATAATTTTACGCATTGTTTTGGCATAAGAAAAACCAAGTACTTTAGCTGCTTCAAATTGCCCCTTGTCAATGGACTGAATTCCAGCACGGATGATTTCTGCACTATAAGCAGCAGAATTTAAACTAAAGGCAAGCCATGCTGCGACAAATCGATCGTTGATGGATAAGGCAGGATTGATTAGCGGGAGACCATAATAAATAAAGAATAATTGCATTAATAATGGAGTTCCTCTAAAGAAGAAAATATAGGCTTCACAGAGAACACGTACAGCTTTTAGTTTCGACATCTTTCCAAGTGCAAGAAAGACGCCAGCTATAATTCCCACGATAACAGAAGTTATTGTTAAAAGAATGGTTATTTTTGCTCCTTCTAATAAGCTTGGAAACCAAACTAGGCAGTTACTTATAAAGATTAGAAAACCATTTTCATATTCAAGACCTTCCACTCCTACAAATTCACTGTTTATGACCTGACCTGCAATTCCAACATAAGCAATACGTGCGGCTTCATTAGAAGAACTTTGGTTTGTAATAATGTAGGTTGAAATAAATCCGTAGTCTTTATGTACGGTAGAGCTTCTTTTAGATTCTAATTCACTGAATTCAGTGGGGATAACAGATAGGTAATCAGCCTCACTCGGGTTTGTTAAAAAAAGTGGAGTCATAATGAGCACAAGTGCTAAAAAGGCAATTGCTATTTTCCACCAAATCGAAAATTTCTTTTTCATATAATTCCTTTCTATACGCAGTAAGCGAGTGCTATTTCTAGCACCCGCATCTAGTCATCACTTGGATTAAAAGTATTTTGTTAAAATCTCGTCTAAAGTTCCATCTGCTTTTAATGCTTCTAAGGCAGTATTCACTTGTTCTGTTAATTCTGTGTTATCTTGCTTGATACAAACCGCGAATTCTTCTGGGTTTTCATTTTGTTGCCAGGTAATATCAAAAGAAGAACCTTCGCCAGTATAACTGTTCGCTACAGTACTATCTACAATGATAGCATCTACTCTACCAAATTCTAATTCAGTAAAACAATCCATTACATTAGCATATTCATATGTTTCTACGGTAATGCCATTAGTAGCAATATACTCTGTCAAATAGATATCAGAAGTTGTTTCTTCTTGGTATGCCACTCGTAATCCATCAAATTCAGAAGGGTCTGTTATTTGATACTCGCCACCAACTAAAGATACAATACTTTGGTAGTTTTGGATATAAGGGGTAGAGAAAGAGTAGTCTAACAAACGATCAGGGGTAATGGTTACAGCAGATAAGATTAAGTCGTAATCTCCTTTATCAAGTCCAGCAAAAATACCATCCCAAGCTGTATTAACAATCTCAACTTCCATTCCTAGTTCTTCTCCGATCGCATAAGCTAGTTCGATGTCTACTCCAATTGGTGTAGTTCCATCCACATCAAAATACTCAAAAGGTGGATATCCGATATTTGTTCCTACTTTTAGTGTTTCCGAGTCAGCAGAACATCCTACCAATGCAGTAGTTGCAAGCATACAAGCTGTCATAAGTGCAATTATTTTCTTTTTCATTATTTTCCTCATTTCTTATTAATACTTCTAACACAATATACTATTAAATGTAGGATTTGTCAATGATTACAGTGCATAAAAATGCATAAAATATATAATTATGCAATGATTATACATGTCCCATTTGTAATACAATTCCTACGATGGCAGAAGCTATGATAAAGAAGATAGGGTGTATTTTGATTTTCCACATAGCAAGCACTAAGATTAGGAAAAAGAAGACACTTGTTATATTTATAAGGTTTTCTGTTGTCTTAAAAAAAGTTGTGTAGGCAATGGTAAGTAGAGAAAATGCTACCAAGGCAGTAGAGGCAGGTCTTAAATAACGAAACATAGTTTGGATGATGATCGATTTCTTAAATTTCTCTAATACTTTTGCTACTAAAATAATAATGATAAGGGAAGGTGCAACCAAACCTAAGGGAGTAATAAGTCCTCCTAGGATTCCTAGTTCGGTGAATCCTACATAGGTGGCCATATTAATACCTAAGGGACCTGGTGTAGATTCTGAAACAGCAATCATATTAATGATATCTTGTTCGGGAAGAATCTCCATTAAAAAGGGGAGTGTGGCTAATCCTCCACCTACAGCTAATAATCCAATACGAAAAAAAGTAATAAATAGTAATAATAGCTCCATTAAGATTTTATGCCTCCTTTTTTCTTTAATAAGTAGATTCCTTGGAAAAAGCCAAGTAAGCCAATGGCAAATATTACATAGCTAGTGGTAATCCCTAGAAATAAAGTAGCGGCTAAAACTAGTAAAAAGATGATCCTAGCTTGTGTATCTTTTACAGATTTTTTTGCCAGTTGAAGAACAGCCATAAAGACGAGAGCACAGACACAAACTTGAATTCCAGCCAAAGCGGATATTACATAGGGGTTATTCGAAAAGTTTTCTAGTACTGCAGCAATTAATGCGATAATAAAGATAGAAGGTGATATCATTCCTAGGGTTGCTGCCAGAGAACCTAGAATTCCTCGCTGTTTATAACCGATAAAGGTGGCAGTATTAACTGCGATAATACCAGGGGTACATTGTCCGATCGCATAGTAATCTAGTAGTTCCTCTTCGCTAGTCCAGTGATATTTTTCTACTACTTCTCTTTGTAAAATAGGAAGCATGGCATAACCACCGCCAAAGGTGAAGCCACCAATTTTAGCAAAGCACAAAAAAAGTGTCCATAGAGATGTCATAATTTAACTCCTTTTTCAATCGATAAAATTTGTATATATATTCTTTTGTTTATAAAACATAGACATTGTACCACATTCTACTGTATAGGGATATAAAAATTGGAAATTATAACTAAGTATCTATAGAACGAGGTTCATGATGAACAAGTGGGGGACAGAGTCTCCTAAGGAAAATCTAGAGCCCTAAAAGTAAGGGCTCTAGATTCCGAG
>CAYJHO010000152.1:0-4468 GCA_964369945.1 uncultured Lachnospiraceae bacterium
TATTATGAAAGTAAATAGTTCTGCAAAGAAAATGCTACGTGATGTTATTAAGAACCAAATGCTAATTGGCATGAAGATGGAAGATACTGTGGAATTAGCACAAATGGAAAATGAAGTAACTCCATAGAGAATAAGTAAATCAAAGGAGTCATTTGGCTATGAAATTAACGCAATACTATCTAACAAAAAATAATTGCTTTATCAAAGGAAAAAAACACGTGGTGAGAGGGCTTATGCTCCACTCAACAGGGGTAAATAATACAAAATTAAGTAGATATGTAGGGCCAGATGATGGAATTCTTGGTGTAAATAAGTATGGAAATCATTGGAATACGGCTAAGCCAGGAGGAAGAAGTGTTTGCGTACACGGTTTTATTGGAACTGATAAAAATGGGACCATTCGTACTTATCAGACACTACCTTGGGATTATGTAGGCTGGCACAGTGGCTCTGGTCGATTAGGCAGCAGCAAAAATGCGAATAACAATGGCTATATTGGAATTGAAATATGTGAGGATAATTTAAAAAGCCGAGAATATTTTAATGCCGTATACCAGGAAACCGTTGAAGTATTTGCCTATTTGTGTAAGAAATATAACTTAGATCCTTTGGCAGATATTATATGCCATAGCGAAGGAAATACGATAGGCGTTGCTTCAAATCATAGTGATGTAATGCATTGGTTTCCAAAACATGGAAAAGACATGAATATCTTTCGTGAAGATGTAAGAAAATCCATGGGAGGAAGTCAGGTTGTGGTAGAAAAAGAAGAGGAAACACAGAAATTTTATCGAGTGCAAGTAGGTGCTTTTTCATCAAAATTGAATGCCAAGAAATTAGCAGACAAATTAAAAAAAGCAGGATTTGATAGTATGATAAAATATGACTAGAAAGGGGTAGTATGAAAAAGAAAACAAAGTCATGGATTCTATCCTTAAGCAGTAAAAATGTTGCATTTATTTCCATTGTATTTATATTTTTTATTTTATTAGCACAATCCGGAATATCATTGTTTTTTTCACAAACGAGTGAAGGATTAGGTCAGATTGATATTGTTTTTCGAACTTCATTAAGCTCCATCTTTGGATATTTGATGAGCGTGGTTTCTATTAAAAGTGTTTTAAATGCACAAAGCAAAGAAGCCAGCAAAAAAACTAGAGTAAATAGCATTGGTTTTCAAGGGGAAAGCAATAAAGGGAAGCAAAAGCAGATTGAGATGATAGCACAAACAGAGAGCATACGAGGGGAAGTAACACAAAATGAAAGTGTTGATACTGCCAAGGCTCCCATCTTGGAACAACAGAAAACAGATGACCTTCCACTAAAAAAAGTACCTCTAAACTATCAGATTATTATTCTTGCAGGATCCTGTGCCTTTTGTCTTCTGATTATGGTAGTAGTAAGAAATTTTAGTCAATATCTGATTCCTAGCGATTCTTCCGTAGCAACCCTATCCCTCTACCGAGATTTTGTTTCGGCAAGTATAGGTGCCTTGATAGGGATATCAAAAGATTAGGATACAAAGAAATTCACAGCACTGATGTGTAGCAATTGTTGCTTGCATGTCGGTGCTGTATCTTTGCTTTGGATTAGTAACAGGATTAGCTCTATTATCGCTTTTCATGGGAAATGAAATATGGTATGATACGTTTGGCGTAAAGGAGAGAATCCAATGATTTACAAGTGGCAACCAATATAGTAAGGGCAGCAACTATTGCGGTAGCTGATCCTAAAAATAATGTTCCAGCAGGACAATATTTTTGTGTATTTTGGTCAACAGATGAGCATTCAGATGTAAATAATATGGCTTTTCATGATAAATTATTGGTGACAATTCCATCAGAAAGTACAAGAGCTTCCGCTATTACAAACAGTGGAGCTACTCCTGTAACAGATCCAGCTGCCATCGAAGCTTTTGCTAGAAGTCTCTTTGCAGTATTAGGGGTAGATGAGGCAGATATTGAAGATCAGACTACTGCAGGATCTGAAATAAATGGTTGGTGGGGCACCATTCCGGAAGCCCAGTCAGAAGCAGCTTATTCAACTAAGTTTTATTTTCATGTGCATACTTCTACAGGTGAAGTAGCGTTAGCAGGCTATTCGGGAGGACAAAGTGCAGTGGGTGATGTAAATACATGGATAGAAGAGATTGGTGTAGATGCAACACCAGCTCCATAGTAACAAGAAAACGCTGGAAATAAAGAAAAATCGCTAATATATATTTTTTAGGTTTACAATTCCCCTAAAATAGCTTAAAATATTGTGGTAGTTGAAAATAAGTTAATTTAAAGGAGATAATTATGAATTATTCACCATTACAACAAGCAAGATACGAGTACACACCTAAGCTTCCAGGAATGCTTAGAAACGGTATTGCTGAAATCGGAGTAAAAGAAGGACAAGAAACTCAAAGTGTAGCGAACCAAGAACAAATCGCAGCACTATTTCCTAACACATATGGCAAGAAAGAAATTACATTTGAAAAAGGCACAAACACATCAGTTGCGAAAAAGCAAGTAGTTGGTGTTATTCTTTCAGGTGGACAAGCACCAGGTGGACACAATGTTATTTGTGGTCTATATGATGCATTAAAAGCAACCAACAAAGAAAACGTATTAATCGGATTTAAAAACGGACCAAGTGGTCTTGTTGAAGATGATACATTAATCTTTGATGACGAATATATTAACGCATACAGAAACACTGGCGGATTCGATATCATTGGATCTGGTAGAACAAAGTTAGAGTCAAAAGAGCAATTTGCAGTAGCAGCTGAAGTTTGTAAGAAACACGGAATTACAGCAATTGTTATCATCGGTGGTGATGACTCAAACACAAATGCAGCAGTATTAGCAGAATACTTTGCAGCAAACAATACAGGCGTACAAGTAATTGGATGCCCTAAAACAATCGATGGTGACCTTAAGAATGAAGATATCGAGTGTTCTTTCGGATTCGATACCGCTGCTAAAACATATAGCGAATTAATCGGAAACATCGAAAGAGATGCTAACTCAGCTAAGAAATACTGGCACTTTATTAAAGTTATGGGTCGTTCAGCTTCTCACGTAGCTTTAGAATGTGCTCTTGAAACACAACCAAACATTTGTTTAATTTCAGAAGAAGTAGATGCTAAGAAAATGTCTCTTTCTCAAATCGCAGATTACATTGCAGATTCTGTTGAAAAAAGAGGAAACAATGGCATGAACTTCGGTGTTGCTATTATTCCAGAAGGTGTTGTAGAATTCGTTCCTGAATTCGGTTCATTAATTGGTGAAATCAATGAATTACTTGCTGGAAGCAAAGCTGATACTTTCAATGCACTTGAAACATGGGAAGAAAAATATGCTTTCATCCAAACAGGATTAACAAAAGAAAGCATGGATGTATTCTCAATTTTACCACAAGGAATCCAACAACAATTATTCTTAGAAAGAGATCCACACGGAAACGTGCAAGTATCTCTAATTGAATCAGAAAAATTATTCTCAGCATTAGTTGCAGATAAATTAGCTGAAAGAGGATTCAAAGGTAAATTCAATGCACTTCACCACTTCTTTGGATATGAAGGAAGATGTGCATTCCCATCAAACTTTGATTCAGATTACTGCTACTCATTAGGATATAATGCATTTATGTTGATCCAATATGGTTACAATGGTTACTTATCTAAAGTATCTAACCTTTCTAAGCCAGCTAGTGAGTGGGTTGCAGGTGGTATGCCAATCACAAAGATGATGAACATGGAAAGAAGACATGGAGAAGACAAACCAGTTATCAGAAAAGCTCTTGTAGAGCTTGAAGGAAAGCCTTTCAAATATTTCGAATCTAAGAGAGATGCATGGGCAGTAGAAACAGCTTATGTATATCCAGGTGCTATTCAATATTATGGTCCAGAATCTGTTTGTGATATCACAACAAAAACTTTAGCTTTAGAGCAAGAATAATAAATAAAAGGTGGAGAAATAGTTTAGCTATTTCTCCGTTTTTTTATTATGTGAATTTATAGGTAATAAAAATACATTTATGATGATTTTTAATTTTAGCTCTAAATATCCTTAAAAAATGCTATAAATTTAAGCCCTGCTAAAAAGACGATATATCCCCTTGCTTTTCCTCTTTTTTCTTGTTACACTTCCTATACTTTAAGGAACTTGTAAACAAAGGATTGGATTTGTAATAGAAATCTGTTAAAATGAGAGGATAAAACGTATGATGCAAAAACAAAAGATTGAGTGGGACAAGATAGGATTAACCAATGACTTAATGTTTTAAGCAAAGGATGAAAAAAGAAGCCGATGCTCTCTTTTTTCATCCCTGTGTTTGTGGCAATGGGCCCCAAACACTATGATCACAGAGTAGAATCCCTGATTCTACTCGCGTACCGACAGAAAAACATGTCGGTATAAAAGGAAGTGATGAAAAATCCTAAGATTTGTAAAAAGTTATTGGAACTGATTTTAGGAAA
>CAYJHO010000153.1:0-4439 GCA_964369945.1 uncultured Lachnospiraceae bacterium
GCTAAATTTAAGATTTAGCTCAGGTTTCTCAGCATAAATGCTTCGAAATGGAGGAATACATGGAAAAGCTTATTTTGAAGAATGAAGAATTACCATATGCATTGGCAGAAGAGATGAAGACTCTTAGAACCAATATTCTTTTTTGTGGAGAAGATAAAAAGGTAATCATGATTACAAGCTGTCTATCAGGAGAAGGGAAGTCAACCGTATCTCTTAATATGGCTCGTAGCTTTGTTGAATTGAAGAAGAAAGTATTGTTTATTGATACTGACTTAAGAAAATCGGTGATAGCTAACAAGATTTCAGAGGGAAAAGTAGAGGGAGGTCTTTCACACTACTTATCTGGACAAAAGAAATTACAAGATGTTATTTATGAAACAGAAACAAAGAATCTCTACCTGATCCCAGCAGGGACAGTACCACCGAATCCTTCGGAGTTATTGAGTGGTCAGGCATTTGACAAGATGATTCATGCTTGTAAAGAAATCTTTGACTTTATTATTATTGACTGTGCACCACTAGGAATGGTAATTGATGCAGCTGTCGTTGCACCAAGATGTGATGGAAGTTTATTGCTAATTGAGGCTGGTAATGTAAAGTACCATCATGCACAAGAAGTGAAGAAGAATCTTGAAAAGACTGGAACACCAATTCTTGGCTGTGTTTTAAATAAGGTAGATCGCAGACGTGATAATAGATACTATGGAAAAGAATATGCTAAGCGTTATGAAGCTTATTACAAATAGGTGAGGAAACAGCATGAATAGTAAAAAGATAGTTTATATATTATGTGCTATTGCTGCCATAGTGGTAATTGCCTTTGTATTAATAGAGGTAGTTGGGAAGCAGCAGCGAGGCGAAGTTTACGAAGACTTACAAGAAAGTATGGAAAGTACAGAACTAGAAGAGACCGTAGCTTCTGTAGAAGAGAGTGAAGAATCTGTGGTAGAAGAAGTAGAAACCGAGGAATACCAGCACTCTTATGAAAACACCATTGATTTTGAAAGTCTATGGGAAATAAATGAGGATATCTATGCCTGGGTAGAAGTGCCTGGAACTTCGATTTCCTATCCTATTGTTCAACATACATCAGATGATGCCTATTACTTGGATTATACCATTGAAAATGTAAATGGATTACCAGGATCCATCTATTCGGAACCTACCTATAACAGTAAGGACTTTCGAGATTATAATACCGTAGTTTATGGACATGAGATGAAGGACGGCTCTATGTTTGGTACCTTGAAATTATTCAAAAATGCTGATTTTAGAGAAGAGTATAACGAAATAGTGATTTATACTCCGGAAAATACCTATGTATATGAGATTTATGCAGCCGTAGTATATGATGATAGACATATCCGTTGGATGTACGATGAAGGAGATGACGCCGATAGTTTAGACTTCTTGGGTTCTTTAGAAAATACCAATGATTTGAGCAATTATATCAATGAGGAATTAGAAGTAACAGAAGATGATCATTTGATTACCCTGAGCACCTGCGTAGCAAATAAAGATAACAATAGGTATATCGTAGTAGGTGTTGCAAAGAACATACCAAAAAGTATAAGTAATTAAACAAAAAAAGTATTTGCTTTTTTTTAACAAACAATTTATAATTTGGTGTAAGGAATTATTTTGATATTGGAACCTTAGGTTTTAATATAAATATTAAAAAAGGAGGAGTCAAACATGAAGAAAATAATTACACTTGCTTTAGCAGCAGTGATGGTAATTGCATTTGCAATGCCTGTAGCAGCAGCTGAAAGCAAAACAGTTCCAACAGAAGTTTCAAGCGTAACAGATGCGAATGGTAACTCTCTTGACGTAGTAATCTACCCAACAGAGCAACGTATCGATTCTGCAAATGCTGCTACTGTATTAGGAACTGCAACAGCAACAGTACTTGATGTATTTGAAGTATCAGTACCATATGCTCAATTCCCTGTAACTTTAACATTCGATGTAAACGGTGTTAAAGCTGGAATGAACGTATATGCACTTCATTTCAACGCTGAGAAAGATATGTGGGAAGTAATTCCTGCAACAGCTGGAAATGGAACTGTTACAGCTACATTTACATCTCTATCACCAGTTGCTATCGTTACAACAGACGCAGCAGTAGTATCACCTAAAACAGCTGATACAACTATGGTTTGGGCAGCAATGGCTTTAGTAGCTATCGCTGGTGTAGCAGTAGTTAACAAGAAAAGAGCATAATTAAAAATACCGTCATGTAGAATCTTTCTATATGCGGTATTTTTTTGTTTACTTGACTAAAGTATCTGTGGTATAATGTTCCGAGAGTATAATGAGAGTTAAGGGAGTCATATGTACAGAAAACAAATGAGCGGTTGGATGAAGCAGATCGATTTTCTCGTCCTAGATATATTATGTATTATAATTGCATATATTGCAGCATATTATCTAAGACATCCAGGCGGTAATATGTTTACTGAGAGGTTGTATACCTCTACTTTGTTTGTCATGATTGTTATGGCAGTGATTTGTAGCATTACCATGGATACCTTTTCTGGAGTCATGAAACGAGGCTATGGAAAAGAGTTTGGTAAAACCTTATACCAAGTAATTATCGTAGAACTTCTAGTTACTTTTTATCTATTTCTAGTAGGATCAGGAGAATCCTATTCAAGAACTACGGTAGCATTAACGGGAGTGATTTATTTTGTCATTAGTTATATTACTCGCATAGCTTGGAAGAAATATGTGGCAAGAAAAGGTCTCTTTTCTATGACCACCAAGAAGATTGTAATTGTTACCACCAAGGAATTAAAGGATCGCGTAGAACAGGATTTGATTCAGAACAACTATGCAGGTTTTCTAGTACTAGGTGTAGCCCTTTTAGATGGGGACGCCGTAGAAGGAAGTCTAGCCGGAGTTCCGATTGTAGCAACCGCAAGTAATCTAACTGCATTTGTATGCAGAGCTTGGGTAGATGAAATCTTCATAAGTGCTCCTAGTACCGATGAGAGAACAGAGAAAGTATTAAAAGAATTTACAGAAATGGGCATTACGGTTCATTTAGAAATATTACATAAATCAGGAACTTATAACAGAAGTCAGTTTGTAGAACGAATTGGCAATTATACGGTAGTAACCACCACCATGAATACGGCTACTACAAGAGAAACCATCATGAAGAGATGTATTGATATCCTAGCAGGGCTCGTGGGGTGCTTGATTACCTTGCTGTTAGTTCTAGTGATAGGACCGATCATCTATATCAAATCTCCAGGACCCATCTTCTTCTCTCAGACAAGGGTTGGGAAGAATGGAAAGTTGTTTAAGCTCTACAAGTTTCGTAGTATGTATCTCGATGCAGAAGAGCGTAAGAAGGAATTGATGGAACAAAATAGGGTGGCAGGTGGCATGATGTTTAAGATGGATCATGACCCAAGAATTATCGGAAGTGAAAAAGGAAAGAACAAAGGTGTGGGCAATTTTATTCGAAGAACGAGTATTGATGAATGGCCGCAGTTTTATAATATATTAAAAGGTGAGATGAGCCTAGTCGGTACCAGACCTCCTACCCTAGATGAGTGGGAGAAGTATCAAATTCATCATAGAGCTAGACTTTCTACCAAGCCAGGACTTACCGGTATGTGGCAAGTAAGCGGGCGCAGTAGAGTGACAGATTTTGAAGAAGTAGTAAAGTTAGATACGAAGTACATCATGGAATGGAGCATATGGCTGGATTTCAAGATTATTCTAAAGACCTTTGGTAGTGTGTTTCGACATGATGGTGCCATGTAGTATGAAGAATAGATTATTAGGAAAATGTGTGCTGTGGACTGCGAGTTTTCTATGGATGATACTTATTTATAGTTTATCCTCTCAGAATGGTGCAGAAACAGCAAGCCTTAGTTCTGGCATTGCAACAATAACAACAGAAATCGTATATGAGAACCCAGAGCCCCTGCAATATGATGCAATGCATACGACTATTCGTAGTCTTGCGCATGTGGGATTGTTCTTTATCTTAGGGATACTGGTACATAGTGCGAATTTGGTTACTATAAAGCGAAATATTTTAGCAGGTGCTAGTTCGCTTGGTATCCTAGTGATATTTGGATACTTGGATGAGTGGCATAAACTTTTTATCGAGGGACGGCACTTTGATCTAGGAGAAGTAGGGATCAATGTGCTAAGTGGAGTATCAGGAATCGCAGTAGTTGCAGTAGTATTTCTGATGATAGCGAATAAAATGATTAAGTTTCCTGTTGTTAGGCTTAGGGTTTAATGGCAGGAAATTTTTTTGGAGAAAATTATGAATAGAATCGATTTGAATTGTAAAAAAGTATTAATTACAGGGGTTGCAGGATTTATAGGTTCAAATCTTGCAGAAAAATTGTTGAAAAACTACGATAAAGTAGAAATAGTTGGAATCGATAGTATGAATGACTATTATGATGTAG
>CAYJHO010000154.1:0-4423 GCA_964369945.1 uncultured Lachnospiraceae bacterium
TCTTTGTTTTTTTTAAGGCCAGAGTTTGCAGTGTTGTATTTTTTGTTTTATATTGGTGCCATGTTTAATTTTACAACCTTTATGTTAGCTTCTATTATTTTTGAAAATAAAGGGAAAAAGACATTGCATTATGATGTTGGAATTGTAGAGAGAACAGAGACATTTATAGCGTTTGCCATTATGATTATATTTCCTAGTAGTATACTAGTAGTTTTGTCTGTTTTTAATGTTCTAATGTACATGACTGCTGTAATTCGTATGACACGTATCATTAGATATGAGAAAGAGAGGGAAGGGTGAAAAAATCGTTAATTATCAAAATCATGATTCTTAGTATCATTATATTGATTCTATTTCTATTCCGTAATTATTTAAATATTGATACCCTGCTTGTTTTGGTAAATCGTTTTACAGATCATCCGCTAGCTCCTTTGATTTTTATCCTAATATATGCGGTTTCTGTTACCTTTGTTGTACCTGCAGCAGCATTGACTTTGGTTTCGGGACCTTTATTCGGTTTAGTAGGGGGCGTTATCGTTACTACTATAGGAGCGAATCTAGGCTGCCATATATCGTATTTCTTAGCTAAAATCTTAGGCAAGGATGTTATAACAAAATATATTAAAGGTGGAAGTTTTGTAGAAAAGGCTAGAGAAAGTGCTACAAAGAATGGCTTTGAATTTATGATGTATGCAAGATTGATTCCATTATTCCCTTTTGCTGGAGTTAATTATTTATCTGGGATTATAGGAATTCGCTATTTGCACTATAGTATTGCAACCTTTGTTGGGATGTTACCAGGAACTATCATATATGTATATCTAGGGTATAGTGCATCTAATATAGGGGACAATCCGATTGGTCTTATTCTTTCGATCTTGCTATTAGTGCTTTTTACAGTAATTATGACGATTGTGAAGAAGAGAAGGGGAAAAGCTACTGATGATTGACGAAAGCTTTTCCATATGCTATTATGATACATGCAAAGTAGGACAGATAATCGCAGCCATGAAAATGGGTGAGGAAAGTCCGGGCTTCATAGGGCAGGATGCCGGATAACGTCCGGTGGAGGTGACTCTAAGGAAAGTGCAACAGAAAAGAAACCGCCGGGAAACCGGTAAGGGTGGAATGGTAGTGTAAGAGACTACCGTCTCTTTGGTAACAAGGAGAGCCGTGTAAACCCCATCCGAAGCAAGACCAAGCAGAGAACAATAGATTGGCCCGATCTGTTTTCAGGTAGGTCGCTCGAACTTGTCGGTGACGGCAAGTCTAGATAGATGATTATCACATACGAATGTATGAACAGAACCCGGCTTACGGACTGCTTTGTAAAAAAACGAAAGAGTTTACTGAAGAATCAGGAAGTTCTTTCGTTTTTTCTATCAAAACAAACAATGATTTGGAGAAGCGATGGCAATTTCAAGTGAAAAAGATAAACAACAATTTGTAAATAGGTTGAAAGAACTGGCAAGACGTTCTTATGAACAGAATATGTATACATTCACACCTATGTTAGATATGATGGAACAGACAATTTATTGGAATATGATAGAAGAACTTAGTTTTGCAGGCACCACTATTTATGGTGGGCGGGAAATGTCAGAACGCAATATGGTTCGTTTTGGAAATCCAAAAGAATTTGGATATGAAGAGGAGTTTCCAATTTCTTTGATTCATATCAAACCTTTACTAAGTAAGTTTGCTGATGAATTAAATCATAGAGATTTCTTAGGAGCTCTTATGAATTTAGGGATTGAGAGAAGTTTACTAGGAGATATTGTAGTGGGAGATAAAGAGGCTTATTTATTTTGCCAAACTTCTATCGTAGATTTTATTTGTGAGCATTTACAAAAGATTAAACATACCAATGTACGCTGTATCAAAACAGATACCTTAGGAGAGTACCAAGAGGTAGAACCAATAGAAGAGGTACATTCTGTATCTAGCGAGAGAATAGATGTAGTAGTAGCTAAAGTATATAATTTGTCTAGAAGTCAAGTTATCACATTGTTTAGAGAAAAAAGAGTTTTTGTAAGTTCTAGACTCTGTGAAAATAATAGTAGATTTTGTAAAAAAGACGATGTGATACAGGTAAGGGGATTTGGAAAATTTACATATCATGGCTTTTTGAGTCAAACAAAAAAGATGAAATTAAGAATTTCTATCTCTATCTTTAAATAAAAATATAGATAGATTAAGAAAAAATTAATTTATTTTTTATGAAAATGTGATACAATACATGAGATATCACAAAGAGGAGGGAATGAGTAGTATGAAAATTATTACCTTTGTAGTGCCGTCATATAATTCAGCAGAGTATATGCATAGATGTCTAGATAGTTTGGTTCTAGCTGGGGAGGCAGCTCAAATTATTATAGTGAATGATGGTTCTGTCGATAATACAGGAACAGTTGCTGATTCCTACCAAGCAAAATATCCTACCATGGTAGAAGTCGTACATAAGGCCAATGGAGGTCATGGTTCTGGGGTGAATGCAGGCTTAGAGCGTGCAAAAGGAATCTATTTTAAAGTGGTAGATTCAGACGATTGGTTAGAGGAAAAAGCATTAGAGAAAATGATGAACCAATTAAAATATTGGGTAGAGAATAAGCAAGAGATAGATTTATTAGTCTGTAATTATGTATACAATCATTTATATGAAAACAGAACAAAGTCAATGGGATATCAAGGAACACTTCCTGTGGATGAAGTGTTTACTTGGAAGGATGTAAAACGTTTTAAAACTTCCCAGTATTTAGTCATGCATTCTTTGATTTATAGAACTGAAGTATTAAGAACATCTGGAGTGAAATTACCGGAACATACCTTTTATGTAGATAACCTTTTCTCAAATCAACCTTTGAGATTTGTGGATACTATGTATTATATGGATATGGATTTATATCAATACTTTTTAGGCAGAGATGATCAATCCGTAAACGAGCAAGTTATGATGCGAAGAATTGATCAACAAATTCTAGTGACTAAGTTAGTCTTAGAAAAATCAGAAATAGCAAAGGCAAGGGGAAAAAATAAGAAATTAGCAGTTTATTTAACTATAAATGTTTCCATTATGCTATCGATATGCGGGATTCATTTATTGCTGATTGGAGATCAAGAGGCTCTTCAAAAGAGAAAAGATCTATGGAAGGCAGTAAAGGGATACGACAAGAAAATCTATCTTAGACTTCGATTCATGTCTTTGAGTGGAGCGACGTACTTACCGACTAAATTAGGAACTATTATGACAATGTTTGGTTATCAGAAAGCGAAAAAAAAGTATGAATTTAATTAATAGAACAGATAGATTATATATTGCCTTAGTGGATACTCCAGGTATTTTTGCAACACTGATCAGATGGCATATAAAACAACCCTATATTCATGTTGCGCTAGGCTTTGATCCGGATATGAGAGAAGCATATAGTATAGGGAGAAGAAATGTCAAAATTCCTTTTTTTGCAGGATTTGAACAAGAAGAGATACCAAAGATAGCAAGGCAATACCCTGAGGCAGGATATAAGGTTTTTTCTATTGAGTGTACAGCAGAGCAAAAGAAAGAAATTAGAAAATATATGCATGAAATGTATGAAATGAGATATTCTACCCACTATACTATTTTGGGTTTACCATTTTTGGTTTTTGGGCGTAAGTTTCATCAAAAGAATACATATACATGCTCATCCTTTATCGGTAAGGTGCTAAAGGATTTCGATGTTTATGACTTTCAAAAAGATTTTTCGCTAGTTACACCAAAAGATTTTTATCATATGGAGTATAGTGAACAAATATACGAAGGGTCGATTCAAGGATTATTGAAGGAGCAGGATGAGGAAGAATTTATTAACAGCAATCATATTTTTGGTTTTGGCTGGCGTGACGTTATGGACATTGTTCAAAGACAATAGTATTTCGCAAATTGTGAGCACTATGCAAGGGATGCAAGGAGAGTGGGTTTTAGCTTCACTTTTTGCTGCTTTGTTTTTTGTATCAGCAGAGGGCTTTATGATTTGGTATTTGCTTCGTGCAAGGAAAAGTTTTGCTAAATTAAAAAATTGTCTGATGTATTCCTTTGTAGGTTTTTTCTTTTCAGGAATTACTCCATCAGCAACTGGTGGGCAACCGGCACAGCTATACTATATGACAAAAGATAAAATTAAAATTGGGGATAGTACTGTTGTTTTGATGACAGTTGCAGTGCTATATAAGCTGGTCTTGGTTCTACTAGGAATTGGTTTTCTAGTATTTAATTTTAGCACACTACTAGAGTACCTAGATGGATATATGATTCTTTATGTACTAGGATTGGGATTAAATGTAGTAGTAGTGACGTTACTCTTATATATCATGATTAGCCCAAAGTCTTTTCGAGTGGTAGTTTTGTGGGTAGAAAGAGTATTAGTAAAAGTAAAGATATTAAAAG
>CAYJHO010000155.1:0-4420 GCA_964369945.1 uncultured Lachnospiraceae bacterium
CGTTTTAATTTTACTCAAACTAGGGAAAAAGAAAATGTAGTATCTTGTATCATACATGTATCATTTTGTAAAGCGTATTGAATTTTACTTAAAAGAGAAGTGTTTACTTCTAGCTTGATATTCAGTATACTATAAGAGTAATTGAATTTCGGAAATAGATTCCGAGAATATATAAGGTGTATGTGGAGGGCAGTATAGTGCAACCAATATTTTTGACAAATTTAGAGATTCATAATCTAAGAGGATTAAGAGATATAGAAATTGAAATAGATCAGGATAAAGTTAAGCATTTGATATTAACTGGAAGAAATGGTAGTGGGAAGACGAGTACATTAGATGCCATTGCAAATTATCTTAATTTCTTGTGTACAGATATGTTTGCGGGTAAATATCAAGAGTTTGCAGATATATTAGAAAATAAAGAAAAGGAAAATACTTTAAGTGGTGAAGAGTATGCGATTCAAACGAGGATAAAATACATCAACGATAGAATAGAATCCATGCAACAAGGTGTGGAAATCTCTTTAAATATTGAAAAAGAAGCTGTTTTGAAGCAGTTTATCAATGCCCAATTCATTGTTGCCTATTATAGAGTGAATCGAAAATTTGAAGCTAACATTTCTGAGCATGTAGAAAAAATCAATCTGAAAGACAAATATACAATAGAAGAATTGCCACGTTTTGAGTTTATTAAGTTTTTGTTAGATATGAAAACAACAGAAGCTATGCAAGCAAGAGCTGGGAATATAGAAAAAGCAGATGAAATAGCTACATGGTTTGTGCAGTTTGAAAAAGTATTGGCTACTATTTTTGAAAATGAAGATATTAAATTGTTATTTGATGCAGAGACCTTTACTTTTTCTTTGAAGTTACCAGAGAAACCAGCCTTTGATTTTAACACTCTGTCTAGTGGCTATGGTGCTGTGTTAGATATTGTAGTAGATATGATGATGCGTATGCAAGTAAAAGCAAATCGGAAATTTGCCTTTACTATGCCAGGGATTGTACTTATCGATGAAATAGAGGCACACCTACATTTAGAATTACAGAAAAATATATTGATTATTCTTACAACTCTCTTCCCAAATGTACAATTCATTCTTACAACTCACAGTCCATTTGTACTAAATAGTTTGGAAGAAGTGGTTATTTTTGATTTAGAGAATAAGGTGAAAGTGGCAGATGGATTAAATGATGTATCCTACAAAGGAATTGTAGAAGGCTACTTTGGGATCGATGACATGTCAAAAAATATTATAGAAAAATTTAAACGATACCAAAGGCTAGTGGTAAAAAAGCAGATTTCGAATGAAGAGTTTATAGAAATAGCAAAGATACAAATAGAATTAGAAGAAATTCCAGATTTTCTATCTTGGGAGATGACAACAGAATTTGAAAGGTTGAAAACAGAGTTTGAGGCAAGGGAGGATCTATAATGGTAAAAGTAACAAGATCTTATCCAGCGCCTGAATCCTTGGCAAGAGAAAAAAGAAATGCGTCTGGAACTTATAATGGTGAGGATGTAATTAATCAGTTAAGAACAGATTTTCATAATAAGTGTTATCTATGCAATATATCGAATTTATCAGATATACAAGTGGAACATCTAAAACCACATCATAATGGAAAGAAGTTGGAGTTAAAATTTGATTGGGACAATTTGTTTTTGTCATGCCCCCATTGTAATCAGGTGAAAAATCATAGAAAATATGATGATAAAATTTTAGATTGCTGTAAACTTGATCCAGAGCTTTATTTGGAACATTATTGTGAGGAAAACTGTATCAAAGTCCAAGCAAATGTAGAAGATAATGATAAAGCGATGATGACAGCTAGTTTAATAACCGAAATATTTAATTTGAAGAACACAGGAATCAGGACATATGCAACAGAGCATAGATGCGAGCAATTAATAAAAGAAATGAATCTACTTTATAAATTTACAGGTAAGTATAGGCAAGAAGTGAAGAATGGATGTGTTAAATTTGCGACCAAGAAGACATTAAGTGCTCTTTTGCAAAGGGAAAGCCAATTTGCTGCATTTAAGAGAAGTTATATTAAACGAAATAAGTTACTTTATCCTGAGATACAATCATTTATAGAATCATAAAAAATGACTACCTAGTAATACCAAGGTAGTTATTTTTTTGTAGTATCTTGTATCATACATGTATCATTTTGTAAAGAAACATGTTAATATGAGTGAAGGAAGATTATGAAAGTGACGAAAAAAAATGAACGAAGAGAAATGTATTAAGTTAAATCAGTTAGATCCAACCTTACTCTATGTCTGTAAGGGAACCAGGAGAAAAGAAATAGAAGTGGCACATTCCCACGAGTATATAGAAATTGCATTTGTACTTTCAGGAAAAGGAAAATACAATATTGACCATGTAGTCTATGAAGTAGAGGAAGGGGATGTATTGATTTTAAATCCAGGAGTGTTACATCAAGCAATTCCTACAGAAGATGGTGAACGAGGAATGACAGAGTATTTTGTAGGTTGTACTAATGTTCAAATTGAGTGTATGGAATACAATCATTTTCCGAAATTGAATCCAGGAAATATATTGAAAACCCAAGGAGAAGTAAAGCAAAGACTGTTTCGTATCTTTACCTCCATGGACACCGAGAGTGTAGGAAACAAAGAAGGCATGGAATTTATGCTAAAGGCATATATGGTACAGCTCATTCTTGTTATCGCTAGAAGTTTCAATGCTAAGCAGAACAAGGACGAAGAAAAGATGATGGAAACTATCAATGTAAAGGATGTAACAGAGCAGATAGTAAATTATCTAGAAGATCATTATAAAGAAAAGATTTCTTTAGAACAACTGGCAGAGAATGTCTATGTAAGTCCTTTTTATATCTCTAAGATATTCAAAAGTGAAACAGGAGATGCCCCTATTCGACGTTTGATCTCCATTCGTTTAGAAAAAGCAAAGGAACTATTAATAAATAATAGCAAGTTGTCCATTCAAGAGGTGGCAGAAGAGGTAGGCTATAATGATGTCTACCACTTTAGCAAATTATTTAAGAAAAAGTATGGGATAGCCCCTTCTCAAATGCGGAAGGTTAGGGATATCACATAAATAAAAAGAATGTCAAAATTCTGCATAGGCAGTTTTAGACATTCTTTTTTGTATTAAGATTCTTCTTCTATTTCCTCTGTTGCATCGGGAAGTTTAATCAAGACTCTAGTAATTCTGTTTTGGGATACTTCAGATACTCTTAAGTGAATACCATTTTCTAAGGTGACACATTCGCCTACTTCTGGAAGTCTATCTAAGTGTTCGATTACAAGACCTGCAATAGAATCATAATCTTCACTGTCCATTTTCGTTTTCAATTCATCATTGATATCATCAATTTTCATAAATCCATCCACCATGTATTGGTTTTCAGCCATTTTCATGATTTGCTCTTTTTCATCATCATCGTACTCATCACGAATTTCTCCTACAATTTCTTCTAAGAGGTCTTCTAAAGTGATCATACCGACACAAGAGCCATATTCATTTAAAACAAAAGCAACATTTTGTGCTTTTTCACGCATCTCTAACATTAAATCTGAAGTCTTTTTAAACTCATCAGTAAAATGTGGTTTTCTAAGTAAGGAAGATACGGTAAAGTCATCATTATTATGAACAAACAAAAAGTCTTTGATGTTAATAACACCGATAATATTATCTTGATCTCCAGAATATACAGGAATTCTAGTATACATAAATTCCTCAAATAAGGCACGTAAATCATCATAAGTTCCATCTTTGTCGATAGTAACCATATTAATACGTGGTATCATAATATCTTTTGCTACTGCATCTGAAAAGTCAAATACATTATATATGATTTCCCTTTCTTCTCTTTCTATTACACCATCCTCGTGACTAACATCCACATAAGTTTTCAATTCGGTTTCTGTTATGGACACAGCTTTGGCATTAGGGTCTACACGAAGAAGACGCATAATTCCAATAGAAAATTTGTCAACTAAAAAGATGACAGGGGTCAATATTTGCATGAGCCCATAAATAATAGGAGCATATGCAAAAGCAAAGGCGTTGGAATGGTTTTTAGCCATAGTTTTTGGAACAATTTCTCCAAAAAGTAGTACAAGTATGGTAAGAACCCCCGTTCCAATTCCAATATACACATTCCCAAACTTCTCGATAACAAAAGTTGTGGTAAGTGATGAAACTGAAATATTTACGATATTATTACCGATTAAAATAGTACTGATCATTTTGCCATAATTATCTAACACTGAGTTTAGTGTTATGGCACGTTTGTTCCCTTCTTCAATTAGGGTACGAATCGTCACCTTGTTAACACAGGTTAAGGCTGTTTCTGCGGATGAGAAAAACCCTGACAACAGTAATAAAATGACAATTAGTAAAATCTGGACGACACTCGACGA
>CAYJHO010000156.1:0-4356 GCA_964369945.1 uncultured Lachnospiraceae bacterium
AATTTAATTTTAATTAAGGTATCAAGGCAAAAGTAATTATGTGTATTCCTTGAATTTTCAATTAGATTGCAAGCTACTTCTAATGCAAACTCAGCACCTTTTAATATAATTATTTTGTCAGAATAAAGTGAAAAAAGTTTATTTGCAAGCATACAAAAAACTTTACGATTTTGATTAAGCAGTATAAATTCTAGGATGAAATCAATTGCATCTTTATGATTTTCTAAAGCTAGAGATTTTAAATATAAATAAGTAAAAATAAATTCATTATTTGAAAATAGCAAATCAGATAAAGGTAAATTATTAAATTTGGGGCAAGTAATCTTAAGTAAGAGCTCTAGATCTTTTGAATTACTACCTGAAATTAGCATTTTCGTAAATAAAATAAATTGTATATGTAAACTATTTTCTAAATTTGCAAGTTTTTCATATTTGTTAAGTATTAAATCAAAATTTTTAAAGTCATTATGTAAAAAGCCGCCTACAACCTCTCTTCTTAAATCATAAAGAACCTCTTCTTCGATGTTAACAAAAGATTCAAAAGTATCTTTTTCCACTCCTATTCGTTCTAAAACAGTATCTATAAGTAATTTTTCGGCATAAATTTCGCCGCTTTCTATTTTTTCAATGACTGAGGAAAAAGTCAAACCTTCGGACAATTTTTCGCGCGAAATATTACCACGCTTATAGTTTATATATTCGTTTATTAACAAGTTCAATCCCCCTTTTTTGTATTAATGACATAAAACGATAACATAAAAAAGAAAGGTTGTCAAAAGTTATATCTATTTGTCGGTGTGAGATAAAATTGTTTATTGTAAAATAGAAATATATTCTATAGACACCTTGGATTTGGCTGAATTACTACTAGCTACACGCAAGGGAGGGGTTCTTTGAAACGAGCAAATCCTGAAAAGGCAGAGATCTTATTTACAGAAGCTGAGAAACAAGCAGCAGAGCGTTATGCATATCTACAAAAGTTAGTAACTTTATATGGAACTGAATAAGAAAGAGTAAGCAAAAAGGATGTGTGAAGTTGATTCACACATCCTTTTCAAATGAAAACTATTTAATCTCGTAGACCCAAATTTGGTAATAGCTTGTTTCATCTTCAAAAGGACTTCCTTTTAGTAGGTTGAGTTCTTTGGAAGCTTCTGATAATATTTCACCAGTAGAAAATATATATTTGATATTCATAGACTTCATAGCATCTATATTTAACTCAAGCGTATGAAAGTCGAGATTTAAATCTTTATTCATCATAGGGTTAAATCCATATTCTGCACTAATAAAATAGCAACGGTTTCCCCATAGATCAAAATGAGCTTGTACGGAAGCATCCTTTTCTAGTTCAGATTCGATGATGGTTCTAAATTGATGTTTATAGGCCAAATCATAGTTGTTAGAATATCCATCAGCACTGGTGAACCCGTGATAGAGTGGAATGGATGGATAGAGTCCAAGGCTCACTACACTGTAGCTAGATTTATCATTACCGATGAGTGAGTCAATTTCTAAGAATACCTCTTCCATATAAAAGCTTTCCCAGGTAATGGTTTCATAATCCTTGAATAAAAGTAAGCGTATATTCTTGTTTAGATTATTATCCTGAAATACCTGGTAGAATTGGTATAGGCAAAGGATTGCAATACAGGCAAGGCAAATACTTCTTTTTAAGAGAGAAGAGAAGCGAAAAGCTAGCCTTAGGAAGGACTGCAATACATAAGCTAGTAATAAAATCCACATTAGCGGAAATAGAAAGTAAAAGCGATCGAATTGGAAGTATACAAACATTCCACCTATACTTGTCCTAAGTGAAACCACAATAGGACTAGACCAAAGACTAGCACAGAGGCTGAGGCCAACAATACAAGCTAATCCGGATAAAAGAATGGTACCATGTTTTTTGCGTTCATCTTTGTTAAAAAGAGGTATGGTACAAAGGGATAATAAGGTAGCAATTAAAATACCTGTACTATATACAGTAGAATAGGAACCACCAGTAAATAGGTAAAATTGAAAGGATTCCCATATATTTTCCATGGCATTTAAACTCATTTCTTCTCTATGAGTAGTAAACTCAGAACCCAAAAGGATGGAAGAAATTAAAGACATATTGTAGGCCAGATAACTTACAAGCAAAACCAAGAAACCAAGGAAAAGGTGAAAACTTTTCTTTCTTAGTATCAAGGATAGGATGAGTGAAAAACCAAGTAGTGCAAAGCCAACCAAGGAAAAGGAAGAAAAGGAAGCGAATACAAGCAATGAAAGGTAGCTGGCTGCAAGGTGTTTCTTTTCGTACAGATATAGGAAGGCCAAGATAACCAAAGGCTGTCCGATAGAACTTAATCCATAGGTAGGATAAAAGGGGTAATAGCAATATAAGACAGAAATTATTAGTGCTACCTCACTTGAAAGTGTAAGCTTATGACATAATAGGTACATAGAAAAAAACCCAACCGTTAGCACAAAAGCTTGCATAGAAACAAAAGCGTAGAAAGGTTCTAAAAACAAATAAAACAAAACGCCTAAAGGTGCTGGTAAGGTCATGGAATCTTTGGTCATCCCATTCATAAATTCGGGAATAGTATCACCTATTCCCAAGTACTTTGCTTGATAAATATAATTGAGTACCTCTCCATCTAGTTGATCATGAATTTGTACATAGCTATTTTCTCCTAGGATAAAATAAATCAGTATCATAGGGAGGATTGCTAGGTAACCCATAAGGGCTAAAAACATTTTTTTATTACGTTTGTACATAAGGTTCTCCATTTATGGTCGTTTGTTGTAGTTCGCCAATAACTCTATCTTAGTATCATATAATTTCTGGGATAGATCCACGTATATTTTGTGTGGATTTACAAAACGTCTTGTTTCATCCCATAAAGTAGCAAGTTCTTCCTTGCAATACTGATGAATTTCCATCACCTTAGGAGATTCATAGCAGCAGATTCCATCTTGGAAAATAGGTACCATAAGTTCTCTAAGGACATAGCTGTTAGCATCTAGGAAGGTTTTCTTCCAAGGTTCTAAAGGATCAAATAAAGTTAAATCAGTATCCGAAACAAAATGTTCATCTGCAAGGCAAATTAAATCAGCCTTTATTTTCCCAGATTCTTTTTCATAGATTCGATAGATTTTCTTATCTCCAGGATTGGTAACTTTTACAGAATTTTCAGAAAGTTTCATTTTAGGGATGAACTCACCGTTCTTGGAACGAATGGCAGCAAGTTTATAAACACCACCAAAGGCAGGGTTATCCTTCGCCGTAATTAAATTGGTTCCTACACCCCAGGAGGTAATTTTAGCCCCTTGTGCTAAGAGAGACTCGATTAAGTATTCATCTAAATCATTGCTTGCTGAAATAATGGCATCTGGAAATCCTGCTTCATCTAGCATTTTTCTGGCTTTTTTCGATAAATAAGCAAGGTCACCACTATCCAAACGTATTCCGTAATTCTTCAACTCTGTTCCAGCTGCTTTCATCTCATTAAAGACACGAATCGCATTAGGAACTCCTGACTTTATGGTATCATAAGTGTCTACCAATAAAATGCAAGCATTCGGATAAAGATTTGCATAAGTAGAAAAAGCAGTATATTCATCTGGGAAACTCATCACCCAACTATGGGCATGGGTACCTTTGACGGGAACGTTGAATTCACTGCCTGCCAGTACATTACTTGTGGCAACGCAACCACCGATGATGGCAGCGCGAGCACCTAAGACGCCTGCATCCGGTCCTTGTGCTCTGCGTAGGCCAAATTCCATTACCCCGTGTTCTTTTGCGGCAAAGCAAACGCGAGCAGCTTTAGTGGCGATGAGACTCTGGTGGTTGATGATGTTGAGTAGAGCAGTTTCTACTAATTGAGCTTCCATAACGGGAGCCACAATTTTCATCAAAGGCTCCCTAGGAAAGATTACCGTTCCTTCTGGAATGGCATAGATAGAGCCGCTAAAACTAAAGTTTGCCAAGTAATCTAGAAAGTCTGCTTGGAATATATTTAAAGTACTTAAATAATCGATATCATCCCTAGTAAAATGAAGATTTTTAATGTAGTCAATAGCTTGTTCAAGGCCTGCCATAATAGCGAATCCACCACCACATGGATTGTCACGATAGAAAAGGTCAAAGATAACCGTATCGTTAGCCGAAGCATTTTTGAAATATCCTTGCATCATGGTTAATTCATATAAATCTGTTAACAAGGTGAGTTTTCGATTCTTCATAAGGAACTCCTTTTTGTGATAAATTTTCTTCTATTTTACATAGATACAGTAGGTAAGTCAATGAAAAGCCCTATTTTTCTTGACAAGGAGAGCAATATTTATTAATATAGTATTAAATATTAG
>CAYJHO010000157.1:0-4348 GCA_964369945.1 uncultured Lachnospiraceae bacterium
ATGCATAATGCACAATGTATGGCAGGAATGGCATTTTCTAACGCATTGTTAGGTATTGTTCACTCTATGGCACATAAAACTGGGGCTGCTTTTGAAGAGTTCGGTGCTCATATTATCCATGGAGCTGCAAATGCGATGTATTTACCAAAAGTAATTGCCTTTAATGCAAAAGATGAAACTGCAAAGGCAAGATACGGAGAAATTGCAGATTCTATTAACTTAGGTGGAACTACAGATGATGAAAAAGTAGCATTATTAATTGCGTTTTTACGCAAAATGAATGATGATTTGAAAATTCCACAATGTATCAAAAACTATGGCGTAGATAATATGCCAGCAGAAGTTGGCTTTATACCAGAAGAGGTGTTTTTAGAGAGACTTCCAGAAATTGCTAAGAATGCAATAGCGGATGCATGTACAGGTTCTAATCCACGTCAACCTAGCCAAGAGGAAATGGAGCAACTATTAAAATGTTGTTACTATGATTCAGAAGTTAATTTTTAGTTAAAAACAGAGGCTGTTGTACCTAGCAAAGGTATAACAGCCTTTTTCTTTGAAATTGTCTATAGATTAACAACAATGCTAAAAAATTCACAATTAACTGTTTATCTAATCAACAAATGGTATAAAATGTAAAAAAAAGAAAAAACAAGAAAAATGTGTGAAAAATTATTAAAAAAGAGTAGATTTATCATAAATAGTGAATTATAATTGAAGTACTATATTTTAACGAGATGATAGAACGGAGGGTATTACAATATGAGAACTAAGAAAACGATGGATGGAAATCAGGCAGCAGCACATGTGTCTTATGCATTTAGTGATGTGGCAGCAATTTATCCAATCACCCCATCTTCCACAATGGCAGAGGTAACAGACGAATGGGCCAATGATGGACGCAAGAATGTTTTTAATCAAACAGTACAGGTAACAGAAATGCAATCGGAAGCAGGTGCAGCAGGAGCTGTACATGGTTCTTTAGCAGCAGGCGCTTTGACAACTACTTTTACCGCATCACAAGGTTTATTATTGATGATACCGAATCTTTACAAGATTGCAGGGGAACAATTACCGGGTGTGTTTAATGTGGCAGCGAGAACTATTGCTAGTCATGCACTTTCTATTTTTGGAGATCATTCTGATGTATATGCCTGTAGGCAAACAGGTGTTGCGATGTTAGCAGAAGCTTCCGTACAAGAGGTTATGGACTTAACACCAGTGGCACACTTAGCGTCAATCAAAGGGAAAATTCCATTTATTAACTTTTTTGATGGATTTAGAACCTCCCATGAAGTACAAAAAATCTCTGCTTGGAACTACGATGATTTAAAAGAAATGCTAGATATGGATGCCGTAACTGCATTTAGACAAAAGGCATTGAATCCATACCAAGCTAGAATTATGGGATCGGCACAAAATCCAGATATTTTCTTCCAAGTAAGAGAAGCAAGTAATCCATATTATACTGCATTGCCTGAAATCGTAGAAAACTACATGGGAGAAGTGAATAAACGTATTGGAACAGATTATCAGTTGTTTAATTACTATGGAGCAGAAGATGCAGAACATGTAATAATAGCTATGGGTAGTGTTTGCGATACAGCAGAAGAAACCATTGATTATTTAAATGAAAATGGATATAAAGTAGGAATGATAAAAGTCCGCCTCTATAGACCATTTAGTGTTTCTCATTTTGTGAAGGCAATACCAGATTCTGTGAAGCAAATTACAGTATTAGATAGAACTAAAGAACCAGGTGCCATCGGCGAGCCATTATTCTTAGATGTGATCGCAGCACTTAGAGAAAGTAAATTTAAGGATATTTTACTTTGCTCTGGTAGATATGGACTTAGTTCAAAAGATACCAATCCAAACCACATCAAAGCAGTGTTTGATAATAAAGAAAAGAAAGTATTTACCGTTGGTATTCTAGACGATGTAACAAATCTATCACTAGATGTCGTAGATGATATTTATGCGGCACCTAAGGGCGTTATTTGTGCTAAGTTCTGGGGACTTGGTAGCGATGGAACCGTTGGTGCAAATAAGAACTCGGTTAAGATTGTAGGAAATCATACCGACAAGCATGTACAAGCTTATTTTTCTTATGATTCTAAGAAATCAGGTGGAGTTACGGTATCTCATCTTAGATTTTCAGATGTAGCAATCAAATCCACTTATTTAGTAAATAAGGCTAATTTTGTTGCCTGTCATAACCAATCTTATATGGACAAATATGATATTGTACAAGATTTATTAAAAGGTGGAACCTTCCTCTTAAACTGTACTTGGGATATGGAAGAGTTAGAAGAGAATCTCCCTGCAAAAGTGAAGAGATATCTAGCGAAGAAAGAAATCAATTTCTATACCATCAATGGAACCAAGATTGGAAAAGAAATCGGCTTAAATGGTAAAATTAATACAGTATTACAATCGGCTTTCTTCTCATTGGCGAAGATTATTCCGGAAGAAGATGCGATTCGTTATATGAAAGAAGCGGCAAAAGCATCGTATAGTAAAAAGGGTGATAAAATTGTAGAGATGAACTATCGTGCCATTGAGGCAGGAGTGGATAGTGTAGTGAAAATCGAAATTCCAGAAGCTTGGTTGGATGCAGTGGAAGAAGTATGTGAATCTTGCAAGTTAGAAGATAGACCAGAAATCATCAAATTTGTTGACAAGATTCAATCCGAAGTCAATGCACAAAGAGGAAATGATTTACCAGTATCTACCTTTGTAGATTATGTGGAAGGTTCTACCCCTTCTGGAACTTCGGCACATGAGAGAAGAAATGTAGCAATCGATGTACCTGTGTGGAACTGTGAAAACTGTATCCAATGCGGTCGCTGTTCGTATGTATGCCCACATGCCGTGGTAAGAACTACAGCATTTACAGCAGAAGAAGCAAATGGAATAGAAGGACTTACTACCATTCCGATGGTAGGAGTGCCAAGCCTACAATTTGGTGTTGTGATTTCTAATGTAGACTGTACTGGTTGTGGAGCTTGCGCCAATGTATGTCCAGGAAAAGCTGGGGCAAAAGCTCTGGTTATGAATGCAGTGGCAGATATGGAAGTAGAGAAATTTGATGCCATTCAAGCACAATTTGATGCTGCTAAGAAATTACCAGAAAAAGTAGAGGCTATTGATAAGTTTAAAGCAACTACCGTGAAAGGAAGTCAATTTAAGAAACCATTGCTTGAATTCTCAGGAGCCTGTGCAGGTTGTGGTGAAACACCTTATGCGAAATTAGTGACACAGCTTTATGGAGAGAGAATGTATATTGCAAATGCAACAGGATGTTCTTCTATTTGGGGGAACTCCTCACCATCCACTCCATATACAGTAAATGATCAAGGAAGAGGCCCAGCTTGGTCCAACTCTCTATTCGAAGATGCAGCGGAATTTGGTTATGGTATGGTATTAGCTCAAAATAGCATTCGTGATCGTCTAAAAGCAGAATTGCTACAAGTAAAAGAAAGCGCAACTAGTGATACCTTAAAAGATACCATTGCAGAATGGGTGTCTAGCTATTCTAATGGTGCAGAAAATGCACTAGTAAGCGATAAGTTAGTGGCTTGCTTGGAAGAGTTTGGTGGAGATACAGGGGCTAAATTATTAAAAGAAAAAGATTTCTTTGCAAAGAAATCTCAATGGATTTTCGGTGGCGATGGTTGGGCTTATGACATCGGATTTGGTGGTCTAGATCACGTAATTGCAAGTGGAAAAGATATTAATATCATGATTTTTGATACGGAGATTTATTCCAATACTGGTGGTCAATCATCAAAAGCAACTCCTCTTGGAGCAACTGCTAAATTTGCTGCTGGTGGAAAAGGAATTAAGAAGAAAGACTTAGCTAGTATTGCCATGAGCTATGGCTATGTATATGTAGCACAAATTGCTATGGGTGCAGATTATAATCAATGTATTAAGGCAATTACAGAAGCAGAAGCTTATCCAGGACCTTCGATTATTATTGCTTACGCTCCATGTATCTCTCATGGAATTAAAATCGGTATGAGCTCCGCACAAGTAGAAGAAGATAAGGCAGTAAAATCAGGATATTGGCATTTATTCCGCTTTAACCCAGAGAATGTAGAGGCTGGAAAGCCAGGATTTACCTTGGATAGCAAGGCGCCATCTATGCCATACAAAGACTTCCTAGCAGGAGAGGTTCGCTACGATTCCCTAAAACGAGCAAATCCTGAAAAGGCAGAGATCTTATTTACAGAAGCTGAGAAACAAGCAGCAGAGCGTTATGCATATCTACAAAAGTTAGTAACTTTATATGGAACTGAATAAGAAAGAGTAAGCAAAAGGGATGTGTGAAGTAAATTCACACATC
>CAYJHO010000158.1:0-4317 GCA_964369945.1 uncultured Lachnospiraceae bacterium
CGGCACAAACACTTGGGGTGAAAAATCAGATTATCAAATTTATTTTTCACCCTTTGTTCTCTAGAAACCAAATATATTGCCATTTCTGATTAGAAACTATATAATAAAGACAAGAAATACAGAATAGGAGAGAGGCTCATGGAAATTGTATTATTAGAGAGTTTAGGTGTTTCACCTGAAGAAATGACAAAGATGAAAGTTGATTTAAAGGAAATGGGGCATAGCCTTACTGCCTATGAGAGAACGGATGATATCGAAAAGCAAAAAGAGTATACAAAAGATGCTGAGATTATTATTCTTGCCAATATGCCACTGTCAGGTGAAGTAATTAAACATGCTTCAAAACTCAAATTTATTAATATTGCTTTTACAGGTGTAGATCATGTCGACATCAAAACAGCAAAAGAATGCAATGTTGCAATAAGCAATGCTTCTGGTTATTCCACACAAGCAGTAGCTGAACTGGCAATTGCTATGATGATTGAACTGTTAAGAAATGTCAGAGAAACAGAGCAAAGATGCCGTTTAGGCCTTACCAAAGATGGATTGATTGGAAATGAACTGAGTGGAAAAACGGTAGGTATTATCGGTGTCGGCAAGATTGGTAGGAGAGTAGCCAAACTAGCAGAGGCTTTTGATTGCAAGGTCTTAGGACATCAAAGAAATCCAATTGATGATGGCATAGAATACTGTTCCTTAGAAGAATTGTTGCAAAGAAGCGATATCGTATCCTTACATTGTCCCGCTACAGAAAGTACCCATAATCTAATAAACAAAGAGCGACTTTCACTGATGAAAAAGAGCGCCATTCTAATTAACACCGCAAGAGGTTTGGTTGTAAACCAAGAAGACTTAGCAATGGCTCTAAATAACGACCAAATTGCAGCTGCTGGAATTGATGTTTTTGATATCGAACCCCCGTTAGCCACAGACCATATCTTACTGAAAGCTAAGAACACATTGGTTACGCCACACATAGCATTTGCTACAAAAGAATCTATGGTGTTACGCAAAAACATTGTGGTGGAGAATATTCGTCAATGGGGAAATGGAACTCAAATAAATATAATCTAGATCATAATTAACAGAGGAGGAATCACATACTATGAAGTCGCTAAATAAAAAAATATTTTTTTCTGCTTTTATTGTTGGTTTACTTATAACTATTGGTATTATTGTGCAGAATGCTAATGATTCACGTTTATCCGCTCAGCAAGTCGCTTCCCTCCGTGAACAATATCCTATTGCTGGAATTGAATTACCAATGCTTATTTCTATTAGAAATAATATACCATTGTCTGAGGTGATAGAATTTTCTGATTCTTTTGTTTATGGAGAGGTGTTAGGTGATGTTTCCCTATATTGGGTTGATGCATCTACTGGAAATACGATAGTAGATGAAAAAAGAGCTCAGAATGGTATTGCAGAAACTTATACCTTTTACGAATACACGATATCTGTCATTGATGACAGTGAAGGAAAATATGAAAAGGGAGATCAGATCACAATTACAGCCAACATTGATTTTATAGATTATAACCCAAAATTGGAAGAGGGGATGCAAGTGGTAGTTCCTGTCGTAAAGGATGAACATAATGACTCGCGCCATTCTTATTGTATAGATGGCTTTTACTATGTGACAGATAGCGGACATGCAATATCTGCATTTGATGATACTGATTCGAGTTCGCAGAAATCCTTTAGTGGGGTTACTGTAGAACAACTTTTAAACAAACTAAAAAAGTAAAAAAATCATTTGATAAATCGATAAATACAGAGTATATTTAATGCTTCAAAAAAAGGGGCTGTAAAAAACTCCTATAAAAGAAAAATCGCTGAGGTAATGAAACCTCAGCGATTTTTTGGTATAATTAAGTATGCGAATAAATAAAATAAGATATAAAAAACAAAGAAGCTCCCGAACTGGCAATTGCCAGCTCAGTAGCTTTTGACTAAGGACTTATTTTACAGCCCCTTTATCCATAATAAGTATCTAAACCACCTGGCATGGTTGGCACTACGAACTGAGGAAAATAAACAGTAAAAAATAGTAAGATTACAATAAGTAAGATAAATGCTGCAAAAACCCGCCTTACTACAAAATATGCTGGACTTGGTTCTTTTGTGGCACGCCAACTTTCAAAGACCTTCCAAAACCATTTTGGATTTATAATGTTCATTACTGAGATTGCAGTAATCATAAGCATAATTGCAGATTGTAAAATAATAAATATTGAAAACATAAGTAAAAGTTCCTTTCTATCATTTATTTCATTTGTAAGTTCATTGTATCTAGGTAGTGAAAGAGTGACATCTAACTATTCGCAAAATGACAGTTTTTCGAATAGTTGGCCGTAAACTAAGATACTTAGAGTATTTCATCTGAATCTAAAATTATCGTAAATGGCCCATCGTTT
Source organism: uncultured Lachnospiraceae bacterium (assembly GCA_964369945.1). Classification (GTDB taxonomy): domain Bacteria; phylum Bacillota; class Clostridia; order Lachnospirales; family Lachnospiraceae; genus RGIG6307. The sequence continues at coordinate 2,418 of CAYJHO010000158.1, forward strand.
ACTAGGCTTACCTTCATATCTGCTCCAAATACTCCAGTTTCAACTACCTCTATTTCCTTCTTGCACAAGTAAATGATATATTCATACAAACTAGTTGCTAGATTGACATTACCTGATTTTGTAAAGGATGGACGATTCCCTTTCTTGCAATCTGCATACAAAGTGAATTGTGAAATTAATAACAAACCTCCATTTACTGTCTTGATATCCAAATTGGTCTTGCCTTCCTGATCCGCAAATATTCTAAGCCCAATTAGCTTTCTCACCATTTTTTCTGCAATTTCCTCTGTATCAGTTTCTGATACGCCGATAAATACTACAAACCCATGCTCAATACTTCCATGGATTTGTCCTTCTATTTCTACGGATGCTTGAATGCTACGTTGTATGATAAATTTCATGATTCTTCTGATTTCCTTTTCTTAGATCCTAATATTTTCTTATTTAATAATTCTTGCTTTGGCGCACCTTCATAAGGAACAAATTCTCCATTTATAATCGTCCCTAAACCATCATAATTACTTCGGTCTGTGGGCAATTGCTTTTGTGTTAGTCGACCATTAATATAGCGTCTCATAGCAGCAAAAATTACAGCAAAAGTCGGTACCCCAATAATCATCCCAGGAACTCCAAAGAATCCTCCAAAGACAATAATAGAAAAAATAACCCAAAATGCAGATAAACCAGTAGAATCTCCCAAGATCTTAGGTCCTAGGATATTTCCATCAAATTGCTGTAATAGTAAGATGAAAATTAAAAAGTATAGTAAATTAAGTGGCTCTGTTGGCGCAACTACAAAAATCAATATAGCAGATGGTATCGCTCCTATAAAAGGTCCAAAAAACGGTATCACATTAGTGAATCCAATAAAAATACTTACCAATGCCGCATACGGGGTTCCTATGATGCTGGTACCTATCATACATAACAATCCTATAATAATAGAATCAATTACTTTCCCAAAAATGAATCCCGTAAAGGTTTTGTGCACAAATCTTAAATCAGTAATTAGATTGTTTGCTTTTGAAATAGACAACACTCCATAAATGAGCTTTTTCCCTTGGGATGCAAAGGTTTCCTTATTGCCCAAAATATATAGTGAGATAATAAATCCTATAATCAAATTCCAAAATGTTCCAAGAATAGATAAGATACTAACAGATACATTCATTAAAATGATACTGGTGATCGGTAAAATAATGGTATCTAGAAAATTTTCAAATTCTACTCCATAGTTCGTCTGTATCCATTGAATCCATCCTTCTAATTCCGGATTGTCTGATAAAGTTTTATCAAAAAAATCTGTTACATTCTTTGAATAAATATCGATATTATTGGCGATTTCCTGAACACTAGGAACAATTTGAGATATAAAGATTATGATAAATATGGCAATAACTGCTAGATAAACAATAGAGGTCGATGCTATAGCTAAGGTTCTCGCAAGCTTGCTTCTTTTATCGACACTACGCTTCTTTCGTTTTGCTAATGTACTCTCCCACTTTCTTTCAAAGAAAACTAAAGCTGGATTCATAATATATGCAATAATAAGCCCGTAAATAATTGGCATAAAAACATTAACAATAGCTTGTATAAATCCAAAGAAACTTTCGCTTCTAAATAAGATGTAATAAACGATGAGCAAAGCTGCAATTCCTATCCCAGAAATCAAGGCTATCGTAATATATTTTTGTTTGTTAGGTGTTGGGTTCATAAATACTACCTTTCTGTCGACATTTTATTCTACTTTTATTAGTATACCATCATTTTTTTATCTTTTATATAGAAATATCTTAATTTTCTATTAAGTTTTTTATTGAAATTTTTCTCCATATTTGTTCTAAATTAATACATTTTCCAATTGCTATAATTTCTTTATTATGATAAGTTTATGAATATA
>CAYJHO010000159.1:0-4283 GCA_964369945.1 uncultured Lachnospiraceae bacterium
AGGTAATGCAAAGAGAAAATATCGAGAATATAAGCAAGTTTTTAAATCAAGCTTTTAAAAAGATTAATGTTATGTTTTACCATTATGATTTATCCTCCTTTTTCTTTGTGGTAAAAAACGAAATAGAAGATGAAACCTTTATTGATATGGTAAAGGCTTTGTATGCAAATTGTGGTGCAGAAAATTTGTTAGAAGGAAGTATTGCTTGCATTAATCGATTTGCAATTACTTGTAATGGATTAGATATACAGGACTTAGTGGAAAGTTCTGTATTTGAAAGTGCCAATGATGATCAGCGTAGAGTGTATCTATGCGATGCAAATCAGGAAGAGAAAGTAGACTTACAACACGAATTTAAAATGGTATCTATTATTAATGATGCAATCAAAAACAAAAGAGTTATTCCTTATTTTCAAGGGATTTATGATAATAAGAAGGATAAGTTCTTTTGTTATGAGGCTCTAATTCGATTAGTAGATGAATCAGGGAATTTGTATTTCCCAAATCAATTTTTAGATATTGCAAAGAAATATCATTTATATATTCCACTTAGTACTTGCATGATTGAAAATATTTTAGATAGTTTTGCAGATAGAGAAGAAATTATAACTATGAATATTTCGACCTATGATATTACTAATGAACACTTTAGAAATTCTATCTACGATAGATTGAGTAAAATGAAAAAGCCAGGGCATTTTATTTTTGAACTGTTAGAAACAGAGGCTTTTAGTAAAATAAGTGAATTAAAGAGTTTTATTCGAAATGTAAAACGCTATGGAGTGAAAATCGCAGTTGATGATTTTGGTTCTGGCTATTCTAACTTTGCAGAAATTGGTAATTTGGATTTTGATTACATTAAAATTAATGGTGAATTGATTGAGCTAGTGGGAACGGATATTAGTTATGATCAAATCTTTGATAGTATTTTATATTTGAGTAAGAAAATGCAGGTGGATTTGATTGCAGAGCGTGTTGAAACAGAAGCAATGCAAAAGAAGCTAGTAACTAGCGGGGTACGATTTTCACAAGGATATTTATATTCTAAACCGATGTCCTTAGAACAACTTAATGAGGTATCTAAGGTGAATCGTGAAAAACCTGATGAAGATGGAGTGAATGCCATTTTCTTTGATAGCTTTTATAAGCATGACACCGAGACAAAAAAAGTTACTAAAAGCTTATATTGGGGAGGTTTCATAGTAGCACTTCTTTCCATAGTAGCAATTTCCATTTTTTCCACCTATAGTCAGAAAAAGGTGGAAGAGTTAAATGATACTTTTTTGATGGAATTAGCAACTAGCATGTCAGATAAAATTTCAGCAATTGCAGAAGATTCGTTAAGTGTGCTAGGTATGGTGTCAGATGTAATGGAAGTAGAAATGACAAAGGAAGAAGAGATCGTTGAAACATTGATTGCTTTACAAGAGCATTCAGTTTTTGATGGTCTATATGTAAGTTTTGACGGAGAAACGATAGAATACGGTAATGATGTAGAAATTGATCTCGAAATAAAAGAAATCTATGAAAATGCAAACGAACAACTTATGATTTCTTCGCCTATGATAGATACAATCACAGGAAAAGAAGTGATAGTCTTAAGTCATGCAATTTATGGAAAGCAGAACGAGAAAGCATTGGTGTTTTCTGTTTATTATTTGGATGAATTTTCCACTATTCTAGAATTGAAATCCTTTGGAGGAGATGCTTTTTACCATCTTTGCGAGATAGATGGAACTCCACTAGTTATTAGTGGAGATGCGAATAATCTCTTTACCTCAGGAGATATGTATGATTTTATTGGTACCTTAGAGATGGTGAATGGACATACACCAGATTCCTTGCAGCAGGATATGAAAGCTGGACGAAGTGCTATGCTAAAGTATATCACTCCACAGGGAGAGCGATCAGCTGTTATGATTCCAATTCCTAATACCAATTGGTGTGTAGTGAGTATAGTGCTACATGAAGAAAGTTATAGTATCGCAGCAGAGTTGAATGCAATTATTCTCATTTTTTGTGCCTTCTTGGTACTGGTTTTTGGGCTTTATTTTGGAGTAACGCAATTGATTGCAAGGCAAACTAGAAAAACCTTAGTAAACGCTTTAGAATCAAGCTATTTCTTGGCAAATAGTTTGCAAGCTAGTATCGAAACGGATTTGCTAACGAAAACCTATAGTAGATCAACTGTTATCGATAAGGTGTCCGACTGTATTACGAGCAACATAGCAAGCAGTGTTTACAGCAAAGAGAAAAGTGCATTGCTATTAGTAGATATATGTAATTTTAAGTACATTAACGATACCTATGGTTATCAAGCTGGAGATGCCTATTTAAAGGAATTTGTTCATGCCCTTCGAAGTGGTCTTAGAGCAGGTGATATTATTGGTAGAATAGGGGGAAATGAATTTATCATATTGTTGAATCATATCCTTGATAGTAAGCAAATTGAGCTAGTATTAAACCGTATGATAGAGGATGTACTAAATATAGTAATAGAAGGCATGGATACGAGAGAAACAAGTTTAAATATTGGTGGAGTAGAACTTGGAAATAGTACGGAAACGTATGAGGAACTTTATGCAAAAGCAGATAGAGCACTGTCTAAAGCTAAGGCAAAAGGAAAAAATGAATATGTGATTTGTGAGAAAGAGAATGATAATTAGAAAAACGAAAGAAGAGGATATTCCATTTGTCAATGCCTTATACCTACAGGCGATGGAATCTCTTAGAGAAAGATCGGTTGATCAATGGCAGAATGGATATCCAAATGAAGCATCGATAATGGATGATATAAAACAAGGTATCTCGATTGTAGTAGAACTCGATGGGAACGTAATAGCAACAGCAGCAGCCTATGTGGGAGAAGATCCACCTTATAGAAACATTGTGAACGGGGCTTGGAAAAGTGGTGCAAGTACTTATGGAATTATTCATAGAATAGCAGTTGATAATAGCAAGAAGACGATGGGGATTGCAAGTAAAATCTTTGAATATTGTAAGAGTATTTCGATAGAAAATAACTGCACTAGCATGAGGTGTGATACTCATATAGATAATATTCCTATGCAAAAAGCATTAGCTAAAAATGGATATCAATATTGTGGAATTATTTATTTAGAAGATGGGCAAGAAAGGAATGCATATGAATGCATCTTAGGGCGTATGGATGCTTAAAAAAGTTCTTAGGGATTGTATTCCTACTATTTTCTCTCTTACCTTACTGGGATTGTATGCAGTTATTGATGGGTTGTTTATTGGAAATAGAGTGGGTGATATTGGTTTATCGGCAATCAATATTGCCTGGCCTTTGGTAGCTTGCTTGATTGCATTAGCACTTGGGGTAGGAATTGGAACTAGCGTACTTATTGGCCATGCTAGAGGTAATCATGATAATGAGAGAATAGAAAAAGTATTTCATACAGGGACAGCACTCCTATTTATTGTATTTGTTGTTGTGTTTCTTGGGTTCTACTTTAGTTACCCAAGCTTACTCGAATTATTAGGTGCTAAAGGTGAGGTATATCAATTAGCCTGTGATTATATTCATACCGTATTACTAGGCAGCTTTTTTCAAATGTTAGGTGTGGGATTGATTCCTCTATTGAGAAATTTTAATATGCCAATGGCATCTATGTTTTGTACCATTACAGGGGCAGTATTAAATGTTGGAATTAATTATTACTTCATTTTTGTTTTAAATATGGGGGTAGTAGGTGCAGCCTTAGGAACCATAATAGCGCAGTGTGTAGTAGCAATCTTAGCCGTATTCTTTTTGATAAAAAATGCCAAAATAAAGATAGGTTTTCATTGGGATTGTAAGATAATGATTTCAATTGTTAAGATAGGAATTACGGCCTTTGGCGTTTCTTTGGCCCCATCCATAACCTTAATGTTTACAAACTTGCAATGTTTGGCTTACGGAGGAGATGCAGCAGTTGCTTGCTATGCAGTAGTAGCGTATATTATTTTTCCGGCCCAATCTATGTTAACAGGAGTGGGAGATGGAACACAACCTCTAATGAGCTATTATTGTGGGGCAGAGAAATGGAGTGAATTAGAACAAGTCAAAAAAATAGCGAGACAAATTAGTATTATTTGGGCTTTGATTCTAACCGTAGTGTTGATTTTATTTGGGCAAGATTTGGGGGCTTTGTTTGGGCTATCAAAAGAAGGGGAGTATTTATTTGCAATTGCATTACCGATTTACTCTATAGGTTTAGTTTTGGCTGGATTAGTAAAGTTGAATTTGTCGTATTTAAATGCTACATTACAGACGAATA
>CAYJHO010000160.1:0-4036 GCA_964369945.1 uncultured Lachnospiraceae bacterium
TTCAAACATGTATCGAGAAGGTAAATATTGCTCACCGTAAAGCAAAGGAAGAAAAGTTACATACTAGTATTTTTACTAACGAATATTTAAGCGATGCAATAAAAGCAAAAGAAATTGAAAATACTATGGAAAAAGCGCTTTTGGAGGGTGAATTTAAGATGGTGTTACAACCTGAATTAGGTTTGCAGACGGGTAAGATGATTGGAGCTGAGGCGCTAGTAAGATGGATAAGTCCAGAGGGAGTATTTAGAGCTCCCAATGATTTTATACCACTCTTCGAAAAGAATGGATTTATATTAAAACTTGATATGTACATGTTTGAAAAGGCTTGTAACTTTTTGAGTTTATGGGAAAAAGAAGGAAGAGAACTTTTCTCTATCTCGGTTAATTTTTCAAGAAAGAATTTATACTCTGCAGATTTTGTTTCCAATCTAACAGCGATATGTAAGAAGTATCAAGTTGATCCGAAATACTTGGGGATAGAAATAACAGAAACAAGTATGCTTAGTACGGATTGTAATTTAAATTCTTTTATCCACGATTTGCATAAAGAAGGTTTTAAGGTCTTTATGGATGATTTTGGTATTGGATATAGCTCGTTAGGACTGTTGAAGAACACACCAGTTGATGTTTTAAAATTAGATCGAAGTTTTTTTGTCGCATCACAAACTCGCGAGCGTGGGATAGCTGTTGTAGCTAGTGTAATAAGATTGTCAAAAGACTTGAAAATAAAAACGGTTGCAGAAGGCGTAGAAACTTTAGAGGATTTAATGATGCTAAAAGAAATGGATTGTGACATCGTGCAAGGTTACTATTATGCAAAACCAATGTCTGAAGAAGACTTTAGGTCTTTTTGTGATAGTGAGAAGAGTATAGTAAAATGTGCCAATTAGCACATATGACTTTCTGGCTACTCCCTTTAAAATATAAGTAATAGATGTGCTATCAGCAAGATTGACACATGTAAATTTATAATTAAAGGAGTAATTCATATGAAAAAGTTTTTTTTAACTACACTAGCATTATCATTTATTCTTGTTCTAACTTCTTGTGATAGTGGGCAACCAGAAAGTACATCATCACCAAGTGAGGGTTCTCAAAACACTGCTACAAGTGAAGCTACAGTAGAAGCAGAGGAGGCTACAGAAGCTACATCGCAGGTGACAACAGAAGTAGAGGGTAAAATATTAGAGAATACTATGTTTGACGTAATTCTGAGTTCAGAGTGGATAGAAAACGTTGACAGTAGATACGAGGGTGAAGATTACACAAATATATCTTTAGAGGTACAAGATGGGGAAGATGCTCGCATTATTGCTGAAATCAATCTAGAAACAGAGGATGTCCTTGGATTTAGAAGTTCCGTAGAAGCATTGGGGATTGATTTATATGATTATGCTGTAAATGGCGTGGGAGAACGCATAAATATTGCTGGATACGATTGTGTTGTTGCAATGGGAAATTATTGGGGCGAGGATGTTTTGTCGTATGTAGGACGTGATGAAGCAAGTGGAACAACTCTTTCTATTGATATTAGTGGTGATTATGAGGATCCGCTGGTAGAAACCCTTCTTTCCACTATATCTTCTAAGGTTCAAGGTAAAGGACTTGTAGATTTTCCATATTTCTGGGAAGGTGAGAGAATTTCCCTTGTTGACACTAGTGCCAATGTTGGAAGTTTTACTATAGGAGGTACTAATTTATCTCTAGAGGAAGCGGTTCAGTGTGATGATATATTTAGTGTTAGAATGGCAATCGATGCTGACTTAGATGTTTGGCTTGGCTATGATAATATGCTTTATGAATATACTTTGAGTGAGGGCTTGAGTGGAGCAACTCCATTTATGCTAGAAGATACTTTTACGGAAGTGAGTTCGGATGAAAACGGAACTATTTTTGTATCTGATTTTGGGAGCAATTTAGTTAGAATTAATACGGATTATTCCACAGTTACTTACTCTACTGTTACGGACTATTTACAAATTCATCCAAGTGGAACTTGGGGGCTTACCTACTTTGTTGGTAGCATCCCTGAAAGAATAGACTTTAATGGTGATACAGCAGAAATTGTACCATATTATTCGGAGGGGGAACTTTTTGAAGCTGATGAAGTGCGCTTTACTAAAAATCATATTGCACTTATCGGAAATGAAATAGGTGGAGAAATACAAAAAATAATGATTCTTGATCAAGATAAAAATCCACTGTTTGTACTTGGTGGAGATGATTTTAGTGATGATGACGATTACCTTGCTGCAGTGACAGATATAGTGGAAACAGATAATGGCTTTATTGCAGTAGATGGAAATCTTCGAACATTTCTATTCTGGGATAAATCAGGTAATTTTATTGCTAGTTTATCAGATGGCGATCTGTTAGGAAGCTCATATCCTTGGATATCTGATATGCAGTTAATGCCTGATGGAAGCATATTAGTAGCATTTTCAGAGGAACGTGAAGATCGCTCAGGTTATGAAGTGTTGGTTAGTCGCTTAACAGGATTTTAGGATGGTAAGTTGCGGACGGCCTTATAAAGATTAGATAAAAGTGTGGGCAGAGATTATCTGCCCACTTCTTTCTGTTTGGGGTAGAAAACTATATTGCAAATTGTTAAGAAATCAGATAAAATGGAAAGGCTAAGAAAATTCTAGTGCTGTAAAATAGAGCATTAAATAAGGGAGGATACATGAGGAAAATTTACTTTAGCTTAATTGGGGCAATTGTGCTGTTCTTTCAATTGATTGGTGGCATGTTAAGTGCAAATGAAACATTGGAATGGAGTTTATTATTTATGATTCTTATATCAAGTGTTTGTTTGGTAGGAGGAATTATATTGGGGAAGCTGCTATATAAATTTAGATTCCAGTTTGCTAGAGAAACGCAAGATAGGGAAGCTTTTTCTTCAAGGATACAAGGATATTCCTTTTTTATTATATTGCTAAGTTATGTTCCTATATTTCTAGCCTTTTATCCTGGAATATTAAGCTATGATTTTAACATACAAATGGGGCAATTAACGAATCAGTTATATTCCGATCATCATCCATACCTACATACATTATTGCTACATTTTTTCTATGTCTTAGGTGAGAATTTATTCGGAAATGCAAGTACTGGAATAGCTCTTTATACGACGGTTCAGATGTGTTTTCAGGCATTAGTTCTTAGTTATGGAATACGTGTGTTGTATGAACTTAGAATTAAAAAGTGGTGTTTAGTTTTGTTATTGGTGTTTGCATGTCTATTTCCACCAGTGAGTTTTATGGCAGTAACTGCCACAAAAGACACTATCTTTGCAAGTTTTATTTTACTATTTGGCTTATGTTTATTAAAAAGTCGCTACCAAAAACAATTTGCCTATACAGGGATTATTATAAGTACAATGGGAATTGTGTTTTTTAGAAATAATGGTAGATATGCTATTATGGCAGTTATTGCAGTTGCACTTTTATTAGTTATATTTCAAAGAAAAACAAGGGAGTACTATAAAAAAGTTCTGTTATCTTGCATAGGAGCATTACTTGTAAGTTTAATATTATTGAATGTAGTAGAGTTTACAATAGATGGAAAGCAAGGTGATAGAAGAGAGATGCTAAGTGTTCCAATCCAGCAATGGGCTAATGTGTATACTTATGAAAAGGAAAGCATAGAGGAAGAGACTATTGCTTTTATGGAATTATGTATCGCAAAGACGGGTTTACAAGAATACAATCCTTATATATCAGATCCTGTGAAGCGACATACCAATACAACGGCTATTTTGAATCATGCAACAGAGTTTATTGGAACCTATATCAATCTAGGGTTAAAGTATCCGAGCAACTATTTGAATGCATTTTTCTTACAGAATAAAGGGTTTTATGATATTTTTGATACTACCCATGCGTTTATCAATGTTAATGAAGAGATTGTAGGATATGGATATATACAAACAAGAGAAGTAGAAGAAGAGTTAGAAAATCTAGGAATAGAGAAAAGTTCATTTTTGCCTTGGTTTCACGATTTTTTAGAAGCATGGGCAAATGAAAATAGTTAT
>CAYJHO010000161.1:0-4016 GCA_964369945.1 uncultured Lachnospiraceae bacterium
TTCTGTCTCAGGAATGAGTACCAAGAAAATTTCGGAAATTGGGGGCTGTGCTTCTCGCGACTGTATAGTCGTTGGGGGCTGTGCTTCTGCGACTATTTAGTCGTGTGGCTGTGCTTCTCGCGACTGTATAGTCGTGTGGCTGTGCTTCCGCGACTATTTAATGAGCTGTCAGAATCTTCGTAAGGATTCAAAAATTCAGCTGAAAATACTTACAAAAGGTATGATATAACCTACAAGAAAAAATGCGAACCACGCAAAGTAAGGAAAGTATTGTTTTGCGTGGTAAATTACTTCGAATAAGCTGGACTTCGAGAAAAAAATACCACGCAAAATGACAAAAAGAGCGATTTGCGTGGTAAGTGGAAAAAATAAGAGGCAACATGGCAGAAAAAATACCACGCAAAATGACAAAAAAGCGATTTGCGTGGTAAAGTGGAAAAAATAAGAGGCAACATGGCAGAAAAAATACCACGCAAAATGACAAAGACAATGATTTGTGTGGTAAAGTGAGAATTAAATAAAAAAGTTATTGACTTATACTTGCACTTGTAGTAAGATAGTAAGGCTATATTGGAATGTTATGCTTATTTGTAAGTGTATCAGTAACTAACAGGCCAAAATGAAAGAACGGGGTGAATGTCAATGGAAAAACATAGAATGCGACCACTTGCGACAAGCAAGAACATGCGTATGAGTTATTCGAGACAAAAAGAAGTTTTGGAGATGCCAAACTTAATCGAGGTTCAAAAGGATTCCTATAGATGGTTTCTAGAAGCGGGCTTAGAAGAAGTTTTCGAAGATATTTCTCCTATTACAAACTATGATGATACATTAAGTCTTGAGTTTGTAAGCTTTGAATTGTGTGAGAGAGACAAAAAATACACGATAGAAGAATGTAAAGAGAGAGATGCAACATATGCAGCTCCACTAAAAGTAAGAGTGCGCCTTCATAATAATGCAAAACCTGAATTGGGATTTGCAGAGCATGAAATTTTTATGGGAGATTTACCATTAATGACAGCTACTGGAACCTTTGTGATCAATGGTGCAGAGCGTGTAATTGTTAGCCAGCTAGTGCGTTCACCAGGGATCTACTATGCAGTAGGACATGATAAAATTGGTAAGACACTTTATTCATCGACTGTAATCCCTAACCGCGGTGCATGGTTAGAGTATGAGACAGATTCCAATGATATCTTTTACGTTCGTGTAGATAGAACAAGAAAGGTGCCGATTACAGTATTGATTCGTGCCTTAGGTTTAGGTTCTAATGAAGAGATTTTAGAAGTGTTTGGTGATGAGCCGAAAATTCTAGCAAGTTTTGTGAAAGATAACTCTCAAAATTACCAAGAGGGTCTATTAGAGTTATATAAAAAGATTCGTCCAGGCGAGCCTCTAAGCATAGAGAGTGCAGAGAGTTTAATTACCAATATGTTCTTTGATGCAAAGCGTTATGACTTAGCTAAAGTAGGACGTTATAAATTTAATAAGAAATTAGCTTTAAGAAGTAGAATTGCTGGCCATGTGCTAGCTGCGGATGTTATCGATACTACTACAGGTGAATTGATTGCTACAGCAGGTACTACTGTGACATTAGAAATGGCAGACGAAATACAAAATGCTGCAATTCCATTTGTCTACATTCAAACAGAAGAGAGAAATGCAAAAGTTCTTTCTAATATGATGGTTGATATTGAAAAGTATGTGGATTGCAATCCTAAATCATTAGGTATTAATGAAAAGGTATTCTACCCTGTGTTAGAGCAAATCTTAGAAGAGTTCGGACAAGATGCAGAAGCTTTAGCAGAAGCGATTAAGAGAAATGTTCGTAAATTAATTCCGAAGCATATCACAAAAGAAGATATTTTTGCTTCTATCAACTATAATATGCACTTAGAGTACGAAATTGGAAATGCAGATGATATTGACCACTTAGGAAACAGAAGAATTCGTGCTGTTGGTGAATTATTACAAAACCAATACCGTATCGGTTTATCGCGTATGGAAAGAGTAGTACGTGAAAGAATGACAACACATGATGCAGGTGAAGTAACACCTCAATCATTGATTAATATTAAACCTGTAACAGCTGCTGTAAAAGAATTCTTTGGTTCTTCTCAGTTGTCACAGTTCATGGATCAGAATAACCCACTTGCTGAGTTGACTAATAAGCGTCGTCTATCGGCACTTGGTCCTGGTGGTCTATCAAGAGATAGAGCAGGATTTGAGGTTCGTGACGTTCACTATTCTCACTATGGAAGAATGTGTCCAATCGAAACACCAGAGGGACCAAACATTGGTCTGATCAACTCATTAGCTAGTTATGCTAGAATCAATGAGTATGGATTTATTGAAGCGCCATATCGTATTATCGATAAGACAGATGCAGCAAATCCAAGAGTAACAGAAGAAGTTACTTATATGACAGCGGACGAGGAAGATAACTTCCACGTAGCGCAAGCAAACGAGGCATTAGATGAAAATGGTTACTTTGTAAGAAATTCAGTTTCTGGTAGATTTAGAGAAGAAACTCAAGAATATGCAAAGACAGCCTTTGACTATATGGATGTATCTCCTAAAATGGTATTCTCGGTAGCGACAGCGTTGATTCCTTTCCTAGAAAATGATGATGCGAACCGTGCGCTTATGGGATCAAACATGCAACGTCAGGCAGTACCACTACTTGTAACTGAGGCACCAGCAGTTGGTACCGGTATGGAAGTAAAGGCTGCGGTTGACTCAGGAGTATGTATCGTAAGTGATAAAGATGGTGTTGTAGAGTATGTTTCTTCGGAATACATTAAAGTTACAGCAGATGATGGAGAAAAGTTAGAATATAAATTGACTAAATTCTCACGTTCTAACCAATCAAACTGTTACAATCAAACACCAATCGTATTTAAAGGAGATCGAGTATCAGCAGGTCAAGTAATTGCAGATGGTCCGTCTACCGACGAAGGAGAATTAGCACTTGGACGTAACCCATTGATCGGATTTATGACATGGGAAGGTTACAACTATGAGGATGCTGTACTCTTAAGTGAAAGATTAGTTCAAGAAGATGTATATACCTCTGTTCATATCGAAGAGTATGAAACAGAAGCTCGTGACACAAGATTAGGACCAGAAGAGATTACACGAGATGTTCCTGGTGTTGGTGATGATGCATTAAAAGATCTAGATGCAAGAGGTATTATTAGAATTGGTGCGGAAGTTCGCGCAGGAGATATCTTAGTTGGTAAGGTAACACCAAAAGGTGAGACAGAACTGACAGCAGAAGAGAGAATTTTAAGAGCGATCTTTGGAGAGAAGGCACGTGAAGTTCGTGATACTTCTTTGAAAGTACCACATGGTGAGTACGGTATCGTAGTAGATGCCAAGGTATTTACTAGAGAAAATAGTGATGAATTGAATCCAGGCGTGAATCAATCTGTTGTTATTTATATTGCACAAAAGAGAAAAATTTCAGTTGGAGATAAGATGGCTGGTCGTCATGGTAATAAAGGGGTTGTATCTCGTATTTTACCAGCAGAAGATATGCCATATCTACCAAACGGTCGTCCTTTGGATATCGTATTGAATCCACTAGGGGTACCTTCTCGTATGAATATTGGACAGGTGCTAGAAATTCACTTATCTTTGGCAGCGAAAGCATTAGGATTTAATGTTGCTACACCAGTATTTGATGGTGCAAAAGAATCTGAAATTATGGATACACTAGATTTAGCAAACGATTATGTTAATCTAGAGTGGGATGAATTTGAAGCTAAATACAAGACAGAAGTCCTTCCAGAAGTATTAGAGTATTTATCTGCAAACAGAGCGCATAGAGCATTGTGGAAAGGTGTTCCACTTTCTAGAGATGGGAAAGTTCGTTTACGTGATGGTAGAACAGGAGAGTATTTTGATAGTCCAGTAACGATTGGACACATGCACTACTTGAAACTTCACCACCTTGTTGATGATAAAATTCATGCTCGTTCTACAGGTCCTTACTCACTTGTTACACAACAGCC
>CAYJHO010000162.1:0-4005 GCA_964369945.1 uncultured Lachnospiraceae bacterium
CACAACCAAGTAGATTATATCAAAACTGTTTTAAACACTGTGAAAAAAGGATATGAAGAAAATACGGCTGATAAAGATTTTGTATGGAACTGTGAAACTTACTACTGTGTAGAAGAGTTTTTAGCTGAGTGTACAGAAGAAGAAATGGAACTTTTCTTTGATTTGGTAAAGAAAGGTAATATCGGACTATCTGCTTCTTACTTAAACTTCACAGATTTAGTAGATAAGAAAATGTTAACTAGAAAAACTGCTGAAATGGTAAATTTCTGCAAAACAAAAGGAATTACACCAAAAGCAGCTATGAATGCTGATATTAATGGTATTTCACTTGGGGCTAGAGATTCTTTGCTTGCAAATGATATTGAGTTCTTGTTTATGAACATTCACTGTCACCATGGTATGTACCCTCTTCTTCAAAACCAAAAGCCTTACTACTGGGCAAACGAAGAAGGAAAGAAAATGTTAGTTTGGAGTGGCGAACACTACAATCTTGGAAATGCCTTAGGAATTGTTTACCAAAAGAATGTTACCTTTATGATGAACGACTATTTTGGTAAAGATCACAAAGAAGATCATTTAGATCAAGTCTATGACAAAGTAGGCAAATATTTAAAAGAATGTGAAGATCATGACTACCCTTATGACTTTATTCCATTAGCTCTATCGGGAGAATTTAGTGATAATGCACCACCAAATCCAGAAATCATCAAAACGCTTCATGCTTTCAATGAAAAGCACGGTGATGAATTTAGATTCCACATGGTGACTTTAGAGCAATTATACGATGCCATCAAGGATAAACTAGGAGACATCCCAACTTATACTGGTGATTTGACTGACTGGTGGGCACATGGCATAGGTAGTACACCATATGCAGTTAAGCATTATAAAGAAGGCCAAAGAATCTACAATCTTTGTGACCGTCTTGACCCTGAATCAACCCTTGGAAAATCTAGCTTAATGGAAGATGCGGCTAAAAACTTAATGGTATATGCAGAGCATACTTGGGGACATTCTTCTTCTATCACCAATCCATATGATACCATGGTGTTAAACTTAGATATGAGAAAAACAAGCTTTTCTTCGAAAGGATTTGAAGCAGCTAACAAGAACCTACATAGAATCAAGCAAGCAAAAGGTGATATTTTAAGATATTACAACAGAGATGGCAAGATCAAAGCTATTTATGCTGGTACCTCAAAAGGGGAGCAAATCGTAAGTTTCTTTACCGAAGCTTGGAACTATAAAAATGTAAAAGTTGTTTGTGATAAAACTGGCCAAGAACTTGCTACTCAAGTTTCACCAGACCCACGTGGTTCTAGAGTTTCTTTTATTGATAGTTTTGAAGCTATGGAAGAGAAAACCTATACTTTTACAGAATTAGAAAAGGTAGAAGAAGTAAACAATACTAGAGTTTCTTACAGAGGTTCTGAAGGAATTCGCGATATTGTAAATAGCTATGACCCTTTAACTTATACACTTCCATATTATGTAGAAAATGATTTCTTCAAAATCAGCTATGAAATCGGTACAGGAGTTACTTCTTTCTATAATAAAGTAGATGGGGTTGAAATGTTAAAAGAGGGAGATGCAAAATTCTTCACACCTATTTATGAGCGTACTGAAATTCAAACAAATGTATATGAAGAAAGAAGACTTCATGGACGTAATATCATCGGAAGACATGCTACTAAGCACCATGCTAAGCTAAAAGATGTTAAAATCTTAGAAACTGGCGCTGTCTTTACTACCATTGAATTAGTATTTGATTTAGAAGGTACTTATGCAAGTTCAGTATTGATTACCTTATATAATAAAATGCCTCGTGTATTCTTTAAGTACAAAATAGCTAAGACTTTATCTGAAGCAGTAGAAAACATTTTATTACCACTTGCACTAAATTTCGATTCTGAAACTTATGTAGATAAAAGTGATGTAGCTTTCAAACCTGGTGTAGAGCAACTTCCTGGAACTTGTATGGAATACTACTTAATCGACAACGGTGTAGTATATCAAGGAAAAGAACACTCTATTGCGATCCAAACTTTAGATGCTCCACTTATTTATACAGGTGAATTAAAGCACCATCCTATCCAACTTTGTGATAACAAAGAAGAAAACAACAAACGTGATGTATATTCTTGGATTATGAATAACATCTGGGAAACAAACTTCAAAATCGACTTATCTGGATTCTCAGAATTTTGCTATCGTCTAGATTTAGTAAAGACTGCAGATGCTAAAGAAAGCTTTGAAGCTTTAAAAGATAATGGTTTTGGTACTGTTACCTTTATGATTTAATATGTAATACAAAAGGGCTGCGGTCAATAGGTTAATTTATCCTATTTTCCGACAGCCCTCATTTTATAAGTATTTTATTAATTCAGAAACCAGAAGATAAACAGTCGTTCCTGGATCATAGTCAGAAGGATTTTCAGCGCTTTCTATGTAATTGCTCATTCTTCGCTTTGCATTACTAATCGCTGTATGCACACTACCAAATTCATTGACAATAGAATAAATATTTGAAATATTTTTTTCGTATTTTCCATTAGGAACATTTAATTTTTTAAATACCTCATCCAATTTCTCGCACCAATCCTTCCTATGTAAGGCCGAGTCATTATAATGAAAGTGCAAATATAGCCAGTATTCGAAACTCTGATTTGTCCAAGCAGTATGATACCCTTTTTCTGTTGCCAAATGAATAGCTTCATCAAAATCGGAAAAATCATCTTTATCAAATACAACCCAAATATTCTGAAAAATAAATTTCGATTTATTAACTAGCTCATCTGTTTTTCTTATCAAACTTACAGTAGAGCGTCCTTCGCCACGTATATCAAAATACGGTGGTGAAACTACATCTAACACTCCTCCCTGATTCTCTTTAATTAAGTCGATTAAACCTTTAAAATAAAGTGGTTCTGTTTGTGCTCCTTCCGTTACAATAAGATAAGAATTGGGTCTAGGTTTTAAAATATCATGCTTTCTTGCTGAACGTGCTTCTTTTCGTTTTTTGAAAATATCATCTGACCCCATACCATCACCTACTTTCAAGTTGTAAATCATGCATAAAAGGGATTGCTCCATAAACTCCACTTAGATAATCTTTTTCAAAAGAAGCGTCCGCTCTTATTTTAAAATCTGAAAGGGCTATGAGTTTTGAATGACCATATAGATTTTTTTCCACAAACCATATTTGATCTCTTCTAAAAAATTTTTTATCTAATAGAGTTGTATCATGTGTGGTATAAAGCAATTGTGCTTTCTGGTTAGCTGAACTGTTAAAAAGATCTATAATATACTTTAAAAGTAATGGGTGCAGCTTTGCATTTAATTCATCCACAAATAAGGAGCGATTGCTGCTAATTGCAATGTTAGCATTTATATAGATTGCAAGACTTTTTAGTGTTCCCTGCGATTCTTGAAATAAATCTAATGAATATGTCATAGAATTCTCGCCTTTGTGATGTGAAAAAAACTCTATAGAATCATCCCTTATTTTATAGGATATATCTTTGATTCCCGTATCAATCGTAGACAAAAATGAGATAAGATCTTGCTTATTATTATCAATCATATCTTTCAAAAAATCGGTAATAAAAAAACGTGTTTCATAGGTATCTGATGAAATAACTATGGTTTCTAAGATAGAATCATACACTTCTCTAAATATAGTTGTTTTCAGTCTCAACTTGTTAAAAAATGATAACGCTAATGTTTCATTAGGTATTTGCTCCTTGTACGCTTCACAAGAAGATTTTACGCTTGAACCAAAAGTAATTTGATTCCTTAATCGTTCTAAAATTGTGGATGTTCTATTTGTTTTTAAGTTTTTCTTATATAACCATTCAGAAACTATTTCTTTGCTATTGTATTCAAATCCATATTTATACTCAGCATCCATTGATATCAGAATAATTTCAAATTCAGTATTATCAAATTCTTCAGTAAATTTATATGGACGATAGTTCGATTCAATAGCAAATCGGCTCTCTAAAT
>CAYJHO010000163.1:0-3908 GCA_964369945.1 uncultured Lachnospiraceae bacterium
TCTTCTTTCCTCCTATTTTAACATAAAATTTTCAAGGCATCAATTTCAATTTATGCTCTAATTGAAATTGATGCCTTTACTTATATATGTTTTTTAAGGGGTGTTTGTCACATATTAAAATGTAAAATTTTAAAATATAGTGAAATTTACTGTTTGATGCAAATAAAAAAGAGATATCCTACTCTATCTCCCACTCCAAATTTATAAATAATTCATCCATAAAAAATTCTGTCATTCCTATGTCTAAACCATCACATATTTTCTTTATTGTTACAATTCCTGGATTCTGGCTCTTACCATTTATTATACTTTTAATGGTAGACTGACTCATCCCTGACAGAAAGGATAATTGATATACCGTAATATCATTTTGGTAGCACAATCCACGTATCCGATCGGATACTGCTTCTGTAGCTTTCATTATAAAATTCCCCCTTGTTTTTAACAACCTTGCTATTCTATTTCATCTATTGCTTAACAAGGGACTTATAATAGTTCTTATATTAATATTTCTTGTGGCTTTCCTTGTAATACAGTCTTAGCTATGATACAATATAGCCGAAAACGAGTAAAACGAGGTAATCTATGAGTATATTAAATGTGGAACACCTAACCCATGGTTTTGGTGATCGAGCTATTTTTAATGATGTTTCCTTTCGACTATTAAAAGGAGAACATATTGGGCTGATTGGAGCCAACGGAGAAGGTAAATCTTCTTTTATGAATATTATTACAGGGAAACTACAACCAGACGAAGGTACCGTAGAATGGGCGAAGAATGTACGTGTTGGATATCTAGATCAACATACTTCCCTTTCTGAAGGAATGACCATTCGTACTGTACTTTCTTCTGCTTTTGACTTTTTATTTGAACTCGAAGTACAAATGAATAATATTTGTGATAAAATGGGCGATTGTACTGAAGAAGAATTGAATAATTATATGGAAGAACTAGGAACTATTCAAGATTTATTAACAGTACATGATTTTTATCTTATTGATTCTAAAGTAGAAGAAATTGGACGTGCCCTAGGACTTAGTGATATTGGATTAGATAAGGTTGTAACAGAATTATCAGGCGGACAGCGTACCAAGGTATTATTAGGAAAGTTATTATTAGAAAAACCTGATATTTTACTTTTAGATGAGCCTACTAACTACCTCGATGTGGAACATATTGAATGGTTAAAACGCTATTTAAATGACTATGAAAATGCCTTTATCCTAATTTCACATGATATTCCTTTCTTAAATAGTGTAATCAACTTAATTTATCATATGGATAATAGAGAATTAAGTCGTTACGTAGGTGATTATGATAAGTTCCAAGAAGTCTATGCTATGAAAAAATCTCAATTAGAAGCAGCCTTTCATAAACAACAAAAAGAAATTGCAGACTTAAAAGACTTTGTTGCTAGAAATAAGGCAAGAGTTTCTACTAGAAATATGGCTATGTCTAGACAAAAGAAATTAGACAAGATGGATATGATTGAATTAGCTTCCGAAAAACCGAAACCAGAGTTTCACTTTAAAGAAGCTAGAACACCAGGAAGATATATCTTTACTACAAAAGATATGGTAATTGGTTATGATGAGGCTCTTAGTTCTCCACTCAACCTTGAAATGGAACGTGGACAAAAGATAGTATTAACAGGTGCTAATGGTATTGGTAAAACTACTTTATTAAAAAGTATCTTAGGTTTAATCAAACCACTTTCAGGTTCTGTAGAGCAAGGGGATTATTTGCATATTGGATATTTTGAACAAGAAATGCCACAAAATATTACTACTACTTGTATTGAAGAAATTTGGAAAGAGTTTCCTGGATATAGTCAATATGAAGTGCGTTCTGCTTTGGCTAAATGCGGACTTACTACCAAGCATATAGAAAGTTTATGTAGAGTTTTATCTGGAGGAGAACAAGCAAAAGTACGCCTTTGTAAACTTCTAAATAGAGAAACTAACATTTTACTTCTTGATGAGCCTACCAACCATTTGGATGTAGATGCAAAAGAAGAACTAAAACGAGCTTTAAAAGCTTACAAAGGAAGTATCTTAATGGTTTGCCATGAACCTGATTTCTATGAAGGACTAGCTACTGACGTTTGGGACTGTAGCAAGTGGACAACCAAATTAATTTAGCTTTTACAAATTCTAATACAATAGAATAGAGTAAGCAAATCACTAATAGTACAAGATAAATTAAAATAGCATAATGTAATTGATATAATGTCGGCTGGAATAGAAGCATATAAATAAACGTATGCATCAAAAAGATATTCATACTATATTTTCCTATAAAGGAAAGCATGGTACCTAGTATCTTAATTCTAGCCGATATTTCTATGCATATATAAACTAAAAGCCATGCAACTACTGCATCTACATAAGGAAGAAAATGGCTTTGTATCATAAAATTCTGCCTTACTAAAATAACAGCTATGATCAAAAATGGAAATACAAATAATCTTAAGCTCTTCCATTTTTGATACTCTATCATCTTTTCTATCACTTTTTCTCTAGCGACCCATATACTTACTGCAAGAACAAATATATAAGGCTCTAAATCTGTTCCTAAGGTAAAGACAGAAGGAACTACCAATGCTAACAAAAGAATTCCCTTTCCTAACTTCTCATAAGCAAATACTACTAAAGGGACTAGAGCTATTAGTAAGATTGCAATTTCCATATACCACCAAGTAGGATTTAGCATTGGTAAATCTAACAATGCTGACAGACCAAAAGCATCTGCTAAAAAAAAGGGAATGGATTGAAATCCACTTCCATATACTAGTGATAAATCAAAATAAGAAAAAAAGATAATAATAATAGATAGGTATAATGTGAAAAAACCAAGGCATAATTTAACAAATCTCTTCCCCGCCTGATCCATAGCTCTCTTTAATCCCATATTAAAATCTATTGTTTGTACGATTCCATATACCGTGATGGCAATAAACATAGATACACAAATATTCCCAAAGGAAGAAAGTAGCAAAAAGATATCTTTTGGAATAGGATCATGATTAACTGCTAATTTCATTATCATTTCTTCATGTTCAAACGCATGATAAAAGAGCAGCAATAATATTGCCACTCCCTTTGCTTGATTTGATTGTTTGATGGAAATACTATGATTCATATCCTAATTTCTCTCTTTCTTCGCTCAGGCTTAATACATAAAATAACGGAACTAAAAACATAATAGGAAACGCATATCTTGGATGCAAAAAGAAGCATGGAGATAAAATACAAATCAATATTGCTACATATTGTGGCATAAAGATTCTGATATCCAATCCTCTTTTCCTTCTATAATATGCTAATATAATTAATAGCCAAGTGTATAATGCTGGGCTATCTAGAAATCCTGTCAATGGAAATTCTGCTAAAAAGCGATACATAAATAAAGTAACAGTAGAGCTCAATGCAAATATTCCCTGAGAATTATATTGATAACTATCAACTTCATATCTTACGCTATTTGTTCTTGCTAAGTCAAACCAGCCATAACTATGTGCTAAAAAGCCTTCCACATACACTAAAGGATCTTGAAAAAACTGTTTTATCCACAATATGATATAATCTAACTGCTCTTTTGTGGATACTTCCCCATCAAGATATAAATTTTTGACTGGATCTGCAATATCAGGGTCATAAGCAAGTCTTACCTCGTCTATATCCCCTAATAGGGCTTCTATGATTGCTTCTTCTTCTACTGTAATATTTTCATGATGAAATTGCAAATATCTAGCTGTAATTTGAAATGGCAGTGAAAACATTTCTCTACTACTACCTACTTTTGCTTGCAAGCTAGACATTAGTATCATTTGAATTCCATTGCTTAGTACTAGTAATAGAATAAGTAGTGTTGCTATCTGCTTTAACATCTTAACATTCTTATCTTT
>CAYJHO010000164.1:0-3563 GCA_964369945.1 uncultured Lachnospiraceae bacterium
CTAACTTTATTAATGAAGAAATGAGGTGTTTTCATGAGTAAAATAGCAGTGGTCTATGTTACAGTAACTGGTAATACGGAAGTGATGGCAAATAAAATAGCAGAAGGCGCAAAAGCTGCCCAACATGATGTTTATTTATCTACTTGTGCTGAATTTGATACTTCTACTACAAACACATTTGATATTGTAGTATTGGGCTGTCCAGCATGTGGAAGTGAAGAACTAGATGAAGCAGAATTTATTCCAATGTTTGAAACGATAAAAGACGATTTGAAGTCAAAAAAAGTAGCATTGTTTGGCTCATATGGTTGGGGCGGTGGAGAATACATGGAAATGTTTAAAGAGAAGATTGCAGCAGATGGAATCCATGTCATAATGGATGTTCTAACGGTTGAAAATGCTCCAGATGATGAGGCACAAGAAGCGTGTTTTGAGTTTGGTAAATTATTAAATTAAGAAAGAAAAGAGGAAATATTATGTCAATGATAGGAAAAGAAGTAACAGAGTTTAAGGTACAAGCATATGTAGAAAATTCGTTTAAAGAGATTACAAAAAAGGATATTTTGGGGAAATGGAGTGTATTCTTTTTCTACCCAGCTGACTTTACTTTTGTGTGCCCAACAGAGTTAGAGGATTTAGCAAATAAGTATGAAGAGTTTAAAGCAGTAAATTGTGAGATTTATTCGGTATCATGCGACACCCATTTTGTGCATAAGGCTTGGCATGATGCATCGGATACGATTAAGAAAATCACCTATCCAATGCTTGCAGATCCTACCGCAGCATTAGCACGAGATTTTGATGTTATGATTGAAGAAGTTGGACTTGCTGAAAGAGGAACTTTTGTAGTAAATCCAGAAGGAAAAATTGTAGCATACGAAGTGTTAGCAGGAAATGTAGGAAGAAATGCAGATGAATTATTTAGAAGAGTTCAAGCACTTCAATTTGTTGCAGAACATGGTGATGAAGTTTGCCCAGCAAAATGGAAGCCAGGAGCGAAGACATTGAAGCCAAGTCTTGATTTAGTGGGGATGTTATAATGAGTACTTTATCAAATATTCCAAATGATTTTTACGATGCTATAATCATTGGAGGGGGGCCTGCAGGGCTCTCCTCTGCAATTTATATGGCGCGTGCAAAATATAAAACACTTGTATTAGAAAAAAATAAATTCGGTGGGCAAATAACGATTACCGCTGAAGTAGTAAACTATCCAGGCGTGTATCATACAAGTGGAGAAAAGCTAACAAAAGAAATGCAAAAGCAAGCAGATTCTTTTGGTGCAGAATTTCTACTAAGTGATGTGAAACGTGTTACAAAATTAGAAAATTACTTTACCGTAGAAACGGATAAGGGTGTTTTCCATACATTAGGTGTGGTGATTGCAAGCGGTGCATCGCCAAGGATGGTTGGATTTAAAGGTGAAGATGAATTTAAAGGCAGAGGAGTGGCATATTGTGCTACCTGTGATGGGGAGTTTTTTACAGGAAAAGACATATATGTTGTAGGAAGTGGGTTTGCTGCTTGTGAAGAAAGCTTGTTTTTGACAAGGTTTGCTAGAAAGATTTATATGATAATTATTGGCGATGATTTTACTTGTACTGGCTCTGTAGTAGAAGAAGTAAAAGCTCATGAAAAAATCGAATTGTTCTATCATTCTGGTGTAAAAGAAGTCAAGGGAGATAAGTTTGTAAAGGATATTATTCTTGAGATAAAGGGTGAAGAAGTAGTCATTAATTCGGAAGATGGAATTGGAGTGTTTGTCTTTGCGGGATATGCACCAGCAAGTAAGAATTTTGCCGATTTGGTAGCCCTTAATGAAGGAAATTATATCATCACAGATGAAAACAAAAAGACAACTATGGATGGAGTATATGCAGCTGGTGATATCTGTATCAAAAATTTACGGCAGGTGGTAACTGCAGTATCGGATGGTGCTACAGCAGCAACTTCTCTGGAAAAATATATCGCAGCCGAATATGATCGCTTATCCATTAAGAAAAGAGAATATCATATAGAGAAGAAAGTGGAAAGAACAGTAGAGGTTAAGGAGAGTGATGATGACAATTCCTTTATTTCAGGAGAAATAAAAGAGCAGTTAGCTCCTGTTTTTGCTCGTTTTGAAAAGGATCTTATACTAAAGTATAAACTTGACGATAGGGATATTTCAAAGGAGGTAGAAGGATTTATTAGCGAATTCTCACCATTGAGCGAACATGTAATTTGTAAAAAGGATGATGCACTAGAGGCAAAAGCATTGCCTACGATTACAATCTGCAATGAAAAGGAAGAAAGTTTGCATGTTTCTTTTCATGGGGTACCAGGTGGTCATGAGTTTAATTCTTTTGTAATCGGTCTTTATAATGCTGCAGGTCCTGGGCAAAAAATTAGCGAAGAAGAAGTAGAGAGAATAAAAGCGATAAATAAAACGATTCAAATAGATTTAGCAGTGACCCTGTCTTGTACAAACTGTCCAGAATTAGTGATGGCAGTAGAAAGAATTGCTTTACTAAATAATCATATAACACTTGATATTTATGATTTGCCACATTATGAAGAATTAAAGACAAAGCACAATATTATGAGCGTTCCTTGTATGATTGTTAATGATGAGCAGGTTTACTTTGGAAAGAAAAATATAGCAGAAGTACTTGATATTTTGGAAAAAATATAATTTAATAAAAGAGCCCACATAAAAAGCGCGTGGGTATGGAGGATACTATGAAAATAAAAAATCAATATACCTGCGCATTATTATTATCGATGGATTTATTAGGTGGCAAATGGAAACTGAGAATATTGTGGCATATTCTTCATGGCGATAATCGATTTTCTTTATTGCAAAAAGGAATTCCAGATATCACACACAAAATGCTTGTTACACAGCTCAAAGAGCTTGAACAAAGTAAAATACTCATTAGAACTGTAGTATCAGAAAAGCCGCTAAATGTAGTGTATTCACTATCCTCACAGTATAAAGGGCTTATTCCTTTAGTGGATGGGTTTTGCGATTTTTCAAAGGAGTATGCTAGCCAAAATGAAATCAAACTAGAAGATGAATAGGTACAAAAAAGTACGTTATTGTCATTGTTGTTGTATTTCGCTATGATGGAGATACAATAAGCGAAAGGCGGTAACGAAAATGAATTATCCAAGAGCATTTTCTCATATAGGTTTGTCTGTACCTAATCTAGAACAGGCAGTAAAGTTTTATAGTGAGGTCATGGGGTGGTATATCGTAATGGAACCATCTACCATAAAAGAAGAGAATACTTCAGCAATCGGAATTATGTGCGAGGAAGTATTTGGCAAAGGTCATGGAGATTTTAAAATTGCCCATATGGTTACTTCGAATGCGATAGGAATCGAGTTATTTGAGTTTGTAGATAACGATCAACAAAGGCAAGCATTTGAGTTTAAAAACACAGGACTTTTCCATTTTTCTATCCAAGATCCAGATATCGAGGGAATGGTAGAAAAAATAGTGGCACATGGCGGAAAACAACGTATGCCAATTAAAGAATATTATCCAAATGAAAAGCCATATAAAATGTGTTATGTGG
>CAYJHO010000164.1:3573-3901 GCA_964369945.1 uncultured Lachnospiraceae bacterium
GAAGATCCATTTGGAATTGTATTTGAGGTTTATACTCATAGTTATGAAGTGACTTATTCAAAAGGCGCTTACTAAATTGTATATAACGAATAAAATAATGAATGGATACCAGTTTTGGCAAATCCATAATAACATTAAATTTTGAAGAAGAGCATTTTGGGCTTATGATAAGGTTTCCCTTGTCGTAGATTCAAAATGCTCTTTTTCAGCAAACACCTAGTGATCCACCAAAAGTTTATTTTTCAGCAATCATCAAGTCCTTTGAAACTTCATTTTACCACAAATTTCGAACTTTTTAGTTTTTCCGTGGTAAATTTCTACTTCATAA
>CAYJHO010000165.1:0-3894 GCA_964369945.1 uncultured Lachnospiraceae bacterium
CTCACAAGCTTAGCCTCCTTTCATAGAAATAAATATAAAAAGCTTAGGAGAAGCATCCCCTAAGCCGAATTTTAAATGTCCATATCTCCTTCGAGACCATCCTCATCTGTCATAAATTCACGTACTGAAACGCGCTTTTTACTTCTCTCTTCCTCTACAATATTCGAAATCAAATCCTTCACTTTCCTTGGATCTTTGACTAATCGTATGGTAATATTTCCACTTGATCTATCACTTGATTCTACTGCCACATTCCCTACTCGAAACATTCTATCTAATAAACTTTGATTCATACTCGCATCCAAAATACGATAAAGGCGTATTTCCTCTTCGTTAATTCTAAAAAAACCAGTATTTATAATCAGCTTTTCTTCTGTAATCGTATATTTTGTAAATGAAAGAGGTAAACCTAAAAAAGGTCTCTTTCTATCTTTCCATAAAACATTTGCCATGCAACCCACTTCCTTTCTCATCTGTCTCTATATTATTATTTTACAAGAAAGTTAGACATTTTACAAGTAAGTTTTAAGATTATACTTCCTTTGACATTTCTCTTCGTAATTGTTTCATAATTTTCTTTTCTAACCTAGATATGTAAGATTGTGATATTCCAAGCAAACAAGCAACCTCTTTTTGAGTCATCTCTTTTCCATACTCTATACAAACACTTTTAGGAGTTTTTACGCCCTCCACACGGATTCCAAAACGTAGACATACAATCGTTTTTTCTCTAACATTTAATTTATCAATAGACTCTCTAAGCAAACTTCTCTCTGCTTGGTTTTCCAGATTTTTATAGATGATATCCTCCTCAGTCCCTAGAATGTCACTCAGCAATAATTCATTCCCATCAAAGTCTGTATTTAATGGTTCATCTATACTTACTTCTAACTTGTTTTTGTTTGTCTTTCTTAAATGCATTAATATTTCATTTTCAATACATCTAGAGGCATAGGTTGCTAATTTAATATTCTTATCTGTACGATAGGTATTGATTGCCTTTATTAAGCCTATGGTACCTATAGACACTAAATCTTCTACCCCTATTCCAGTATTGTCAAATCGTTTAGCAATATAAACTACTAAACGTAAATTATGCTCAATCAAAATATTCTTCGCTTCTTCACTCTTCTCATTGCATAGTTGATCTAACAATTCTCCTTCCCTTTTCCCATCCAAGGGAGGTGGTAATACTTCAGTCCCTCCAATATAATGAATATCCTTAAAAATACAATCCTTATCTGCTCGAATTACTACGTAAAAATACTGTTTTATTTTCTTACTCCACTCACTCATTCCCCTTCGCTCTCCTCTATTCTACTAATAATTGTGGGTGCAAAATCATTCGATACTGCTTGCTAGAACTGATTGACTGATTTATACTTGCACAAATCACATTCCTTCTAATAATTGTCCGATCTGGTAAATAGATACATAATTCTGATAGTTCTACCCCATATAACATCCCTCTAGATTGTCCCACACTGCGGTATGGAATCGCTCTCATATACAGCGGGTTTTCTAATGTTATCTTAGCTAATACATCTTCTTCTACAATACAAACTGGTTTCTGACTAATAGGGTCAGTCAGACTATTTCCTGTATCGTATAAGGCCATTATATTAATTTCTTCTTCCACTCCCTTTAAACTTACAGGATAAATCCGAATCCCTTCCCTTCTCTTATAAAATCTTATGCACCATGCCAAGCTTTTATACAAGAAAAATCCAAGAAGTAAGATACTAGATACCGATAGACACTGTACATTTCCTGCGCCAACAAAGCGAAAGATAAGAAGTATCAATCCTGCAATGATCAAGGCATATTTAATACAGTGTAGTAGGAAATAAAATCCGTGTCTTCGATACCGCCTTTGTAGCAAAAAAAAGATAACTAGGAGATAGGTCAGCAACTGATTTAAAATTATGTGAACTAAATAGTTAGAAATAAATAGAATTCCTACAAAATAGAACAAGCTTGAGAAGATAGCTACAGCTAACATGCGTTTTTTTGTAATCACAAAGTCCATGCGTTTAATGGCTAAGGATAGCACCCATAAATTCATAGATACATTCAAGATAAATAGTACATCATAGTAAATTAATATTTTCAATGCTTTCTACTCCTTTTGCACCATCATATCATATCTACCACTTTTTCTTTGTCACATTTAGTCACTGTACTTTCTCTTTTTATGTCAAAAAAAGTAGAACCCCAAATGGAATTCTACTTTCATCATTATGTATTAATCTCTTTGTAAAAAGCTTGGAATACTCAAAGTTCTCTCTTCCACGCTAGATTTAAAATCTGTGGTTCTTGGTGCCACAGGTGTTACTTGTGGACTAGGGCTTGCTTCTGTGTTAGGAGCAAAGCTTGGTGTTTGTGTTGCTGGCATTGGTGTTTTATCAAAGGAAAACATAGGAGCCTTAATACTTGGATGTCCGATTCCTGTTGCAATAACTGTAACCGAGCAACTATCTGCATTTAACTCATCATACATAGCACCAAAAATGATATTTACATTCTCACCACAGATATTTTGTACATAATCTGCTGCTTCTGCTGCATCTGCTAATGTAATATCTCCTGATACATTGATAATCAAATCCGATGCACCATTAATTGTAGTTTCAAGTAATGGACTGTCTACTGCCATCTTTACCGCATCAATTGCTTTAGATTCTCCGCTTGCTGCACCGATTCCAATATGAGCCATTCCTTTTTCCTTCATTACCGTTTGAACATCAGCAAAGTCAAGGTTAATAATAGCCGGTTTATTAATTAAATCTGTAATACCTTGTACCCCTTGTTGTAGTACTTCATCCGCTTTTTTCAAAGCTTCTGGCATGGTAGTTCTTCTATCTACGATTTCTAATAATTTATCGTTTGGAATAATAATCAAGGTATCTACATTTGCACTTAATTTATCGATTCCTTGAAGGGCATTCGTCATACGAGTCTTTGCTTCAAAGCGGAATGGCTTTGTTACAACTCCTACTGTTAAAATCCCCATTTCTTTTGCTACTTTCGCTACTACTGGTGCTGCACCTGTTCCAGTACCTCCACCCATTCCACAAGTTACAAATACCATTTCTGCACCTTCAAGAGCTTCTCTGATATCTTCTAGACTCTCTTCTGCTGCTTTTTCCCCTACTTCTGGCTTAGCACCTGCGCCTAAACCTTTCGTAAGTTTTTCACCTATTTGTAATAATTGTGGCGCTTTACATAATTGTAATGCTTGTCTATCTGTATTAACTGCGACAAACTCAACTCCACAAACCTCATCTTCAACCATTCTATTCACTGCATTATTTCCAGCCCCACCTACACCTACAACGATGATGCGAGCACCAGAAGTTACTTCATTTGATATTAATTCCAGCAAAGGTTCACCCTCCTATCACACTATATTCTTTTCTATTCTATAATTATTTTTAACATTTATCAACATATTTTTTTATTTTTTTTATTTTTTTCTAATTTATTACTCATCTTGTGTAAAAGATACGATATCCGAATTCCCCGAATAGTTCTCTAGATGCAACGTTCCTGTCAAACCTTGTAGTTGATCATATAAATCCCTCACCCTCATAATTTTTTCTGTCAAATACGACCTATCTCCTAAAGCTACTTCTACTCCATCTATGTATAACGTCATATTTTGATTCTGATCAAAATATATCTTATCAATGGCAATTTCATACTTGTCCAACAAGTTTGTTAAATCCAAAATCAAGCTGAACACACTATCATCTGCTACTGGTAATACTTCGTCCAAAATAATAGATGACATTTCTAAACCTAAAATTTGTGGTATTCCAGCTTTTATTTCCTTAGAAGCCTCTACCATAATTCCTTCACTATCAAAATACATATACAGATCTAAATATTGTA
>CAYJHO010000166.1:0-3884 GCA_964369945.1 uncultured Lachnospiraceae bacterium
CTTCAACCCGTTAGATTGTGCCCATGCTGGGCACACCTCGGAATCTAGAGCCCTTGAATTTAGGGCTCTAGATTTTCCTTGGTGGACTCTGTCCCCCACTTGTTCAAGCAAAAATTGAATCTTTAGGAACAGTTTTGCAATGCAAATTTGCATGCAAAGTAAAATTTGCATTGTAAATCGTTGTCTTTATCATTTTGCGTGGTTTGCATTTTATCTAGTAGCTTATATCATACCTTTTGAACGTATTTTCAGCTGAACTTTTGAATCCTTATGAAGATTCCGAGAGTTCATATCATAGCCATCACTCACGAGGCACTGGATCCAAAATTTTGCCTCTGTACTTAATAATAGGACACTTTTTCGCTCCTGCTCTAGATTTCCATTCTAGATGTTCTATCTCTCCTTCTTTCCATGAAAAAGAAAGTTCATATCCTCCTCGAACACAAATTCCAGAAACAGCTCCTTGCGTCCAAGGCTTAGGTAAACAAGGAAGAAGCTCAATATAGTCATTGTGACTTTGAACTAGGCATTCCCCTATACCGGCTATAGCACCAAAGTTTCCATCGATTTGGAATGGTGGATGTTTATCCAAAAGATTCGAATATGTTGAGTTTTGGAATAGCTTTAGTAAACAATCCTCCACTGCCTCCCTTTCCTGAAGTCTAGCCCACATATTGATAATCCAAGCCATACTCCATCCTGTATGTCCACCACCACAGGAAAGCCTATCTTCTAGGGTTCGTTTTGCTGCTATTAAATTAGTTGGATGATTCCCAAACAAATTGGCTGGATAAAGCCCATATAAATGAGAAATATGGCGATGTCCTTTTTCATATTCTGGATAATCTTGAATCCATTCCATAATCCTACCATCTGCTGCAATAGGTACTGGACTTGGCATATTTTTTAGACGCTCTCTTAGGCTATCTGCAAACCCGGAATCTTCTCCTAGCACCTCAATGATTTCTATGGTCCCTTGGAACAAATAATGGATAATTTGTGTATCCATAGTACAAGCATAACTAAAAGCTGATACTTGTCCATTTGGTGCTATATATAAATTTTCTGGTGAAGTGGATGGGCTGGTAATATATTGCCCGTTGTGAAGCACTTGAAAGTCCAAGATAAACTCGCAAGCTCCTTTTAATAAATAGTAATAGTCTTTTGCAAATCCTAAGTCTAAGGTGTAGCGATAATGCTCTACTAAGTGGGTACACAGCCATGCAGCACCGAGTGGCCAAAAGGTAGAACAATCCACACGGTCTTGTGGTGCTGTATCCCCCCAAATATCTGTATTATGATGGGCACAAAAGCCTTTGGCCCCATACATGGTAGTGGCTGTATGCCTTCCGTTCGGCTCCATTTTTTTAATCTGTTCAAAAAGTGGACTATGGCACTTGGATAGATTTAATAGTTCTG
Source organism: uncultured Lachnospiraceae bacterium (assembly GCA_964369945.1). Classification (GTDB taxonomy): domain Bacteria; phylum Bacillota; class Clostridia; order Lachnospirales; family Lachnospiraceae; genus RGIG6307. The sequence continues at coordinate 1,420 of CAYJHO010000166.1, forward strand.
CTGGCCAATAGTTCATTTCTGTATTAATGTTAATGGTGTATTTGCTATCCCAAGAAGGTAAATAATCTTTATTCCAGATTCCTTGTAAGTTAGCAGGTAAAGAACCTTCTCTACTACTAGAAATTAGTAAGTACCTTCCATAGTGGAAATAGGTTTCTGCCAATTGCTTTAAGGATGCAGTGGAAGCAGCTTTCAATAACTCCTTGGTATCGTCTAGGAACGTATCTTGGCACAAATCCAAATCCATCCTTTGAAACAAACTTTGATAATCCAAAAGATGTTCTTGATATAGAGATTCATAGCCTTTTTTGCTGGCAAGATCCACTTGTTTTTCACAATACTCTGCAGGATTTTCATAGCGATATGTGGTTGCCATAGAAAGATAAATTTCAGCTTTGCTTGCTTTTTCTACTACGACACTAGCCCCAATGGCAGTAACTTCACCATCGGAAACTACCTTCACCAAATTTGAAAGAGTCACTGCTGATTCTCCCCCTGCATAAGAAAAACGAAGCAAGGAATCCCCCTCCTTACTCTCTATCCGATCTACATATCGCTCGCATCCAAAATCTAATTCAAAATGTAAGCTTTCTTTCTTACTTGCTTCTATTCGTAGTACCATCACATTGGCAGGGTAGCTGGTAAAACATGTTCTTGTATAGTCTACCCCTTCATATCGATAAGTTACCTTTGCTGTTGCAGTAGATAGATCTAAACTTCTATGATAATTACTTACCTTTTTATGCCCAAAGTAAAATCGCAATTTCCCTGCAGGTAAATAATGCCTTTGACTTTCAGGAACTCCTGCTAGTGCTTTTAGTGCAAGGCTCTTTGCTTGATCTAGTTTCTCATGAAAAATCATCTCTCGAATCTTTGGCAAATACTTCCATGCATCTTTATTATTTCTATCGCGAAATCCTCCATACCAAAAACTATCTTCATTTAAATACAATTCCTCAATATCGGTAGATCCTCCCATCATAATTCCAAGGAATCCATTTCCTAGTGGTAGACATTCGTTCCATTCTGTTGCTTCTTCTAAGTAACTTAATCTTTTTGTATGTTTCACGAGTTTTCCTCCATTTTATCAAGAATAACTTCTGCTATACGACTACTTAGTATTGCTTGTGTACAATTAAGGGCTACATATTGATACCCTCTATTCGCAATTTCTATTGCCTCTTCTTTTTGTTCTATGATTTCTGTCATCATTTCTATTAAATCATGTAACGCATCTGGTGCAATTACCTTGCCGATTCTTTCTTGTTCTACTACACTAGCAAAACCGCTCCTACTACTTACTAACACCACTGTATTATGTGCCATTGCTTCAATATACACCAAACCAAAAGCCTCTCGATAAGAAGGTAGGACAAAGATATCCGCTTTGGCATATTGTTGTTCTAAAAACTTTAAGTCATCTGTAAAAGGATAAATGTGTATGTATTCTGGCTGCCTTCCTAGATGATCTGGTTGTATTCCCAACAATACAAGTTCTAAATCAGAAAATCTTTCTTTTAAACGGCAAACAGCTTCTATCACTAATTGAGGATTTTTGTTCTCTATATCACTCCCAACCCATAACACATTAATCTTTTCTCCTTGGAATGGTGACTCATATTCCTTCATTTCTTTTACTGCCTCAGCTCCTACACAAACGATTTTACTTTCTTCCACCCCGTTCACTTTACTTAAGCAAAAACTTGTTAAAGGACTCATGGTAAATACTGCTGTTGCTTTTGCAAATATATCTTTGTAAATATCTGTATCAATATTGGCTCCCACCCATGTTTTAGGGAAACGTTCTTGATCTAGTTCGCTTAAGTCAATTTGAGGAGATAGTCCACTATCTGTATAAATAAAGTATGGTTTACTATGTATATAATGTGGATGGCATCCCATTTGAATTACAAGGTCATATTCGATACCCTCTGCTTCTAAATGGTAATAAAATTCTGATATTTTATCCAAATATTCTAAGCTATTCTTTTTATCTAATGTTTTCTTTGGATGCCTACCGCACCCCCAGGCAACAATTTCAAAGTTCAAAGCTAAACAATCATAGAATTCTTGGGATCTCTTACTCAATGCTGCAATTTCTACCTCGGAATATAAACTTGCCTTACAAGAGGTGCCTAAGTCTTTTACATTTCCCAAAGTAAATAGTACAATTTTATACTTTCTCATTTTCACCCTTTCTCCCCCTAGTTTGACGTATATTTTACCTTTATTGTTCCTTCATTTTTCAAGATATTGATTACCGTTGAATATTATTATTTTACCATTATGTACATATGACCGCAATTGTTTTGCAATATTTCCTATTCCCTAATTAAATCAAAAAACACCTGATTGGAACTTTTTAGGTTTCCATCAGGTGTTACTTTTTTAAGCTAAGCTATTTCTCTTCCTTTAACATTCCTTCTCGTATTTTCTCTACATCAGTTTCTTGATGCTTTTGAATA
>CAYJHO010000167.1:0-3589 GCA_964369945.1 uncultured Lachnospiraceae bacterium
ATAAAAGATAAATAAAAAAACGGATGTAACAATCCGTCTTTTTATTTATCACTATAATGGCCTTTACAAGAATATATTTCTACTATATTCTTATCAATAATTTTATACACTAATCTATCTTTATCATAAATTCTTCTAGAACAATATCCTGCCAAATTACCCTTTAATAATTCTGGCTTTCCTTCTCCTATTAGAACCCCACTTCTCATGATATCTGATATTAATTTATTTATCTTTTTTAGCGTTTTATTGTCCTGTACATACCAATACATATATTCATTCCATGCCTGTTCTGTAAATTGTGGTCTACTCATTCGCCAATCTCTCTAATTCTTCCATTGATTTCATGACCACCTTACCCTCTCTAGCTTGCTGGATAGATACATTCATTTTAAACATATATTCTGCATTCTGTTTAATTCTTTGCAATTCATTATATTCTTCTTCACTGATTAAAACTGCATTTTTTCTCTTTGGTCTGGTTATTATAATGCTATCTCCACCAACTGCCTTGTCAATATAAAATTTTAAATTAGACTTTAAATCTGTTGCTACAGTCGCTGTTGTCATATTATCACCTCTTCCTTATAATACATAATATGGTACTTAATTTAATACCATTTTAGATACTTATATTATATGCAATATAAGAAAAATTTTCAATATAAAAATAAAATAATACAAAAACATACATATTCTAGGCATTACCTTTGATTAGTAAAGCTATTTCTTTAACATAATTTCATCCATAAAAATATATTCATTACTATATGGATTTGCTTTTACCTTTATATAGCGTACTTTTTGTTTAATATTAAATATTACTTCCTTGATTTCTAAGTCAGGAAATCCACTTTCTGCTTGAACCTTTTTGGTTTCAAGCACTGTTTGGTTTTCTAAACTATCTCCAACACTAAGTTCCATGTATTCAGGATACAAAGCTCCTACTCTAACATTTTGCATCAGACCGATTTGAAAGCTCTCTACATAGGTATCTTCTTCTAATTCAATGGTAAATTCTAAATCACTTCTTGTAATAAGCCATTCTCGGTCCACATGATTTAAACTTCCCTTTTTGTGATCTACAAGTCCTAGGACGCCTTTTTTATTATATTCTTCTCTAACATCATATGGAGTAGGACTTTCAATTTTCTTTATTTTCAGCGTATTTTCATAATTTCTTACCACGGTATCACTGTTTTTTCTTCCCTCAGCAATGACACAAGCTTTTATTTGTATATCTGCTGTGATTTTAATAGGATTCTCATAAACAAAAGAATCTGCTGTAGGTTCCGCTCCATCTATTGTATAATAAATTTGCCCTATATGATTTGGATTTTCCAAAATACAGTCTAGCTCTTGTCCATAATACTTTACTTGGAATTCATCTACAAACTTAGGTGGAATTAAGCGTATCTTGCTATAATTAGGGTAATAGTCTTTCACACTATGTGAAACGGTAGCATCCAATAGATAGGATTCTTCTTTTCCTTTGCATGGGAAAATATCCAAATTCAGCTTTTCATCTATGGAAGAAAAGAAAACTTGTCCCATTCCTTCTTCTATCTTTCCTTCTTTACATTCTAATCCATAGCTTCTACCTTGGTAATGACAAGTATAGGTAGATGGCTCTATCTTTGTGCTAATTGGAGCTTGTTCCATAGAAAACATAAACTCTCTTTTTATATCTAAAGAACTTTGATAACTCATACTGATTCCGGCTTCTCTAAATTGAATGCTAATAGAAGCGTCTTCCATTTCTAGTATCACCGTCATTTCCCCTAGTTCTTCCTTAGTCTCAATTCTCCAACCATTGATTTTAATTGCTTCTTTTGTATCGGACCAAAGCAAAGAAATTACCTTCCGATTGCTGTTTTTACTCCACTTTACCATATCTAAAATAGGTAAGGCCTCAAACGTGCTTTCATCCCCTCGAAACAGGTTCTTTAGATATTTGGATTCAAAATCTTCATCAAAAATGAAAAAATCACGAATACATAGTTGTCCTTCTTCTAGTAGCATACTTAATCTATAATACCTTGAAGTATACCATGTACATTGTAAAGCTAATGACTTGGTAAAGTCCTTAGAAGCATTAAAACTAATAGGTGGAGTTAAGGCATACTTTTGTTTAAACCATTTGCAAGTATCTGCAATAGTTTCTATTACGATTTTCTTCTCTTCTAGAAGCTTTGCCATCATACGTATTTGCATTTCGAAACCTTCAGCCACATTTGGCCAAAGGAAACTATTTTCTTGACCTACTTGTGCATGAGCATAACCTAGCTGAACTTCTTCTGTCATATTTTCAAAGAAAGTGGAAACACAGTGCTCACTTTGACCATAAATCCAAGCAGGCTCTAGAGTAAATATACCAGATATACCATCTCGAACGAGAGCTTCTATATTATAAATAGGATCTGGCCCTAATAAACGAACTATTGGCATGTCTAACTGGGTTTCTTTTGTTTGTGCTGGCAGATATTCGTTATATTTACTTGGATAATATAGGCCGTTTGCATAGCCACCCCATAAGGTAAAGCCATCAATGCCGATTTGATCACGACAAATACCACCACCTACTAAGCCGTATTTTTCATGAGCATAACGATAGGTTTCGATATCCATAACCCATGAAGCAATTGTTGTAGGATACTTTTGGAACACTTGATAAAAATCTTCCATAAAAACATCAAGCAACCTTCTACGCTCTTCGTTGGTATAAGACAAACTATAGGTAGCTTCTACATGAAGATTTGAACCTTCCTTTTGCTGAAAGCTATAGATCCCTGCTTTTTCTGCTAGGGGCTTTGTGATTTCCCACCAAACCCCTAAATCATCATTTTCATCTAAATTTTCCTTGACTAAAGCTTGATACATAGGATTCATAAGTGCATCATATTTTAATGCATAGGTAGCTGGTAAATCGTATTCTTTTAGCATACGAATTTGATTGGCTATGGTATCAAAATCTTCCTGTGGTTCTCTTCCATCATTATAAGTAGAACTTCTAATAAAAAAATATAAATTAACTATTGATTCGTGTTTCATAATTCCCTCCATACGGATGTATTTCCCCCTAGTTTAACATGTATTTCTATCGGTTTCAATCACAATTCCATTAACTCTTTTTTAATAATTTTTCATCTACTCCTCGTTATAATATACAATGTAATAAGCCTAACAAATCTGGCTTTTGCTAGACTCATTAGGCTTAACTTAAGATAGGACTATGATAGTTGCTTCTCTTCCTTTAAGATTCCTTCTCGTATCTTTTCCACATCTGTTTCTTGGTGCTTTTGAATATAGTTATAAATTTTCTTTACTTGCTCTTCTTTAATTTCAATCTCTTCTTGTATGGCAGGCAAATCTTTTCCTTTTTTCACCTTCTGTAAGATTTGAGTAATTAAAATATTATCTTCTCCTAATTCTTGTCCAGCTTTGTGTCCGGCTTTTTCTCCAGCTTTATGACCTGTATCATATCCAATTTCTTGCCAATATTCATGCTCTTGTTTTTCATAAGCCTCTTGATTAAATTCAAATATACTCATCTGCTTTGCCTCACTTCTCCACTTCATTAAAAACTTTC
>CAYJHO010000168.1:0-3588 GCA_964369945.1 uncultured Lachnospiraceae bacterium
GATCATTACTTTTTCATTTACAGACTGATCTTCTCTACCGATAAAATATCGATAGAAATTTACGTTTAAATAATATATATTTTCAACAAATGGCAATGGATCAAATACAAAGATATTATCTACATAAAACGTATGCTTAGGAAGTTGCAATTGGCATTTTCTAAGCACTTCTGTCTTATATATTACGGAATGCATCAGTAAGTATTTGCCTAATGGCAATTTATGTATTTCATCCCATTGAAAAATTCTCTTAGAAGGCAAATACATATCATATCTCATCACTTTTTTGATGGTTGCTCCTTGTTTTTCATAAACAAAGTTACAAATCATCATTTCAATTTGATTTTGCATCTCATTTAAAGTATCTAGTACTTTTCTATATGCTTTTTCCTCTACCCAGTCATCACTGTCTACTACTTTAAAAAATGTACCTGTAGAATTTCTAAGACCAGCATTTACAGCCTCTCCATGGCCGCCATTCACTTGGTGAACAACTTTAATAATATCTGGATATTTCTCTCCATATTCATCTGCTATTTGAGCTGTTCCATCTTTAGAACCATCATTTACCACAATAATTTCTACTTGATCTCCACCATACAAAAGGGTGTCGAGACAATTACGCATATAAGCCTCCGAATTATAACATGGTACTGCAATGCTCAATATTTTTTGATTCATCACTTCTTCTCCAAACTCTTAAAATAATATAGCTTTTTCTATTTTACAATATTTCAAAGAATTATTCCACAATTTTTTTATAAAATATGAGATTTTTTTAGAATTTCTTTTATAGAAACACTTGAAAATATTTTGATTATCTGCGAAAATAGAAAGTGTGTGTCTGGAACACACTTAGAAATAAAATTATGTAATATATAGAAAAGGAGTCGCTAAATGATTAGTGCAAGTAATGTAACATATCGTGTTGGAAAAAAAGCTCTATTTGAAGAAGTGAATATTAAGTTTACCGAAGGTAACTGTTATGGACTTATAGGAGCAAATGGTGCTGGTAAATCCACATTTTTAAAAATATTGTCTGGAAAATTAGAAACAAGTAATGGTGATATCATCATAACACCTGGACAGCGTCTATCCTTCTTAGAACAGGATCACTTTAAATACGAAGAATATAGTGTCCTTGATGTTGTTATCATGGGTAACAAACGCCTTTATGAAATCATGAAAGAAAAAGATGCTATTTACGCAAAAGAAGATTTTTCTGATGAAGATGGAATTCGTGCCTCTGAGTTAGAGGGTGAATTTGCAGAAATGGATGGTTGGGAATCCGAATCAAACGCTGCTCAATTATTAAATGGTCTAGGGATAGACACCTCGTTCCACTACATGCAAATGAGTGACCTAAATGGTAACGAGAAAGTAAAGGTCTTACTTGCTAAGGCATTATTTGGGAATCCTGATATCCTATTACTCGATGAGCCTACTAACCACTTAGATTTAGATGCTATCGCTTGGTTAGAGGAATTCTTAATCAACTTTGAGAATACAGTAATCGTTGTATCCCATGACCGTTATTTCTTAAATAAAGTTTGTACTCACACTGCTGATATTGATTATGGCAAAATCCAACTCTACGCTGGAAACTATGATTTCTGGTATGAGTCTAGCCAGTTGATTGTAAAACAATTAAAAGAAGCGAACAAGAAAAAAGAAGAAAAGATCAAAGAATTGCAAGACTTTATCACTCGCTTCTCTGCAAATGCTTCTAAATCAAAGCAAGCTACTAGCCGTAAGCGTGCCCTAGAGAAAATCGAATTAGACGATATGCGCCCTTCTAGTAGAAAATACCCATACATCGATTTTAGACCAGAACGCGAAATCGGTAATGAGGTGTTAAGTGTAGAAAACTTAAGCAAAACTATCAATGGAGAAAAAGTACTAGATAATTTAAGCTTCCTTGTAGGAAAAGATGATAAAGTAGCTTTTGTTGGTGGAAATGAATTAGCAAAAACAACACTTTTCAAAATCCTAACAGGAGAAATGGAACCAGATTCTGGTAGCTTTAAATGGGGTGTTACTACCTCTCAATCTTACCTACCTAAGGATCATACAGAAGAATTCAACAATGAATATACCATTGTAGATTGGCTAACAGGCTATTCTGCAATCAAAGATGTAACTTACGTTCGTGGTTTCCTAGGACGTATGCTATTTGCCGGTGAAGACGGAGTTAAGAAGGTGAAGGTATTATCTGGAGGAGAAAAGATGCGTTGTCTACTTTCTAAGATGATGATTAGCAATTCAAACTGTCTTATCTTCGATGAGCCAACCAACCACTTAGACATGGAATCTATCACTGCGTTAAACAATGGTGTTATTAAATTCCCTGGTGTTATTTTATTTTCATGCCATGATCACCAATTTGTTCAAACAACAGCGAATCGTATTATGGAAATCTTACCAGACGGAAGTTTAATTGATAAGATTACTAGTTACGATGACTATCTTGCTAGTGATGTAGATGCAAGGAAACGTACCATCTACTCTAACGATGAAGAAGAAATGGATAACTAATATGTTAAGAGCTATCGACTTACACGTCCACTCAAATTATTCCGACGGAAGTGATAGTGTCTTTGAGCTAGTAGACAAGGCCGCCAAGATAAATTTGGCGGCTTTTGCTCTAACAGACCATGACACTACTGCTGGTGTAGAAGAATCCATTCGCTACGCCCAAGAGTTAAGAGAACAAGGAAATCCTAATATTCCAGAAATCATTCCTGGCATTGAACTTTCTACGGAATATTTAGGAAAAGACATTCATATTCTAGGTTTGTATATCGATCATAGAAGCCAAGCTTTTCAAGATCATTTACAGCAATTTACAGAGAGCAGATTACAGCGAAACCTTAAAATGTGTGCCAATTTAAGAGCTGCAGGCATTGATATTAGCTATGAATCCTTACAAAAATTTTATCCCGACAGTGTTATTACAAGATCTCACTATGCTTCTTACTTAGTACACCACAAATACAGCCTAAGTCGCGAAGATGCCTTTTCTCAATATCTTGGCGATCATTCTAAGTATTTTGTCCCAAGAGAGAAAATAAGCCCCGTTGATGGAATAAATTTCATTCACAGTGTTGGAGGCATCGCTTCTTTGGCTCACCCTTATACTTATAAATTATCCAACCAAAAATTAGAAAACTTAGTTTCTTCTCTCGCAGCAGCCAAGCTTGATGCAATCGAAGCCGTCTATTCTACCCATTCACCATCCGAAGAAAGGCAGCTTCGCAGTTTAGCTCACAAATATAAGCTTGCTATTACAGGAGGAAGTGACTACCACGGACTAGCAAAACCTAAGATTACCCTTGGTCGCGGCTTTGGGAAACTCTATGTACCAGAAAGTATTTTAGAAACATTAAATCCTTACAACAACTAAAAAACACTCCAACTTGACTAACCGACTCAAGTTGGAGTGCTTCTATTTATGCTAATACAATCAAAAATCTACCATCTTCTATATCAAATACTTCTGGAATTTCTGTAATTTCTTCTTTACTAATCCCCTCAATATCAATGCCTTCTTCCTCCAGAAAATCAAATACCTTTTTCTTAGAATTCACT
>CAYJHO010000169.1:0-3544 GCA_964369945.1 uncultured Lachnospiraceae bacterium
AAGCAAAAGAACCAAATAGGAAAATGAAATATTATATCTATGTAGGTGGTCGTGAAGGGCATATTGCAGAGGATTCCAACTTGGGGCAAAAATATGTAGATGATACGCTACAATATTATCGTTATTTAGTAAGCAAAGGTGTTCCCGTAGAACAGATAGAGTTGAAGCTAAATGTTATGAATCAACATAATGAAACAGCTTGGTCATGCTATGTGCAGCCATTTCTGTTATTTGAATAATGAAGAGGATATTGTAAGATGAGAAACGTAAACTTAGAGACAAAACAATTATTTGAAGCTTGGTGGAAAGGGACAAAAGTGGATGCTCCACTTGTAAGTATTGTAGCAAATACTAATAAGGATTATAGTGAATCTTTTAAAAGAAAATATGCAAACATTAGCCCTTATGACTTCCATTTAAGTCCAGAATATCGCTGTGATGAAGTGGAAGAAAGAATCTTAAGAACAAAAAAGTATTATGGCCAAAGCTTTCCTTTTGTAGACTTAAATATTGGACCTGGTTCTCTTTCTACTTATTTTGGTTGTGCTCCGCAGTTTTCTATGGATACGATTTGGTATGATGCTATTGATTGTAATGAGCTTGCAGATATCTTACATTATGAATTTATCCAAGAAGGCGGTTGGTGGCAAAAACATATAGAATTAGTGACAGAGGCTGTAAAAAGAGCGGATGAAAGATATTATATTGGAATACCAGATATTCAGGAGGGACTTGATATTTTATCCGCTATGCGTCATCCAGCAGAACTATGCCTGGATATGCTGGATGTTCCAGAAGAAGTATTACAACTAAAAGACAAAATTGATAAGGCTTTCTATCCTTGCTTTGATAAAATGTATGACCTGGTAAAAGATCCTATTGATGACTATAATGTATTTACAGCTTTTCACATCATAGGAAAAGGAAAGACCGGAAAAGTACAGTGTGATTACTCTGCTTTGATTTCACCTGATATGTTTGATGAGTTTGGGATTCCGGAAATATCTAGACAATGTGATTATCTAGAAAATTCTCTATATCACTTAGATGGTAAGGATGCGATACGACATTTAGATAGTGTACTTGGTATGAAAAGCCTAAACGCTTTACAATTTGTTGCAGGTGCAGGACAAAATGACCCAGCTTCTGATGAATGGCTATTCATTTATGATAAAGTAAGAGCTGCTGGAAAATCTTTATGGATTTCTATTTATGATGGACCAGTAGAGCGTTGGATAGAACGGGCAAAAATGCTACAAAAACGTTATGGTAATGATGGATTATATCTAATCTTTGGTGACACCAATGAAGTCGGAGCAGAAAAAATATTGCGAGAATTAAAATTAAATCCTGAAGCAAGCAGATTTGAACTATAAAAAAGAGAATGTAGGGTGAAATATGAAAACATTTAAAAATCCAATTATTTCTGGATTTTATCCAGATCCGTCCATCTGTAGAGTTGGAGAAGATTATTACTTAGTAAACTCATCTTTTGAATATTTTCCAGCGATACCTGTATGGCATAGCAAAGATTTAGTAAATTGGACTCAAATTTGCAATGCCATTGACAGAGAAGAACAAGGACTTAAGTTAGATATGGAGATATCAAAAGGCGTGCAGGCTTGTACGATTCGAGAGCATAATGGAACCTTTTATATTATATCTACTTGTATAGGTGATGAATGGCCTAGATTAGATTACAACTTCATTATAACTGCGAAGAATCCAGCAGGACCTTGGTCAGAGGTACATTATATAGAGGATGCTCCTGGCATTGATAGTTCTCTATTCTTTGATGAGGATGGGAAAGCCTATTTTCATGCTAATAGGCAAAAGCCAGGAGTAAGCGATGGAGCTGATACAGAAATTTGGACGCAAGAAATCGATTTAGAAACCTTTACTTTAATAGGAGAAAAGCATTCTTTGTGGGATGGATGTGGTGGTATGTTCCCTGAAGGACCTCATATTTATAAGAGAAATGGCTACTACTATTTATTAATTGCAGAGGGAGGAACTTGTCACTGGCATACTGTTACCATGGCAAGGAGTAAGCATATCTATGGCCCTTATGAATCTAATCCAAGGAATCCTTTGCTCAGTCATAAACATTTGCATCGTTCTTACCCAATTCAAAATGTTGGACATGCAGATATAGTAGAAACACAACATGGTGATTGGTATATGGTCTGCCTTGGTTCAAGACCTAGAGGTGGATTTTACAATGAAGGCTTGATTCATTCCTTTGGTGGTTATTATCGAAATCTTGGAAGAGAGACTTTCCTAGTCCCTATGGTATGGGAAGATGATTTTGGCCCTATTGTAAGTCCCGAAACAGGCAGAGTAGAACTCGAACATCCATTTCCTAAATTAGAAGAAGTGCCTGTACCATATGTAGAATCTTGTAGTCACTTTGATGGTAATGAACTAGAATTGTTTTGGAGCACCATTCGTAAGCAGACAAAGGATTTTTATAGCTTAAGTGACAGAAAAGGTTATTTACGTTTAAAGTTGAATTCTGCTAATATTATGGATGATCGGAATGCTGCCTTTTTAGGAAGAAGGCAGACTAGTTGGAAGTTTACGGCTAGTACTAAGGTTGAATGTGAGTTATCAAAGGGGGAAGAAGTAGGTATTACCAATTATATGAATTACAAAAATCATATTCGTCTTGCCATAAAAAATGTAAACGGAAGTTATATACTTCTTCTAGTTAGAGTAGAGGGAAATCAAGATCAAGTGTTGGTAGAAAAAATCATTGATTATACTGGTGAAATTTACTTGAAAGTGGATGGCTGTGATCAAGATTATCGCTATTACTATAAAACAAAAGAATCTAACTGGATTTCCTTAGGAGAGGCAGTAGATGGAAGAATCTTAGCTTCTGATTTAGCGGGTGGGCATACAGGTTCTTATGTGGCCATGTATGTAAGTTCGAATGGAAATTGCAGTGAAAACTATGCAGATTTTGATTATTTTGAATATAGAGACTTAATATAAAAATAGGGGACAAAGTCCCCATGGAGGGAAAAATGTCAACAAAGAAACCAAATGTAGTATTAATTATATCAGATCAATGGTCAACAAAGATTGCTGATGGCTTAGGAAACAATAAAAACAATATACAAACACCATACTTGGATCAATTTGCAAAGGAAAGTACTGCGTTTACCAATGCTTATTCTTCTTTCCCATTATGTTGTCCTGCAAGAGCAAGCATTTTTACAGGCTTGATGCCACACGACAATGGGGTTTGTCATAATCAAGAAATGTGGGGACATGTATTTGGAGCTGGAACTTTACCAAGTAAAGAAGGGGTTGGAACTTTAGGCGCAAGTTTAAAGGCCGCAGGATACGATACTGCTTACTTTGGAAAAGAACATGCCAGTGAGTATGGATATGAAGGAATTGATGAAACAGGTAGTATGAAATATTCAGCTGGTGGTTTTGTTAGTGAAGGGAGTGTCTTTGACTCTATCTTTACCAAAGATGCTATTGATTATATAAAAAGAGGGCATGAAAATCCTTTTTATATGACATTATCACT
>CAYJHO010000170.1:0-3528 GCA_964369945.1 uncultured Lachnospiraceae bacterium
TACTAAGTAGATATATTATATCAGTGAAAAAGCACTTTACTATTCCTAAAGTGTATTATTTTGCAATTTCATTAGTTTTATTAGGTACTTTATATTTATTTATAGCTTCCTTAGAAAGTGATCACATTACCATTGCAAATATTTTTATCAATGGATTCATATTATTAATTGTAAACTTTACCATGATTGTGATAGATGAAAAAATTTATTTTTCACTTATCATTCAAAATGAGAAAAATTTGATAGAACAACAAAATATTGCCTACGAAAATCAGATAGATTTAATTAATCAATCTTCTGAATCTATGAAATTGCTTAAGCATGATATCAAAAATCATCTGCTTATGCTTGGTAAAATGTATGAAGAGGATAGGAATTTAGAAGCTAAAGAGTATATAGAGCAGGTGATTTCAGGCATGGAGCAAGGTGTATTTGCAAACAGTGGAAATTTTGTGATTGATAGTATTTTGAATTTAAAATTAAGAAATTTGGAGGAACAAGGGGTTTCGCTTTCTATAGTTATAAACGTGCCACAGAGCATGAATATTCTGGCCAATGATTTTATGGTTATACTTGGGAATTTGTTAGATAATGCTATTAGGGCTTCTATAGAATCAAATCAAAAAATGCTAGAAATAAGTATAAGTACAAAGCTTGGCAATCTTATTATCTTAATTGATAATTCCTATGATGGAAAAATTGTGGTAGAGGAGCATGAATTTAGAACAACGAAATTGTGTAAAGATTCCCATGGATTAGGATTAAGCAGCGTGAGAAAAATATTGGACAAATATGATGGAGATCTCACAATAGAATATACCCCTGATTTATTTTCAGTTTCAGTCATCATTCCATTTTGACAGCGTATATTTTATCACTTTTGCACGCAATTCAATCATTTAGACAAGTTATTCGCATGGACGACAAAGTTTGTATATAATGACTTTAGCAATACAAAATATATGGGAAAGAGTAAACGTTATATTTAGTTTCTAGAGGACAAATTATGAGTAAATTTTTAATGTTAATCACACTATTATTGATATCCCTATCTTTCACTTCTTGTTCTTATAAAGAACTAGAGGACTCCCTTAGAAGTACCCAAGGTGAAGAAGAAGAGTATGTTAACACAAATGAAAAACCGGAGGCATCGATAGAAGGCGAAGGTCAAGCTAGTACTACTAGTTCTGATTTGGGGGTTATCATGAATATAGGCGATACCTTTATTACAACTGCTCCTGGGCCAGATAAGACAGAAGAAGTATCCTATACATTAAATGAAGTTGATATAATATCTAATTTAAATGATACAGTATTAAATTATGATAATTTTTATCAAAGTGGCTTTTGGAATGAAGATGGATCTTTATTAAATGAAGGAGAAGAATTATATTTGATCGTTGCTGATCTTACGATTACAAATATTAGTAAGCCAGCCGATGAGCTTTATATAGCGTGTTTTGCTGGAACAGAATATGGGCTATTTGAGGATCCTTCAGGACCTATTGTTGAAGAACTTGTATATTCGGAATTTAGAGAAGAATCATTAGGAGAAAAAGCAGCTTATGAACTGAACATAGAGGTAGGAGAATCTGTGACAGGAAAAGTAGCATGGCTTGTTACACAAACAAACCTAGAAGGCGATATTTTTTATATTATGAATGGCGAAAGTGGAAATGATAGAATGAGCTATTTTTTACTAAACCCATAAAAGGAAAAGGGGATATCTGTATATGACAATATTCAAAAATGTTCTAATCACAGAATGTAAGAAAGCTACTCATAATAAATTCTTTGTGATTGCACTTTCCATTGGTATCGTCTTGAATCTATTGAGTGCACTATATTGTATCGAAAGATATTTTGAGCTACAAACGATTTTGGAAAACCAATATTCACAAATGATGGTAAAGGTCAATCCAATGATACAAAGTGAGGGGCTCTATAATAATTGGATCGGAGGAGAGGTTTTCTCCTTTGGCTTTGGGCTATTTTTCACACTATTTCCAATATTGGCACTGATGGGGTACGGCTGGTCACATAGCATTGAAACTTCAAGGAGATACACGAAAATGGCGGTGATATTGTGTGGTAGAAAACGATATTTTCTTGCAAAATATATTGCTACTTTTCTTTCAGGTGGTTTTATTATGGTAGCTCCATTAGCTATCAATTTCATAGTAACGGCATGCTTTATTCCCGCTGTACATCCTACTATATTATATCCTAATTATGGTATGGATTTCGGCTCCATGTGGTCTGAGTTATTTTATATAAACCCACTGGTATTTGTTATTCTATATTTAATTTTAGATTTTGTTTTTGCAGGTTTATTTGCTACCTTCGGCTTAGCCTGTTCTTTTTTTACCAAAATTAGCTTTATTTCGGTTATAGTTCCTTATTTGATTATACTACTAATACATTATTCAAGAACATTTCTTCACGGTAAGCTGTTCCTTGAACTATCACCTCTCAATTTTTTGCACCCTCTTTGTGTCGAAAATCAAGTGAGTGGTGTTATTGTTATGCTAGAAGGGATGTTGTTCTTTATCATTCCTTTTAGTATAGTCATGAAAGAAGGTTTTAGCCGTGAAATTTATTAAATTATTAAAATATGATATCCATAATGGATTTAGACAAAATATGATGAAAATAATTTCAGTTTTTATTATTAGCATAATATTATGTGCAGATTTTTATTTTGCAAAGCAAAGAAGCTATGCTTTAGATGGGGAAGTTCCTGTGGCCACTTTTTTAGATTATGCTTGCTATTTATTTGGTGGGATGGCTGAATATGTGCCAAGCCTTGGTGAAGGATTTAAATTTCCAGTTAGGTGGTTTTTATTGCATTTATTGCTATTTTATGCAACGTTGCATTATCCCATCAGAGATTTGTTTTCTTTGGGTATCAGTGTTTTGCCAAGAAGTGAAAAACGCAGTTTTTGGTGGCACTCTAAGTGCTTGTGGATTATGGTTTATACGATATTTTCCTATCTATTAATTTACATAGCTATTTTCTTATTTTGCTCTTTGATAGGGGAAGAGGTATCTTTCATGATTACCCCAGAATTTTTAAATCGCATTATGGGAGCAAGAACAACATTTGACAAGTTCAATGATAACTTGGTATATGCGATTTTGTTATTACCGATGATGATAACAGTAGCTTTGAATTTGATACAAATGCTACTAAGTTTAGTGTTAAAGCCCTTATTAAGCTATCTTCTTATTATAACCTTTTGCTTAGCAGGAACATATTTCAACTCAAGCTTAATCTGGAGCAATTTTGCAATGCCATTAAGAAGTGAATTTATCGTACTTGATGGATATTCTGTGGGGCTTGGAGTGATGTTATGTATGATAATTATTTTAATTACTATCATCATTGGCGGAGCTATCTTTCATAGGATGAACATATTAGATAAAGATGAAAATTATTGATTGGAGTAATAGGATGATAATAGAAGTGGAAAATGTCACAAAAGAAATGAAAGGAAAATCTGTGATTGATCAAGTTAGTATGATATT
>CAYJHO010000171.1:0-3498 GCA_964369945.1 uncultured Lachnospiraceae bacterium
GTAGATTCTGTAAGACACATACAACACACAAAGAAACAAAATAATAATTAATCTGGAGGTGGATATGAGTAATAATTCGGAAAAAAGCCCTAAAAAGCTTGGATTTTTTAAAGGCGTTAAAGCAGAGTTTAAAAAAATTACATGGCCGGATAGAACCTCGCTGGTGAAACAGTGTATTGCTGTCGTAGCATCAGCTGTAGTAATTGGTGTTATCATTGCAATTTTAGATTTTATTATTTTATACGGTGTCAACTTCTTGACAAACTAGGAAAGAGGTAAAAATATGGCAGAAGCAAAATGGTATGTAGTTCATACTTATTCTGGATATGAGAATAAGGTTAAGGATAGTATCGAAAGTACCATCTTAAACCGTGGTCTAGAAGAACAAATTTGTGAAGTTATGATTCCGATGGAAAAAGCAGAAGAAATGAAAAATGGCGCTGCTAAAGAAGTTGAGAGAAAAATGTTTCCAGGCTATGTATTGGTGAAGATGTTTATGAATGACGATACATGGTATGTGATTCGTAACACCAGAGGCGTTACAGGTTTTGTAGGACCAGGTAGTAAACCAGTGCCACTCACAGAAAGAGAAATGGGCGCACTTGGTATTGCAGTAGAATCAGCAGCAAGCCTAACAGTTGATTATGAAGTTGGAGACAGCGTAGTAGTAACTGCAGGTGTGTGGAAAGACACGGTAAGTGTCGTTCAAAAGCTTGATTTGGTAAAGCAAGTATTAACAATTCATGTAGATATGTTTGGGCGAGTTACACCAGTAGAAGTCAACATATCGGATGTAAAGAAGTTATAAGAAAGTTATTTGCGTTTCGTGAGGAACGTTTAAATAAAAGGAACACGTTAGTCCCTTATGGGACAGTGGGAGCAAGCGAATTGCTTGCGCCAATAACCACAATATAGGAGGTGCCACAATGGCAAAAAAAGTAACCGGATATATCAAATTACAAATTCCTGCTGGTAAAGCAACACCAGCACCACCTGTAGGTCCAGCTCTTGGTCAACATGGTGTAAACATCGTTGAGTTTACAAAGCAATTCAACGCAAGAACAGCTGATAAAGGTGATTTAATCATCCCAGTTGTAATTACAGTATACGCAGATAGAACTTTTAGTTTCGTAACAAAAACTCCACCAGCTGCAGTACTACTTAAGAAAGCATGTAACCTTAAATCGGGTTCTCCAAACTCTGTAAAGCAAAAAGTTGCTACAATTTCTAAAGCTAAGGTTCAAGAGATTGCAGAACAAAAAATGCCAGATTTAAATGCAGCAAGCTTAGAAGCAGCTATGAGCATGATCGCAGGAACAGCTCGTAGTATGGGTATTGTAGTAGAAGATTAATTAGAGGAGAATGGGAGACAATTATTTGTCGTTTGTACCATAGGAGGTAAAGAATGAAACACGGTAAAAAATATTCTGAAGCTGCTAAATTAGTAGATAGAGCAGTTATGTATGATACAGCAGAAGCTATTTCTTTAGTGAAGAAGACTGCTGTTGCTAAATTTGATGAAACAGTAGAAATCCATATTAGAACTGGTTGTGATGGACGTCACGCGGATCAACAAATCCGTGGTGCTGTAGTTCTTCCAAACGGAACTGGTAAAACAGTTAAAGTTTTAGTATTTGCTAAAGGAGATAAAGCAACAGAAGCAGAAGCTGCTGGAGCAGATTTTGTTGGTGGCGAAGAGTTGATTCCAAAGATTCAAAACGAAGGTTGGTTGGATTTCGACGTAGTAGTTGCTACACCAGATATGATGGGTGTTGTTGGTCGTCTAGGTAAAGTTTTAGGACCAAAAGGTTTAATGCCTAACCCTAAAGCTGGAACAGTTACTATGAACGTAACTCAAGCGATTGCAGATATCAAAGCTGGTAAGATTGAGTATAGATTAGATAAAACAAACATTATCCACTGTCCAGTTGGAAAAGTTTCTTTCTCAGAAGAAGCATTAGAACAAAACATTGCATCATTAATGGAAGCTATTGTAAAGGCTAAGCCAAGTGCATTGAAAGGTCAATATTTAAGAAGTATTACAATTACTTCTACTATGGGACCTGGTGTGAAGCTTAACACAGCAAAATTCTAAGAAAATTAAAATGGGGGTTGACGAAAGTCAATCCCTATGATATTATAACACTTGGTCAATGACCAGCCGAAGACAGCAGGTAAGCAATTATAAGCGAGAGATCCGCCTGCCGAGGAGAAGAGTATAGATGATATTAGTCTCTCCGTGCGTGCAAATGCAGGGAGTTTTTTTATAACTAGTAACAACTCTTGTCGGCTTAATTCTATAAGGAGGTAAAGAAATGGCAAAAGTTGAATTAAAACAACCAATCGTAGCAGAAATCTCTGAATGTGTGAAAGAAGCACAATCAGTAGTATTAGTAGACTACCGTGGTCTTACTGTAGAAGAAGATACTCAATTACGTAGAGAACTTCGTGCAGAAGGAATCACATATAAGGTTTACAAAAACACTCTTATGAACTTCGCGTTCAAAGGAACAGATTTCGAACAATTAGCTCCATTTTTAAATGGACCAAGTGCGATCGCTGTATCTAATGAAGATGCAACAGCACCTGCTCGTGTTCTTGCAAAATTTGCAAAGACAGCTAAGAATCTTGAAATTAAAGCAGGAGTAGTTGAAGGGACAGTATTTGATGCTCAAGGAATGGAAGCAATTGCTAACATCCCAGGTAGAGATGTACTTATTTCTAAATTACTTGGTAGCTTACAATCACCTATTACAAACTTCGCACGTGTTATGAACCAAGTTGCGGAAAAAGGTGGCGCATGTGCATGCGAAGCAGCACCAGCAACAGAAGAAGTAGCAGAAGAAGTTGCAGTTGCAACAGAAGAAACAGCAGCTGAATAATAATCAGCACAAACAAATAAAAATAAGAAGAGAAATTATATTTCGGAGGTAAATAAAAATGGCAAAATTAACAGCTCAAGAACTTATCGATGCTATCAAAGAATTGACAGTATTAGAATTAAATGATTTAGTAAAAGCTTGTGAAGAAGAATTCGGTGTATCTGCAGCAGCAGGTGTAGTAGTAGCAGCAGCAGGTCCTGCAGAAGCAGCAGAAGAGAAAACAGAATTTGACGTAGAATTAACAGAAGTTGGTTCTGAAAAAGTTAAAGTAATCAAAGTTGTTCGTGAAGCAACAGGATTAGGCTTAAAAGAAGCTAAAGAAGTTGTAGACGGAGCTCCTAAAGTATTAAAAGAAGCTGTATCTAAAGAAGAAGCTGAAGAAGTTAAGAAGAAATTAGAAGAAGTTGGCGCTAAAGTTACATTAAATAGTCGCGATAAGCAAAGCCAATAGAAATAAAAAGACAGCCAGAACTCATGCTCGCATGAAGCTCTGGCTGTCTTTTTATTTCTATTAGGCGCGCAACGCGCGCCACGAATTTCCGAAATTTTCTTGGTACCTATTTCTGTCTCAGGAATGAGTACCAAGAAAATTTCGGAAATTGGGGGCTGTGCTTCT
>CAYJHO010000172.1:0-3442 GCA_964369945.1 uncultured Lachnospiraceae bacterium
TATTTAATTGTATAAAAATACGTATTTTCATTGTTATGCTCTTTTTCTAATTTAACCTCTAATTCAAAGTTACATGCCTCTATAAATTTAATAAACTCTACTGTTTTTTTGTCTTCATCAGCATTTAAAATAATACGTATTTTATTTATAGGCTTTATTATAGATGACCTAACATAAGCTAACATATTATGTGAACTTCCACGAAAAATTAACTCTCGTGGAAGTTTTTTGCTTTATTCACTCGTCTCTCCGTTGATAAATGATATGATTTCCTCTAGGCTCTTATTGCTGTTTTCAATCGCCTTTAATAGTTCTTTGTTCTGCAATTCTTTTCTTTTTTGTATCAGTTTTTCCAGTTCTTTTAGTGCAACTTCATACTTGTCCTTTAACGAAAACACGATTTCCTTTTGTGCTGCTATTTTCTCATCGATTGATATTGTTCTTCTTGCCATATGTATTTCTCCTATTGACTTAGTCCTTGTAGTACCTGGTTTATTTGACCAGCATGCTCTCTAACATTTTTCTCATTTAATCCAAATGCTTTCAATATCTCTTTCTGTGTTGCGGTAACTGCATGATCCAACTGATAATTCCCATCTGGCAATCGTATCATCTCTATCTTATCTAACTCTTTCAAAGATGCTGGAACTGTCATATAATTGCTCTTTTTTTCACTCTTTTGCATCTGCTCTTTTAACAAGTTATAATATTTGTTTCTTATGATTAATGCTACAAATTCAATAAATATTTTGCTACTAACCGCCTCATTGCTATGTACCCTAAAGCTTCGATTTCCTAAATAGGTCTTATCTCCACGAAATAGTTTTTCCGACGCATCCCTACTCTTATAGAGTTCTAATGCTGCTTTTGCTGTCATTCCCTCAGAGGTTATGATTACAAAATAGCCACATAACTTGATTTTTTCATTGATAATATCACTTTTCTCTCTTGCACACACAAAGACTTTTTTCTCGTCTACCATATCATAAATAGGCTCAAAATAGCGACTCATAGGAGAGGGACATTCAAAATCTACCGTTCCTTCTTTCGACTCTAAATAACTAGCCATCTGATCGATATTGCTTTCTAATTGTTCTCGCTCAGCACTTCGTTTGCGATCATTGAAATAGATATGAAAATACCGTTCAGATTCATCAGATGGGAATAACTTACACTTAACGGTAGTTCCGCTTACCTTATAATCTCGAATGCTACACTTACGTAGTTCTTCAAAACTACCTCTTTCCTTTAAAACCAACTCACGTACTAGGTTTTTCATTCCTTTTATCATAATGACAAATTCATAATTCTTTTTATCCATATACCTAATATTTGCTTCACTGAAATAGCCCCGATCCAGAATAAAAGCCATCTTCTTATATCCCAACCCTGCTATTCTCTCAAGCATGTGTTGTAACTGGGAAACATCTACAATACTCCCTGGATACATCTCATATAGCAAAGGCTCTTTGTTATTGGAATCATAAGCAATGGAATAATTGATAATAGGCTTGTTATTATCATCTTTTGCATGACCCATTTCCGTAAAATCAATATCCCCTGCTTGACAGTTCTTATTTGTAGAATCATATGAAATGTATATTTTATCTTTTTTATTCCTATTTTCATTCCATTTATTTAAGAATTCCACACTCTGTTCTTTCGTGATTTCATTGATAAATTTAGATACTTTGGCATCACTATAGATTTTCATATCTTCGGTAAAGAGTGGATGGTTATATGCATAATCAGGATAGTACTGATTTGCATTATTTTCAGCTATAATGGTGTAGATTGCCAAATCCAAAAACAATCCACTATCTTTACCTATGAGCTGTGTTATTGTTTCTTTTAGTTGATAGTTTTCTACAATCTTTCGAAGCACTATATAGGCTCCAACTTTGATGCATCCACTACGTGCAGACTTTTCTTTTTGCTCTGGAAAACTGGCATCCGATGCGTATAATGAATATTTATGATTCGGAATCATCATACTTTCATCATCAATACACACCTTTCCTATTGGTGTGCTTTTTGGGATCGAATATCTTTTTGTAGCATCGTAGATTCGCTCTGTTTGGTAGTAAATATAGGTTGTATCTTTGATTTTTTTCTTAGTAATTTTACCCTTTTCTATAGGTATTTTTACTCTTGTATCGGCATACATATGGCACCTCCTTTGAGAGTTAACACAGAAGGTATTTCTATACCCCCTTAATATTTGGTATTCTGCCAAATCTACCAGCTAAGTAAGCAAATTCCGTATGATACCCATCTTCTATTACAAAGTCAGATAAAGGTTTGATTTTTGTAACTCCAGCATCACTTTTACTAAAAAACCATAATTCCTGATCCGACATCTCTTGAGGGTCTATCGCATTTACATCGTGCAAAGTAACAATTAGTTGATTGTTTGTCCCTATACTATCTTTTATAAATCTTCTAAGAAATTCTTTGGTAATTAAAGTATGCAAACTCCTGTCTAATTCATCAATGATAAAAACATTATTACGTTCGGATAATTTAAAAATAATCGACAATAAATCAAGTAGGCGTTTAGTTCCATCCGATTCATCATCTTTATCAAAAGAAACACTCTTCCCCTTCAAATCATGGATTAACTGTATTTCAAGTAGAAAAGGCTCTATATCACCTTCATCGAATATAAACATTTTCCTGTTTATCTCTACAATTCCGGCTTTTTTATCATAAATATCATTTAGAATTTCTTCAGGAACATCCAACTTTTCCAGCATTTCACTTAAAGGGACTCTCTTTCCTTTTGTCTTAACTTCTTTCACTCCAGTATCCAAATCATTTAATAATTTAGAAAGAAAATAAGTAAATTCCTTATCCTTATCAATTTTCATAGCTAAACCACGCAATGAACTTTCTGGGGAAATTAGTGAAATTTTTTCAAACCATTCAACGATTTTTTCCGCTAAAGTCACACCATTCTCATTTAATTTGTTAAGAAACAATTGATTTTTTTGAGCGCTTTTCATACTTTTCTTTAAAATTTCAATAATCATCAATTCATCATCATTAAAGTGTTCTGGCACAATTACATGAATGCTTGTAACATCTTCCTCATCTGTTTTTCTTTCGTATATAATTTCTTCCTCATTACCACAAATATAAATCAACCACTCTTCATACACTTTATCTGTATCTAATGAAAAACCATACTCGTATATTTTATGATCTAAAAGAAATGTAAATTGAAAAACAGAAATACACTCTTCATTATCATGACCTCTAAATTGATTTATAGCTATCTTTCTTTTTACCTTTACACCATTTAAAATAAAATCTTTTGCAAACTCAATTGATTTTACAAAATTGGATTTTCCAGACGCATTCGCTCCATAACAGATTGCTCTTTTTAGTACATCATATTTTTCATTTCCACTCGCGATACTATTATAATAAATATTATTTG
>CAYJHO010000173.1:0-3432 GCA_964369945.1 uncultured Lachnospiraceae bacterium
TCGCCATCCATAGCCAACTTAAAGTTCCCACCTTGGCCAAGAACTAGGTTTTGTGCTATCGATAGACCTAGCCCACTTCCTTCTGTAGTTCTTGATAGATCACCTCGTACAAAACGCTCTGTTAATTCATCAATGCTAATGTCTAATTCTTTTGCAGATATATTCTTCACAACAATTTCTATCTTGTTCTCATACTCCTTCACTTCTATATATACTCTAGTTCCTTCTAAGGCATATTTGTAGACATTAGAAAATATGTTTTCAAAGACTCTCCACATCCTTCTAGAATCCGCCATAATCACCGTATTACTTGCCTTATTTTGATAGATAATCTGCAAGCAATGTTCCTTGAAACGCTCTTCGTATTCTGGCAATGCCTGCTGAATTAATTCATGTATATTGATAGGGAACATCTCATATTCAATATTTCCAGTCGTTATTTTGCTGACTTCCATCAAATCTAAGACTAAATTCTTAAGCTTATCAGACTTCTTTTCTAATATTTCAATATAGGAAACGGCTTTTTCGTTCCCAATGTCCTCTTTTTTCAATAGGTCTACATAATTGATAATAGAAGTAAGAGGAGTCTTTATATCATGAGATACATTAGTCAATAACTCTGCCTTTAACCTTTCATCTCTCATAGAAATCTCTACTGCCTGTTTGATTCCTTCTCCAATGCTGTTTACTGCCTCTCCTAGTTCTTTATTCTCCTTTCGCAACTTCTCTACCTCAATCTTACTATCTTCATTTGCAATAATCTTACGCACCTGAGTTATAATAATATTCTTATCTATGGCATCATGATAATATTGGCCCACTCTATGGATAAACAGAATAATTAATGCAGCTCCTGGAAACACAACCAAAATGGAACCTTCGCTAAGGAAAATAAATGCAATACCAGATAGCAATACCACAACTTCTTGAAAGAATAGAAATCGAATCCATATTTGAACTTTTAAATTCACATGCTTTTCTAATTCCTTTTCCTGACTCTTCGCAACTCCCCATATCCTTAGAAAGAAATTGCGTGTAAAACGATAGATGCCTCGAACCATACGATAACCAATGCTTTGCTCGAATAATATTTTCCCTTTGCATCTACGAACCAAACTAAACCAGGTTTCTTGCACTATAAAATGCAAAATATAAACCAAGAAGAATATCACCACAGGACTCATCATATTCAGGCTATATTGATTTTGTTCTACGGTAAAAGAAGCAAACATAGCAGCCACCCCAAAGAGTGCAAAACCAAGAGCAATCCACCATGCCACAAATACTTCGGTATAGATATAATCTACCGTTCTTAATTGAATATAATGGCTTCCATCTTCTGCCTTTCTTCTTCCTACGGTTACGGTTAAAATCGCCCAAGCTACTATATAATAGATGCTGGCCAAGAGAAAAACAATGGCACAAATTGGTATCACATCCCCATTGACTGATGCATAGGCAACTATAAAATTAGAATAGAAATCATCTCGATGCTCTTGATCATCTATGCCCACCCACATTTCACTGGTTAAAGCAGCGCTTTCTACCATAACATTCCCTGAGTACATGGTATCTTGCCAATAATCTGCTTGATTATTTTCCACATAATCAGTGCCTGTATAAGCTACATAGCCACCTCCTAAATCTTCAAAATACGCAGCTGCATCAAAATACGCAGCACCTTCAAAGCCATTTACGATATGTTCTTCTAGTTCCAAATTGGTATATACTTCCCCATGTTCTCGGTCTACCACATAATATCTAATACTGGTTTTATCACTTTGTAAATACTCTGAATTTTCATAATATCTTAAGTAGTCATAAGATATCATATTCGCCACATAATCAAACGCCTCTTCTAGAATATCATAGTCTTCGCCAGAAGCAATTTCATCCATTTTCCTTCCATCTATCGTTTCTATTTCACTATATCCACTTCCCCCCTGATAATAGGATATCAATTGATATAGGAAGAAGTTAGCCTCTTCTTGATATTCAATCTCCCAGCCATTTTCGATTACAAGCTCTGTTATATTAATGACTTTATTCGAACTGTAGCTTCCATCTAACTCAAAAAAAGGAGTTAATTCTACCAATTCCAACACATTAAACAAATCCATGGTAAAATTCGATCTATAATTAGGATCTGCTTGTGCAGTTCCTGAATTGTCCCAAGGTGAAATCACTCCAAAATTTTGTCCAGTAGAACTATAACTATAAGAATAACTGTATAAACTAAATGGAATCACTACACAAAGTAAGGCAACGATTGCGGCAATTCCTAAACTAATGGACAAACTCAATCTTTGCCAATGTTTTAATATCCTCTTCTCTTTCATCCCCATCATTACCTTTCCATTTTATATCCAACACCCCAAACGACTTTCAAATATCTAGGTTCCTTTGGATTAATCTCAATCTTCTCCCGAATATGCCTAATATGTACTGCCACTGTATTATCTGCACCTATAGCTTCTTCGTTCCATATATTTTCATAGATTTGTTGAATGGAAAATACTTTCCCTGGATTCTTTACCAGTAGCAATAAAATAGAATATTCAATAGGAGTTAATTTAATAGACTCTCCATCTACTTTTACTTCTTTCAAATCATCGTTAATTTCTAAACCTTTTACTTGATAGATATTGCTACTTCCCCCAGCAATTCCTCCAAGCATGGTATATCTACGCAACTGTGATTTTACCCTAGCAATCAATTCCAAAGGATTAAAAGGTTTTGTCACATAGTCGTCTGCCCCTATATTTAGTCCTAATACTTTATCGTAATCTTCTGATTTTGCTGATAAGAAAATAATAGGAACGGAACTGGTTTCCCTGATTTTTGCTGCTGCTCTCATTCCATCCATCTTCGGCATCATTATATCCAAAATAATCAATTTAATATTTTGATTTTTCATCATTTCTATTGCTTCAATCCCATTGGATGCCTTATGTACGATGTAACCTTCTTGCTGTAAATAGATCTCTATGGCATCTACAATTTCCTTTTCATCATCACATACCAGAATTTCTTCTCTTTTCTCCATTTCTTTACCTCTACTTCTTCCCTTTATAGTACCATTTAAACAAACAAATATTAAAATGCACGAATCAAATTTTAAAGATTTCCTTAATATTTTACAGCAAAAAAATAAGAAAGCCAAGAATCTTTTTTCTACTACCTCTTCTTGACTTTCTTAAGGGATTTCCCCTCTGCACTCTCGGAGTCTAGAGCCATTGATTTTAGGGCTCTAGATTTTCCTTATTCTTGTCCTCTTTTTATCTTATTCGCTACCATACGCTTTGGTAATATCGGTAACAATTTAAGTTGCAGTTTCTGCCCAAGGCTTAGGCCTGTTAATATACTAAGCTTCCCTTCTTCCATGGCTTCATATGAATCCCTTGCTACTAGTTTCGGAGAAAATGTTTTGGC
>CAYJHO010000174.1:0-299 GCA_964369945.1 uncultured Lachnospiraceae bacterium
TTCTAAATTACGAATAGCTTGCTCAATCTTCTCTTTGTCGCTCTCTGCACAATTCGCCAATATTTCTTTTAATTCTAGTATTTCTCTTTCAGCACTAGATCCTTCTTTTAGGATCTTACAGCCTTTTACTTTATCAAAAATACCCATATTCTCAAGACCCTTCGTTTATCATCATATTAGCCATGCTTTTCCAGAATTCTTCTGATCCTGCGTCTGTTGCTGTGTTATTATCTTCCTCTGCTGCCCAACTTGAATTTTCATATTATTCTTTGGTTAGCATTGCTAAAGGATCTTCTTTG
>CAYJHO010000174.1:309-3400 GCA_964369945.1 uncultured Lachnospiraceae bacterium
TAATCCATATTCGTCCTTGTTTTCATCCAAGGCAGCTTCCCCTTCTTGCATACGCTCTAGATTTGTCCTTCCCTGTTCATCTATTAACTCCAAGTCTATCTGACGTATTAAGGTCGGCTCTCCATTTACAACTTCTCCACTTAGTGCCAAATTTATGATTTCCTCATACTGCTCACTACTTAAATCCCCTATTATTTCTGCAAATATATTCCACCCTTTTTGTAAATATGCTACTTGATTGGTACTTAAGCCCTTAGTAGTCCCAGAAGCTAAAGAAGACAGAGCCGTGCCACCACTTTTAATAGCGCCTGTCATAACGCCTGAAATAGCTCCCAACTTAAAACCTTCACTTCCCGCCAGGGCAGCTTCCTCTAAGGCTTCCTCCATATCACCTGTTTGATAGCCAGTCACAAAGCCTACTGTTGCACTCTCTATAGTTCCTATCAATGCTTCTGTAACAATTCTTTTTGTTTCACCTCTAACTGATGTCGTAAACATAACTGCAAGCGTTTTTTTTGCAGCAACACTTGTACCTGGTGTTGCTATTCCTTTACTTGCTACTGTGACTACAACAAGCAGAATAATCACCCCAGATCCAATTGCCACATTCTTGATAATGGTCTCTTGGTCTGTATTTTGCAGTTCTTGTAATTCTTGAACAACTGTTTCCCCAGCCTCACCAAAGGTAAATACATATCTGCTTCCCTGAAAATACTCATCTAATTGCTCTAGAGTATAGCCATAATATATATTGGACTTTGTATTGAATGCTAACTCATCTAAATACTCCTGAGATAGGTACGTAGCAGTTACTTCTTCTACAATGTATTCTTCGCTATCTAATGCATTTATGATTTCTAAATAAACCATGTCTTCCATGTAGCTTAACAGGTTCTCATCATTCATTCCTGTAAATTCAATGCCAATTTCATCCTCTATACTTACTTCTGTATCTTCAACTTCTTGCTCTAAGTTCTCGTCTGTAGTGTCGTTTTCTAGAAGATCTGTTATCTCCGTGCTTTCTATTTCTTCCTGAGAGGTACTAAGTACTTCTAGTACAGAGGAATCTGTATTTTCTACTGTTTGGGTACTAGCACAGCCTGTCACCATCATTGTTAGGGATAGTAGGATAGCAATTAACTTTTTCATTACCTTTTCTCCTCCCTCTCAGCCAGTTTCTTTTGTAGTTCCTTGTTCTTCTTATTGGATCTGATAAACAAACTAGCAAATAGAAGGATCGCAAGAATCCCTGCCACTGCTAAGATAATCCATAAAGAATATTCTGTGGTTTCTTCTAAGCTAGCTTCTACCTGCTCCACGTCACTAATATCTGTATCACTTTCTTCTATTACTTCACTACTCTCTACTATAGCTTCCACCACTACAACTTCACTACTCTTTGAGGCACTTTCTTCTACTATGACAGGTAGTATTAACTCTCCATCTTCCCCAATAGTTGCACCTTCCTCTAACAAAAGGTTAATGTCTGCAATGGACATACCTGACACCATATGAGCTTTCATAATATCGTTAGTACCCACGTATATTTTCTTTGTAGTTGTTAATTGAGTGTATTCATTTACTGCTGAAATCGTATAGATTCCTTCTGTTGTATATTCTGCTCCATCTCTAGCAATCCCATTAAATCTTGTATCTTCTACTAAACCATCTGCACTATCAGATAACACTTCTCTCTTTACACTTACTTGCAAATAACGCGATTTGGCTAAATCAATCTTGAAACCATTTTCGGTCATTACACTATTGCTCATTTCACTTCCTGTTACAAGATCCATGGGATAAATCATACAATTTCCATTTCGAACCGAAAACTCAAAAAAGATTCTATAGTGTCCAATCTGATCTATAAATTGATCACTCGTCACTTCATAGATTAAAGCAACTTCATAGTCCCCCTCTTCAAAGAGCTGTACCTTAGTATCTGCACCTAGGGAAGTATTTGCTTCTAGATAATTGGTATAGATTTGTGGTTCTCCTTGGTTGTTATTATAATCTGTATAGCGAACAATCAAGGTACCTTTTCCAAGATCCATTCTTGGTGTCTCAAAATAGTGATCATAGCCTTCTGCATCTGCTGTAATAGCTAAGGTATCACTCCCGTTTAAGCGATCAATTTCTTGCTGTAAGTGAAACCATAGAGTTACTTCATCCCCTGCATTTTTTAGAAATACAACGGTTCCATCATCCTCTACTTTATCTGTGTATCCACTGACAAAGAATTCTCCAATATCCCAACCATAATGCACATCTTCCTTGGTAATAGTACCAATTCCTGAGTACCCATCAAATTTCTCTGCCCTTACCTTTTCTCCTAAAGAATAGGTTTGTTCTGAGATACCAATTTTCTCATTTGCTTCTGGCAAATATGCATAAAACTCGTAAACCTCTGCTGTCTTCTTAAACTCTTCTTCTTTTGTTGGAATAAATAGAAAACTATCTGTTCCAATTAATCTGCTAGTTTCATAGACAACAATAACACGATAGTAACAGCCATTAATTAATTCGATATCTAGTGCCTGATACAAACTATCTTCCATGATTGGCTGTTCTGAAAAAACATTGGTAGAAGCCTTTACAATATTCCAGTTCATTCTATCCTTAGATGTCTGAACAATGATTGTGCCTTTTCCAATATTACTTTCTAATTCAATTCCATTTATCTTCTTTCCACCATCATCTATAAGATGCCACTCTGTTTCTCCTGCATTCAGCATAGTATCATTATAAGTATAAAAGATCTCGAAGTTATTTGAAGTGATTTCATAGGCAGGTACCCCTTTATTATCTGATATATCTCCGATTTCTCCTTGGATGAAAAAATCACCATAGGTATCAACCTCATTCGATACCGTATATTCCTCTGTCTGTGATATCTCGTATTCGCTTTTCTCATCAAAGGAATAAACTTGACCTTCTACATCCATTCTCTCTGATTCTGCTAATACAATACTTTGCTTTGTTCCTAATAGTATCAGTGCTGCCATCATGGAGATGATAAATCCATGACAATATTTACTTCCAACTTTTTTCTTTTTCATCTGCTTTTTCCTCTTTTGTTTTGTGAATATTA
>CAYJHO010000175.1:0-3322 GCA_964369945.1 uncultured Lachnospiraceae bacterium
TTAAGGTAAACGCAAATATAATATCCATGCTACTACTACCTCCTTTACTTTAAGAATAATATCTAATATGAATTCTACCCTCTTCATCTTTACTTACAGTAGAGTTAACTTCATATAAATCATAAATATGTTCTTCTGTCATCACTTCAGATACCTTACCTTTGTATTTAATTTGCCCATCTTTCATTGCATAGATATAGTCACAGTACATAGCTGCTATATTTAAATCATGCATGGCAGATACAACCGTTAATTTCGATTCCTTTACAATATTTAATAATTGTAATTGATATTTAATATCCAAATGATTGGTAGGTTCATCTAATATGATACATTCTGTTTGTTGTGCCAACGCTCTCGCTAAGATTACCCGTTGTTGTTCACCTCCAGATAAACTCGAGAAATTTCTGCCTTTGAACTCGCTCATTCCAACTTTTTCAATGCAGTCATTAACAATCCTATAATCCTCGGCAGTATCTCTTTCTATTCTCCTTTTATAAGGAGACCTTCCCATCAAGACTACTTCTTCTATTTTAAAATCAAAGCTAGCAAAATTATGCTGGGCTACTACTGCTAACTTTTGAGCTGAACTTTTATATGAGTATTCTTCTATCTTCTTCTCTTCTAAGTATACCACACCTTTTGTTGGTTTTAACACCCGATAGATACATTTCAAAAGTGTTGATTTTCCACTTCCATTAGGTCCTATAATCCCAATAAACTTCCCACTCTCTACCAATATATTTATTTCATTAATAATTTGTTTTTCATTGATTACTACGCCGATAGATTCTGTACGTATATTCATCAGCTAGTTCCTCCAAATCCGTAGGTCTTTTTTGCCATTAGATAAATAAAGCTTGGTGCTCCTACCATAGAAATTAAAATACCTATTGGAATTTCATTTCCTGGTATGATAACACGGCACAATACATCTGCCCAAATAAGTAAGAGTGCACCGGCCAATGCAGAAATAGGAATTAACCTTTTATGATCTGTCCCAACAAAAATCCTTACAATGTGAGGTATCATTAATCCTACAAAGCCAATCATTCCAGATGCATATACAATAAAACCAATCATAGTAGCTGATACTAACAAATATACATTTCTATGCACCTGTAAATTGGTTCCTAGTGTAACTGATACTTCATCGCCTAATAACATAAGGTTAAGAATTCGATATTGGGAAACAAAAAATAAAGAGCACAAAATAATTAAAGGTAAAATAATTGCTATTTCTCCCCATTTTGCACCAGCTAAACTACCCATCAGCCAATATGTAATCGACATCATTCCTTCTGCATCATTAGCAAAATAAACGACAAAACTAGAAAAAGCGCTGCATAATGAACTCAGTGCCATACCAGACAATAAAAGTTTCACAGAATTACTCCTACTACCGATATTAGATAAAAGTAGTACTAATATTGAAACCACAAATGCTCCTATACAACCCATTACTCCAATGTAACTTGAACCAAATGTAATTCCAACCCCCAACATAACTGCTAAAGTTGCTCCCAAAGAAGCACCTGATGATACACCCAATATATAAGGATCCGCTAATGGGTTTTTCACAATTGCTTGCATTACCACACCACTGACAGCTAATCCCATACCAACTGCAACCGCTAGAACCAATCTAGGCAAACGGATAAAAATTACCACATCATGTATACTACCTTCTCCATAAATAGCTGGGTCCCCTATGGAAAAGATTTTGTACATGAGTACGGAATATACATCTTTGAGTGGAATTGCAATGGTTCCTATGCTTACGGCAACCACTATAGAAATTATAATAGCAAAGAGTAGCAAAAAGATCATAGTAATATATAAGGGCCTACTTGTATGTAATTTTTCCTTTATTTTAATTAATTTCATAATGCTCTCTTTCCTATTTATAATTTTGTATTTATTTTATTCTGTAAGTTCTGGATACATCCCCTCTGTTATCGTACGAATACCATCTATGGTACGAGGGCCGCTTGCATACATATCACCTAGCATAATTAGATACACACGCTCATTTTCTATAGCAGTCAAACTTTGTAGTGCAGGGTCATCTAAGATAACAGCTAATTGGTCGGCTTTTACAGTTTCAGGATCATCTCCTTTGTATGCCATATATACAACGAAAATAACTTCAGGATTGGCTGCAAGCAGCTCTTCTTTACTAATCGTATTTCCTTCCGGTTTTGCTAGTTCTCCTCCAAGTGATAAGACCATATCCCCACCTAAGGTTTCTTTACTATAGTTTGTAATAGTATCTCCTACTGGTTCTAACATTACTACGGTGGTCGCTTCTTGCCCTTGAGTTAAACTAATAACTTCCTCAATATCTGCTTTCATTTCATTTACTAATTCTTCGGCTTTCTCTTCTACATTAAAAATCTTTCCAATATTTAAGATATCTGTATATTCATTTTCAAGCTTACGCTCTATTCCTTTTGCAGTATTTGAGTTAATATAGGTAGTAGTTCCCTTTTCATGCCATTCTTCTACAGCACCTAATTTCTCATCTGCAAAGTAAGATCCCCAAGAAAAGATAAAGTCAGGTTCTAACAAAGTAACTGTTTCTTTGTCTGGAGCAAACACTGTTTCATCATAGTTCATTTGTTCAAAGCCTTCTTGCCATTCTTCCTTTACTTCATTATCTAATCCATAACTTGCGAGTGAATATTCTTCTAAACCAAGTGCTATCATAGTTTCAATAGAACCTTGATATACTGAAACCACTTTTTCTGGTGCTTGATGGAATGTTATCTCAATCTCTTCCCCTTCATAATTATAATTACTTATGGTTACTGGATAATGAGAATCTTCTGTTTCTACTGTACTTTCAATATTTTCTGTTACAACTTCTGTCTCACGATTCTCTACGTTCTCATTATCACAGGACACTAGTGAAAGCGTGATTGCACTAGCTATGATCATTGCTATTAATTTCTTTTTCATTTTCATTTTCCTTTTAAATAAAAAAACTAGATAAACTTTTGTTCACCTAGCTTTCGCATACAAAAATAAACTAATATTACAACTTTGTAATTTAGCTTATTGATACCCCTTGGATGCGAAGAGTTTTGATTAAACAAATATCGTTCATTATATCATATGCTTAACTTATGTCAATAATAATAGTATTTACTTCTAATATAGGTTAGTTATAGCTAACTTATATTAGATTATCATTATTTTCTTTCTTTGTCAAGAATATTATAATAAAAAAACACCTTACTATTGTAAAGTGTTTTCATGAGCGTGCGGAGGCTCGAACTCCGGACAACTTGATTAAAAGTCAAGTGCTCTACCAACTGAG
>CAYJHO010000176.1:0-3245 GCA_964369945.1 uncultured Lachnospiraceae bacterium
TATCATTAAACTATTCGCCTGCTCATCGTGTTTTAGAATTTCGTCTAATAAAAAGTCTTTCAACACGGATTTAATTCGTAATTCTAATTCTGGATTCTTTTTCAATACCTGATCTAGTTGTTTAAAACCTTCAAAATCAGCAATAATATAGTTTTCTTCTTCCGCAATAGAATAAAAACTACAAGCACCATGATGAAATTCAACATTTCCATGTTTTGTAGCAATTTCACCTAACATAAAAGCTGCTGACATGGAGCAATCTCCTAATGGTTTGTGTCTCCACGATGCTAAATTATTAAGAAAATTTTTTCGGTAGATACAGGTGTAGGCAAATACAGATTCTACAGGAAAACTTTGTACTTTATAAGAAAGCATTTGCCATTCTTCTGCACTTTTTAATGCACTCACATAAGACAAAGAAAATTCCTTACCTACTTCTGGTTCAAAATGAAAGTGAGAAATGGCTGTAAAATCTTCCTTAGGTAACATAAAACGACAGGTAACCGTTTCATTTTCATATACAAATGGAAACATCAAATATATTTCATCATGTGGATCAACAAGCTTATCTATGGAAAAGAAATTACTCATCCAATCTCGAATCGGTAGATTATTAATTTCTGTGATTTGATTGTCTCTTACTGCAGTAATCTTCTGCTCCTGCACTATTTTCTCATGTCCTGTTACTACATCTGTATATAAATATAATTCAGGATTGCTAAAATATGTGATACTTAGACCTTCTGCATACCTCTTTTCATCAAATATATAAGAAATGATTTCTCCACTGCTTTCTATCACTCCAGCAGCACCACCAGAATAGGCACATCCCTTTGTTCTAGCAGCAATCCCATGCACCAATTGATTGAGCGAATTTTCCCTTGATACTGATTCAGCAATTAACAAAAGACCTAATTTTGACTGGTCTAGCTCATAAAAGTCTTGAACTTCCCTTAAAAGCTCTTCCATTTGCTTTCCTTGAATATCAATTGTCTTGCTTCTGACTTTGGTATCATGAAATTGTTCTATCGTAATCAATGTACCTGAATCATAAACATAACCATCAAACATTACACCGCTACAAGCAGCTCCTACCACAACACAATCCGTAAAAATACCTTTGATATAATTTGCCAAACCTACAGATTTATTGGGGTCTACTTCAGAAGTATGTATTCGAATCAAGGAATGTAAATTAGTATCAACCTTTTGTTTTGTAACATACTCTTGGAATGATTCCATAGAATCATATAGAATGTGAATTGCTTTCACCTTCTCCTCCTCTCATATCAAAAACTCTCGTTTCCTGAGAATTTCTAGCTAAACTACCATGTCATCCTATTACTTATTCTATAATTTCACCTGCATAATTAGTAGCAAAAATTTCTGCCACTTTTTCTCTGTCTGTTGTTTGTCCTAAAGCCCACATTAACTTTGTTACAATTGCCTCTGTTGTCATGTCTCCTGTCGGAATTACCCCTGTATCCAATAGTTTTCTCCCTACTTCATAAATAGATAAATTACTAGGTTCATAAAGGCATTGACTACAAACTGCCACTATAATTCCACTCTCTATCAATTCCTTAATAGAGCTAAGTAGATCTCTACGAATATAATGCATTCCACCTGCACCAAAGGTTTCTATCACGACACCTTTATAATTCATAGTCTTTAACATCCTAAGCATACTTGGGTTGGTTCCAGGTATCAATTTAAGAAGAAATACATCATTGCAAATTTCATCCTTTAATTCACAGCTTGCTGATAAACTATAAGGTATTTCGTATGGATATATTTCTAGACCTTCTGCAAAGACTTCTGCTCTACAGGGAGCGTTTACACTTTCAAAAGCATTAAAGCCTTTTGTTCTAACTTTAACGGTTCTAGTTCCTATCATAACCTTATTCGCAAATGCTAAAGAAACACCAATGATATTCTTTTCTACTGCTTCAAATGCAGTCGCTAAATTACTTGGAGCATCACTAAGGGCCTGCCCCATTGGAGTTTGAGAACCTGTCAAAACAACTGGAATGTGTAAGTTTTGTAACATATAACTTAACATGGAAGCTGTATATGCCATAGTATCTGTTCCATGTAGCACTATTACTCCATCATAATGCTGTATTTTTTCAAAAATAAACCTTGATATAATCAACCATTCTTCTAATTGAATATTGGAACTATCTAAATTTAATATTTCTTCATAATCCACTCGAAATCTACTTCGATAATTCTCTAATTCTTCTGTAACTTCAGGTGAACTAGAGGTTGGTGCTAGACCTTCCTTGGTAACACTCGAAGCTATCGTCCCCCCAGTACCTAGTACTAAAACTTTTTTCATAAAAGATGCTCCACAACGATTCTAATACCTATCACAATTAGAATCAATCCTCCTACAATTTCTGCCTTTGATTTCAATGCAGTTCCTACTTTATGCCCCATTAAAACACCTGCAAATGATATTACAAATGTGGTCAATCCAATCAAAACTACCGTCGACCCAATAGGAATTCCTGGCAACACTGCAAAACTGATTCCAACCGCTAATGCATCAATACTAGTTGCAATTCCCATAATCAGTAGTTCTTTTGGCTTCAAACATTCTTCTTCTGCCGATTCTTCTTCCATGTGGTTTCCTTCATAAATCATCTTCCCCCCTATGATCGATAGCAATATCAATGCTACCCAATGATCATATTGTTCAATGGCACTACGAAATTGGCTACCTAGCCCCCATCCAAGCAAAGGCATTGCTGCTTGAAAAAAACCAAAACATAGAGCTATGAAAAGCGCATGCTTAATATTTATTTTCTTCATTTTCAAGCCTCTACAAGTAGCTACTGCAAAGGCGTCCATCGATAGACCGATTGCTATCAAAAATAACTCTATCCTACTCATGATTTCCTCCAATTCACATTATTATATTTTATCATCTAATGAATATTATTTCAACAAAAAAAGACACTCTACCTAATAAGTAGAATGCCTTTTCATTTTAATTATACGTTATAAAAACAATCTTTACCTTGGTATTCAGCAATTACACCTAATTGATCTTCGATACGAAGTAATTGGTTGTATTTAGCGATACGGTCTGTACGAGACATAGAACCAGTTTTGATTTGTCCAGCGTTTAATCCAACTGCGATATCAGCAATTGTAGTATCTTCTGTTTCACCAGATCTGTGAGAAACTACGCATGTGTAACCAGCTTTTTTAGCCATTTCAATTGCGTCAAATGTTTC
>CAYJHO010000177.1:0-3204 GCA_964369945.1 uncultured Lachnospiraceae bacterium
TTTCCGTTTCTACTATCACTTATATTACTAATTATGGTTAGTATACACGAAATGAAAATTGCAAACAACATACAAATAATCATTTCTATTATTTTTCCATTGGATAAAATCGGAGCCATAAAGCAAGGAACATATGCCGTCCCCTTAACATCCAAAAATCCCACTAACATTCCACTTAAACTTGCTGAAATAACAGCAGAAGCAAATACCTTTTTACTAGAGAACATAAAGGGATATGCGGCTTCTACAAAAGTTCCAAATCCTAAGTTAACTAAGATACTTGGTATTGCAGCTACTCGGTCACTAGACTTTCTAGGATAAATAATATTTGCCAATTGAATCCCTGCACATACCATAACTAATCCCATCATATCTATACTTCCTAGGAAGCTAAATCCTGTCGTTTCCATTTCTAATAAAACGATTGGTAAAATTGCAGCATGATATACACCGCCCATAATTGCAAACCAAATGGCAAATCCCGCAATTCCACCTGCTAGTATGGGATTAAAGGCTAAGGCCCAATCAATACTTGCTTTAATTCCATCTCCTATTTGTACTGCAATTGGCGCTATCAAAAACAAACCAATAAATCCTGCAACCAATCCTGCAACTCCGCCTGCTGCGATATTAGCCGTTGTTGTTGGCACCTTCATTCGAAAACAAGCTAAAATGATATAATAAGCCAAAATCCCTGCTAAGATTCCAACCGCAAGACCTCCTAGGATACCACCGTCTTTGCCCAAGGCTCCTGCTATCACACCAGCCACGATCCCGACTTCATCTAAGCCTGATACTTGCTTTGCTGCAATCGTTGCAATAATGATAGGAATCATCCCTATAATAGTTCCTGAAGCTGTTGCTAAGGCATCTGCTCCTGGAATTTTGCCCAAGGCTAGGCATAAAGCCATTGCAATAAATGCTGGCATAGCTGCCATCATAATTCCGCGTAAGCTAATTCTTTTCCAGATAGAACCAGTATCTTCTCCTATCTTCTTTCCAGAACCTATAATAGGCTTGTACTTTAGCTTCCACTCTTTTGCTAAGCTAGAAATCGCAGAAATCGCTCTTGTTCTACTACTCGTACCAGTCGTTCCAGAAACGGCAATTACTCGACACCCTATACTTTGAACTAAAGCCATGGAGCTTCCTCCCGTTCCTACCACTGGAATTTTCTTTTGCGCTGCGGCTTCTAATGTTTTCTTATTGGCACCTTTTGGGTCGCAACTATGCAAGATTAAACCATCTATTTCCTCGGCTATAATCAAATTTGCCAATTCGCTATCGAAATTTTCAACATCTTGATTGATCTCTTCTAATAACTTTTGCTCTCCACAGACAAACTCCCCAGTTTGTCCTATATTCCATAAATGAGCCTTTGCTGCTTTACTTGCCCCGTCTAATACTCGGTCAACCCCAACAAAAGTCACATAGCACAACTTAATACCTGCAGACTCTGCTTGCTGCTTTAGCTCTCCAAGTAGATTATTTGGATCATTTCCTCCTTGGTTATACAAATTTCCCCCACTACTTCCCACGATAGCTATTCTTTTCATCACATTACCTTCCTATTGTATAATTTAAACCACTATTATACAATAATACACTATCACTGTGACACAGTAAAGCACTTTGTGGAAGAAATAATTTTTTCTAAGGCTTCTTTGTCTTCTTCCTTAAAATAACCAATTTCTACAGAATCTAAATCAAGAACTGCGATCAATTCACCTTCTCTCATAATAGGAACTACTAATTCACTATTGGTTGCTCCATCGCAAGCAATATGACCTGGAAATTCGTGTACATTAGCTACTAATACACTTTCTCTTGTTGTTGCTGCCTTGCCACATACCCCTTTTGAAAACGGTATTCTAATACAGGCTGGCAAGCCTTGAAAGGGTCCTAATACGAGTTCATTCTCTTTCTTTTCGTCCACCATATAAAAGCCACACCAATTTGCCTTTTCATAAAAGTGAAATAATAAGGCTGAGATATTGGATAGATTAGCTATCAAATTATCTTCCCCATCTGTTAAGCTCTTCATTTGCATTTCTAGTAGCTCATAAGCTTCTTTTCTATTTGCCCCATAATCTTTTGGCTCGAACATATACATCCTTCTTTCTATGGTTTTAGGGATTAGTCCCCACTTTTTGAAGACTTTATTATAACATACCAAAGGCTAAAAAGAAAGAACCACCTAATTACTATTAGGCAGTTCTATTTCTTATTGAATCATAAAAGTTTGCGCAACATTTCTAGCTAGGTTGAATTCTTTTTTATCACTCAAATCTTCTAATATTCTTTCATCCATATTAGTAAGATATTTTACACTCTTCTCACCCATAACTGCGATTTTTGTCATTACTTCATCCTTGTTACTTTGATAAGTTCTTAAAATCAGTGCATCTACGCCTTGTGCTTTTTTCAATGCACTTAGAATCACAGAATCATCACTAACTGTAATTAAGCTATATTCATATGGTGCAGTAAACTTTGGAGGATTTAATTTCATAGCATTAAATGGCATTTTATTGTAACTCACAATAGGAGTTACATATTCTTTTGCTTTTCTTGCTAAGGTATCATCTTTTCTCACAAGTCCAAACTCATAAGTTTGAACACCTAACATTTGTGAATCTGGAGTAGGCATTTTAATTCCTGATGGTCTGCCTGGTCTTCTTAACATTTCTTCTTTTCCTAGATAACCAATGCCTCTAAACAGAGTGATTGCTAAGGTATCATAATTTTCTCCAATTATTTCAAATTCACGTACTGAATTGGTCAATACCGCTAAAGTATTGTCATCTTCTACTCCTACATAAGATAACATTGGATAAATAGCATCTGGTCTTTCATCCCATCCTTCCGCTTCCCATACGTCCATCGCAGAGTCATAAACCGCTCTTTTGATTTCTCCAAATTGATTATCTGATACAGAGAATTTAGATGCAACTGCATTTGGAACTAATACGCGCACTCTATGATCTTTTGCCTTGTTATTGATGGTTGCTGATATTTCTAGGATTGCACTATTTTCTTTCATAACTACACTTAGATTAACATCCATGCTACCATCTAATTTCTTAGCTTTTCTACTATCCAAATCTGCTGGAATCGTCATAGTAAATTCAGTCGTAAATGTTGTTTTGTTTCCTTGCTTACTTATACTATTGTTAGCCACAACATTTTTTGAGGTAATAATAT
>CAYJHO010000178.1:0-3170 GCA_964369945.1 uncultured Lachnospiraceae bacterium
ATTTTATATCCAGTCTTAGTAGAAACAGTAGATGTTACCTACAACAAAGACCAAGACAACACAGATGAAACTGCAAAAGATATGATTACCGGTTTAGTTCCAGGAACAGATATTACCGTAGATAATACGGGAGGAACTAACCCAGGTGGATTTGATGGAAAAGTAACTATTGATAAAGATACCATCATTCCAGATCCAACCAAACCAGATCATACCTTTACCGGATATGTAAAGACAGAGGATCCAGATACAGGTGAAATTACGATTACAGCGACTTGGAAGCCAAATCCAAAGCCACCAGTGACAGAGCCTGAAAGAACGGTAAGTTTAAGCTATAACAAGGATCTAGAGGGAACTCGTGATACTGCTCCAGATAAAGTATCAGAACTTCCTGTAGGAACCAAAGTATATGTAAACAATACAGGCGGAACAGGAGCTTTCACAGGAGAAGTTGTATTAAATGAAAACACCACCGTGACAGATCCAACTAGAGATGGCTATATCTTTACAGGTTATATCTTAACTGACAATCCAAATGGATCGAAGACTCTAACAGCAACCTGGGAGAGAGATCCAGAAGAAGTAGTAGAATCTGTGACACCGGAAGAAGAAACAACAGAAACAAGCCCAGAGGAAACCGAGGAAACTGAAAACACAGAAGAAACCGTAGAAACTGAGGAAACAGAAACAACAGAAACTACAACAGAAGAACAAGTTGTGATTCAACCACCAACAGAAGAAGGAACTATTGATAAAGTAGTGATCGATGGAAATGAATTAGAAGAGAATGATTTTAGCATCGATGAAGAAGGAAACTTAGTACTTGAAAAAGAGTTCCTAGAAACACTTCCAGATGGTGAGTATTTAGTAGAAGTAGAAGTGGATGGAGAGCTATATGAAACCGTTCTTATCATGGAAAATGGAGTTCCATTAGCTATGGATCCACTGGATCGAGTAGTAGTTACTGGAGGAGATGGAGAAGAACCATACAGTGGTAGCGCATGGAGTTTATTCGATTTACTTTGTACTGTGTTTGTAGTGTTGTCTGCTTTCTATTTAGCGTTTATTAAGAATAGAAAGAAAAAAGACGATGACGAAGATAGATTTACGCAAAAGTATGAAAGTATTGAAGATAGAAAATTTGCAAAACTACGTAAAGGAAAGATTTTCCCATTAACACTAGAAGCAGCTATGGTAGTGATTCTACTATTTGTAACACAAGACTTTATTCATATGGTTATTTTTGATCGCTATAGTATCGCATTTGCATTATCTGTAGTATTAGCAATTGTATTACTAAAATTCGCAGATAAGAAAAACAGAGACGATGACGAAGAGATGACATTGCAAGAAAACAAAGACAGCTATAAAGAAGAGCATGATGAAGATAGAAAACGAGTAGTGAGAGGCAAGGCACTAGCAATGATAGTGGATGTAGCTTTGATCGTAGTATTATTTATCTTAACTAGAACATGGGAAACAATTTTTGTTTTAGATGCATTTACCATTGTATTTGTACTTTGTATTGCAGTTCTACTAACCATAATACCAATATCAAACAAAATTGATAAAGAAGAAATAGACAAGATCTAGAAACAAATAAAAGAGGTGCAAAACTTGAAATGAGTTTTGCACCTCTTTTATTGTGCCCAGATAGGCACTATGAGATGAGAATATAGGAAGCTAATCTTTTAAGGATAAGAACATAAGATAGGAATTAGCGTAGCTACCATTACGAAAGCGTATGGAATCAGGTCTTCTGCCATAAACTTGAAAACCATATTTCATATAGAGTGCTATTGCATGTTCATTCTTACTATTTACTTCTAATTCTAATTGATGGAACCCAACAGATTTTGCAAAATCTATGGCATGAAGCATCAAGGAACTACCTAAGCCTAAATTGCAATAGGCCTGCTGTATGGATATTCCTAATTCTCCACGATGTCTATAGCGTTCACAATTAGAAGTAGGCTGAACCGTTATAGTACCTATGATAACATTATCTATAAGGGCAACCAAAACAAGAGAACAACTTAGTTCTAATCGATAAGCTAAATAAGATTTGTTTTGTGCGACGGTAGTTGTAATTTCATCATAATAGCGTAATAAAAAATCACTTTCGGCAGAGGTTTTCTTCGTATGATATAGAATAGCTTCAGCATCGTTTATAGTTGCCTTTCTAAGACAACATTGTAATCCATTTTTAAGCGTAATAAATTTTAAAGGGCTCATAGAATTATCCTTTCTTTACATACTATTATTATAATCAATAGAATAGAACTTGTCTAATAAAAACTCATTTAGTTGACAAGGTATCTAGCCTATGATAGCATAAATTTTATGGATAAATGGAAATGAACTCTCGGAATCTTTCCTAAGAAATTCCGAGAGTATATAGGAAGAAGTTCGGAGGCAAGGATGAAAATAAAAGAAACGATTAAAAGTATGGTTGCAACAAGAAAACCAATCTTTGGAATGGGACTTGAAAGGGAAATGTTAAGAGTAACAAAAAAAGGAACCTTGGCAACAAGCCTTCATCCAAAAGCTTTTGGAATTAAACTAGATAATTATAGTATTAAAACGGATTTTGCAGAGAGCCAACCAGAATTAGTAACTAAAGTATGGGATTCTGTTGAGAGTGCCATGAAGGAATTAGAAGAGATTACCTTGCAAGTAGCAGAAGAAATTGCAAAGAACGAAGAAGTGATTTGGAATCAATCCATGCCTTGTATCCTTCCTGAGGAAGAGCAGATTTTAACAGCGATTCACCCAGGAGACTTTGCAAAACCACTTCGTGATTATCTTGATATGGTAAGAAAAAAGTATGGTGCTAAGAAGCAACTTATTTGTGGAATTCATTACAATGTTTCCTTTTCGGATTCTTTCTTGCAAGAACTAGCAAGAAGGAATGGAGCAGAAAAACAAAAAGATTTTGTAAATGGTATATATATGAAGATTCTTAGAAATTATGTTAGGTATAGTTGGGTGGTACTCTATATGACAGGAGCGTCCCCAGCCTTTCATGAAAGTTTTCTAGGAAATCAAGATGGGGTTGTACTTAGTAAAGAGGCAGTCTCTATGAGAATGAGTCCGATTGGCTATCACAATACCAAGAAAGCAGATATGGATTATTCTAGTGTGGAACAATATTGTAAAAGTATAGAAAC
>CAYJHO010000179.1:0-3148 GCA_964369945.1 uncultured Lachnospiraceae bacterium
AAATCAGCAAATTTATATGCAAGAATTGAACCTGAAATAAAGGAACAAGCAGAAGGAATTTTATCTCTTAATAATATGCCTGCGATAATATAGGCTTATGCTCATGAGAGTATAGAAATTTCCATAAATAACATAAAAGGAATGAATACGATTTTACGACATTTTTATCACACACTCACCAAATGTTGAAACAATGGTAGTGATAAAAAGAGCAAACAAGTGTGCTCTGCCGCAAACCCACGTAAAATAAGTGATTTGAGCATGTAAATAACACCTGCAGCACCAAAATCTGTGAATAAAAACAGCAAAAATCAGCTATATTTTAGATGACACAGAGAAATCAAGGTTTTGGATAAATGACATTTGGTGATCAAGGGTAAAAATAGAGAGGAAATGTTGGTATTCAGAGGCTAAAGAATTAGTTTCTGCTTATCATGTGGACCATTTCAGACCTAAAAATGCAATAAAATCTGCAGATAAAAAATGTGAATCCACAACGATTAATAATACTGATTCATATTGGTGGTTGGCATTTGATTGGGAAAATTATAGGTTGAGTGGACATTTGACAAATTCAAATAAAAATGCGTATTTCCCACTTAGAACTAGATCACAAATTGCCACAAGCAAAGAGGAATGTGAATCGGAAGAGAAACTAATCGAAAACCACACAACTGAATTTAAAGCTATCTTAACCGATAAAATTGAAAATGAAGTAGTAGCTT
Source organism: uncultured Lachnospiraceae bacterium (assembly GCA_964369945.1). GTDB lineage: Bacteria > Bacillota > Clostridia > Lachnospirales > Lachnospiraceae > RGIG6307. The sequence continues at coordinate 726 of CAYJHO010000179.1, forward strand.
TTCTAAACTCCAAAGAAGGTGGAGATTATAAAATAATGAGAAAAGATGCAGAATAAATAATAAGATTTATCTTAAACTAGTATTGTGATATTATGTAGTTAAGTTAAAGCATTAGTTAAGGGAGGTGATAATGTGAGTAAAGATTTAGAAAACAATATTTTAATATCTAAGCTTAAAATAAAGCACTTTGATACAGATTTAATATCTTTCCAATACATTGACGAGGGTATTAAAGGACAACGAATAGAAATAATATCACAGAATGAAAATTGTAAAGAGTTATATCCTACGGGATTAGTAGTTAGTAGTGAAGGTATTATGTCATGGCTGAAACGAAGAATTATGCCTAAAAATCGTGAGCATGTTGATGCACTATTAGCTAAAATGGGGCTATCACATAGTGACACCATTAGCATTGTGAAAATTTGCAAGGGTCTATCACTTGTAGACTGCTATTGGGTAGTAGAGGATGACTTTGAAGGAAAGTTTGATGATTACAACTTGTATGATAACAAGTTTGAAAAAACACTTTCTTTGATTGCATACACAGGGTATGGAAGTGTTAAAGCAAAAGGGTTTACTTCTTCACCTGAGTTTACAACAAACGGAATGCTCAAAAAAGCATGGAGATATAAAGATGATAAAATCATTTTGTATAAAGGTGGAACAAGTGGTGCAGCAAATACAGGTAACGAACCATATTCAGAGTTTTATGCAGCGCAAGTAGCTGAAGCTATGGAGCTTTATCATATTAATTATGGGTTGTCTATGTGGAAAAAGAGTCTATGTTCTACCTGTGAATTGTTTACAAGTAAGGAAGTTTCATATGTACAAATATATGATTTTGTTAAGTCAAAACCAATATATGAAGTTGGAGAGTTTTTAAAAACTTTAGGTGATACTTACTACAATGATTTTACAGATATGCTTATATTTGACACAATAATCTGTAATGAAGATAGACACTATGGAAATTTTGGACTTTTAGTTGATGCAAAAACTAATAAACCTATAAAATTTGCACCTATATTTGATAACGGTATTTCGCTTTTTAACTATGCTATGCCAGATGATTTTAATAATTTAGAAGAATATGCAAAAACAAGAATTTCATACTATAATATTTCTTTTTTAGATATTGCGAAAGAGTACATGGATAATAAAAAGAAATCAAAACTAAGAAAACTTGTTAACTTTAAGTTTGAAAGCAACAAAACATATAAGTTGAACTCAAAAAGACTTTTAGCAATTGAAAAGTTTATTGCTGAACGCATAAAAGTAATTATGGAGATTTAAAAAAAGTGCTACTTCTGTGGATTGTCAACACTTATTTGTACAATTTTTATTCGCAGTTTGGGAGCTTTCGGATAATGATAAGGACGCAGTAATGCGTGCTATGCAACAAATATACTAGGATGTAAAGAGGAGAACAATATGAGAAAAATTAAATTATATATTGCAATGAGTTTAGATGGATACGTAGCAGATAAAGATGGTGGTGTTTCTTTTCTTGGTGGAGATGGAAGCGATGAACAAAATTTTGGTAGCTATCCCGAATTTATAGAAACGATTGATACTGTAATTTTAGGTTATAACACTTATCATCAAATAGTCACAGAACTATCGCCCAATGAATGGGCATATAAAGGAAAAACTAGCTATGTTTTAACTCATAAAGATATTTCAAATGAAGATGAAATCATTTTTACTGATGAAAATATAGAGGAATTAACAGAAAAGCTGAAACAATCTATAGGCAAAGATATATGGGTTTGTGGTGGGGCTAATATAGTTATGCAATTTCATAAATTAGGATTGATAGATGAATATGTATTATCACTTATCCCAACTATTTTAGGTAGTGGAACAAGACTTTTTGATGATATTGATTTTGAACAAAAACTGAAACTCAAATCGACTAAAACTTACAATGGGATTGTTGATGTTGTGTATGAAAAGAGGTAGTTATGAAGTTAGAAAACTTTACGCTTGTATGAAAGAAAACAACACGGAACAGCTAATTTCGATTATCAAATATATTGAAAATAACTACCCACATGCCGAGTATGATGGCTCGCATAACTACCATATACCGATGTGGCGAACAGTAGCTCATTTTTTATGGCTCAAACTTAGCAATCGGGTATCAAAACATTTTCAGTTAAAAAAGATTTGTTTGAAGTAGGTTTAGCCCAAGGAACAACTGTATTTGGTAGAGAAGTGCGAATGTATGATGCAGAACACGCATTGTGTGATTGCCTTAGAAATCGCAATAAAATAGATGTTACCATCATGACTGATGCTGTAAAAAGGTATGTGAAAAGTGGGGAGAAAAACATCCCGAAACTTACGCGATACACTGAAACTTGATATGACAACAGGAGATAAAATAATCCCACGAGAAATATCGTATCGTTTTAAGC
>CAYJHO010000180.1:0-3125 GCA_964369945.1 uncultured Lachnospiraceae bacterium
GATGAGTTTTGCAAAGAGAGGCCATATTTTGTATATTTTTTCTTGTATATATAAAAAATATAGAAAATTTCTAAATTAGAAATAAAAAATCAGTAAAAACGAGGGAAATTAATCTTATACAGTAAATTGAAATCAGGATTTACAGTATACAAAACTACTGTTAGATAAAAATCTAATAATGCATTTGACAGAGTTCGAATACTGTGATACATTTGAGTTAAATAAAATCGAACAGAGGTGTTAGAATGTTATCTAATTTCAAACAGTTAAAAACAAATCCAGGCTTTCTAAAATTAATCATTGCCAATGTTATTAGTAGCTTTGGAACAAGTATTGATAATATTGCTTTTTCGTGGATGGTATATGAACTGACCAGTGACCCTATGTGGATCGCCATTATTTTTGGGGCAGCCATGTTTCCTATGATGGTATTGCAATCCCTAGTTGCAGTTTGGGTAGAGAAGCAGAACAAGAAACATATTATTATGATTGCAGATTTATTAGGGGCAGTACTTATGATGATAGTAGCAATACTCTACATAAATCAATTATTAAATCCTATGCTGCTATTGCTCATTACCCTAATAAATGCAACGATTGAAACTGTTCGAATTCCTGCTGGTATTGCAATTGTGCCCAAGGTGTTAAGCGAAGAAAACTATGAGGTAGGGGTGGGGCTAAATCAAAGTTCTAGCCAGATTGCAAGCCTGTTAGGCTTAGCAGTTACAGGAACTTTGATTGCTCTCTTTGGATTACCAGCTGCCTTTATAGTAGATGCACTAAGTTTTGTCCTCTCATTTCTTATGATATTAGGTATTTTCTATCACGAAGAATTACCAAGTAAATTTGAGGGGAAGAAAAATAGTCAATTTTGGAAGGAATACAAAGAAGGGATAGCAACTTTAATAAAGACAAAGGAAGTGTTTAGCATTTGCTGTATTGGAGTTTTTATCAATTTTTTAGCCACAGGATTTCAAGCTTATAGTGCTATTTTTATTGGTGACTACCTATTGCTATCTGTAGATATCTATAGCTATTCATCTATTGCAATTACCTTAGGAACTATAGTAGGAGGTTTGACATCTAGCTTGATTTGTGGGAAAATTAAGGATAGATATTTATTTGTACTATTAGGAATAATAGAAGCTATCTGGTATTTTGCGTGGGTCATTTCTACAGGGATTTCGAATGATCTTATCAAGATTGCCATAGTATTAATGAGTACCATGCTAGCAGGAGTTTCAACAGGAGTTATTAGTGTAGCAGTAAGTGTTAACTTTATGAAGGCTGTGCCAAAAGAATATTTGGCAAGAATCGCAGGTGCCTTTAATTCCATAGTAACGATTTCGGCACCCGTAGCAGCTTTATTTATGAGCTTACTAGCTAGTATTTTAAATGTAAGCGAGATCTTTATGGTATATGGAGGGATTTCGTTGCTGTTTGCTGTAATACTATTATGGAATAAGAAAACGCAATGAACTCTCGGAATCTTTACAACAAAATTCAAAAGCAAAGTACTCACAAAATGCGCTTTCGCTCGGTTTCAACGTAGCTGTACATAAATGGCTAGAGAACAGCCACTAAGTACAGACGTTTCCACACGATTTGTGCCTACTTTGCTTTTGAATTTCTGAAACAGATTCCGAGAGTATATCGCATAGCATGGAGGGTGAAAATGAAGAAGGAATGGAAGCAGTTGAAGTCCTATAAGTATTTTGAAGACTTGGAAATAATCGTATATTTAGAATATATGTCAAATTATTATCTTGAGGAAAGAAAATTTCCCACAATGGAAGAATGGGCCAATCTTTTTATTAAGAGTCATAACTTAGCAAGGGCAGAAGCAGAAGAATTTTTACAAGATATAGAAACAGTACAAAAATTCTTTGAACGTACCTATAAGAATGCAGCGTTAAAACTAGAAGAGGTTCACAAGTATTTTGGGAGCTTACAAGAAGATACGATGAATATTATAGGAAAGAGTTTTGCATCCATTTTGATCTTAGGATTGGATTTGGTAGCAAAGGAACTTGCGTGTGATGAAGAGGAAGCAGTTTATAGTGCTATTTATTATGCCATAACAAGAGGTGCAGATTTTGATGCCCATGAAGCAGTTGAAAGCATTAAGGGTTTCGACGTATTGATGCTGAAAATAGAGGAGCTATCAATCTCGGATGCAAAGAAGTGGAACTTGATGTTATTAGCGAAAAATCATCAAAAGTACCAAGTAGAAATTCGTAGAATAATAGATGTGGTGAAAGTCGAATATGAAAAAGCCTTTGTAGAATTAGAGGATATATGGTGTCGGTATTTAGAGCCTGTAGAACAAATCTTAGAAATGGGGACAGAAGAAGAACTATTAGAGCGCTTTCATATGAGCTTTGAAGATCGAGAAGGGATTACGGCGTATAGTTCCTTAATTTTCTATAATGCGACAGGACTCATAGAGCTTGGAGATAAGATGGAAGAAAAGCCTATGGTTGTTGGGCTGTTTTATGAATATGCAAGCAAACTTGCAAAGCATGCTCCTTCACAGGAGGAATTAATGGAAACACTAAAATGTTTAGGTGAAAATCGTAAATATGAAATTATTCTGTCATTATTAGAATCCCCTTGTAATGGAAAGGAATTGGCAAAACGCTTAGGAATTACCCCTGCTACTATTTCTCATCATATGGGCTCCTTAGTTCGAGCTGGACTTATTTTACTACAAAATATCAATGCTACGAACACAGAATATAGAGTGAATCGGAAATTACTAGTACAGCATATGAAAAGCCTGCAAGAAAAATTTGAGGAAAATGAATTCACAATCTCTTAAGAAAGTGAACACAGTTTAAACACGAGTGTAAGTTATACTACCAATATATTAAAGAAGTGGTTATTTGAAAGGTGCCTGAATAATTGCTTCGACTACATATTACGGTAATACCGTTTACATACATCTTTTTCCTTTTTTTAGAATGCCAGTCTGCGGACTGGTATTTTTTCGTGCTCTCCTTTTGGAATGGAATTCCTAAGCTTGCAGTGTAAATGCACTCATGCTAAAATGAGAGTATATTAGAATGAGCTCTCGGAATCTTTCCTACGAAATTCATGAACAAAGTATTCACAAAATGCGCTTT
>CAYJHO010000181.1:0-3114 GCA_964369945.1 uncultured Lachnospiraceae bacterium
AAGTAGTTGGTAGAAAAAGATACTGCCTAACCACAGATACAGACCAACACTAAGGAGTGCTGCTAAAGGACGGTTCCAAGCTTCAAATATATGATAATAGGGATCTTGTGAATGAAGCTTAAAGGTATTTTGAAGCTCTAGGAAGGGGAGGGAGTAAAGCAGTGCAAGTAAGATCAAACATCCAATCACAAGCCCAGAGATTAACATAGTGGAATATAATCTTATGTTCTCATACTCTTTTCTACTCCCCATTCGTATGTAGCTAAGAGTAGAGACATTTTTATGATTACGGCTAATCCAAAAGAGATAAGAAAGAAACCACCCATAAATTAGAAAGTAGTGATCACAAAGGCTATAGAGCACATATTCTAAGGAAGACATATTCATTTGAATACTAGAGCCCATTGCTAGACTAAGAAACAAAATATAGATTCCAAAGAGCAGATACCATATAGGGTTTTTACATTCTCTTTTGAGTTCGTATAAAAGAATATTAGCGGTTCTCATAGGCAATCACCAGAGATAGAAGCAACAAACATAGCAGTAGAGGTAAGAGTCCAAAGAGATAGGTAAAGGGTTCCATCACATGATGGGATAATCGATTTAGGTGAAGGGAAGTAGTAACACTATATTCAGGACACCCTAACAAGGAAGTCGTTAAATTTTCTATAAAATAATAGAAAAATGGCCCTAAACTTAGTACAAAATAGTTCTTACTTAACAAGCTTAGGAAAGAAGAAAATAAGGAGAAGAGGGCAGCAATGAAACCAACCCAAAGGCTCCAAAAGAATCCGAACAGCAAAGGATTCTGCACTTGCCACTTACCAAAAGCTTGTAACAGCAATTCAGAATAACTAGAGTTTATTAAGTGATCCATAGAAAAGACCACAAGTACTAAACTGATCATGTAAATAAAAAAGACAGAGAGAGCAGAAGCAAGCATGGCTTTTACAATTTCACTCATTAGGTAGTTAGCTTTTTCTTTTCGAATATTAGCGTATAGGTGGAAGTTATGTTTTAGCTTACCGTATAGTAAATGGGAGAAAGGAAGCACGGAAATTAGGGGAAAGAAAAAACAGATATATTCAGCCCCCCAAGTCCAAGGCTCGATGACATAGGCAACGCTGCTATTTGTACCTGTAATATAACATAAGCCGTAAAATAGCAGAGATCCTAAGATAATGATAAATAACATAGAAGGGATATATTCCTTTGTTGGTAGAAATTGTTTCATAAGAACACCTCATTTCGTTACATAATTTTGATAGGTCTATGGTAACATGAGTATCTTATCTCTAGTTTATGAGTAGTTTAATTCTATCTTAAATGTGGTTCCTAGGTTTACGTTACTAGAAACTTCTATGGTTCCTCCGTGGGCAAGAATGATTTCACGGCATATGGCAAGTCCTAGTCCAGTGCCTTTGCTGTGTTGTGAAGCAGTGCCACGGTAATAACGTTCAAAGATTCTAGGAAGTTCATTGGCTGGAATTCCAATTCCATTGTCTTTGATGGTGAGTATCAAAGTTTCTTCTACTTGTTCTAGGAAAATGGAAATCTGAACACTATCCTTGTTGTGCAAGACACAGTTCCAAAGGATATTGCTAAGTGCACGATGGAAAAGTGGTGCATCAAGTGCTATGATACATTCTGCTGGAGTTTCTATGGATATTTGCAAAGGATCTGCCAATGCAGGGCAGAGCTCAAGGGTGCATTCTTGTAACAGTAACCCCAAGTCACAAGGACGTTTCTGGAGGTAGAGTTTTCCTTCTGCTAACTTTTGGTATAGGCTTAACTCAGATAATAAATCTTCGATTCTTTTTTCAGAAGTTAAGATTTCACTAGAGTAAAAGGCCAGTTCCTCTTCCTTTAGTTGGTAGTCTCGCATAACTTCGGCATAGCCTTTGATGGAAGATAGGGGAGTTTTTAAATCATGGGAGAGATTGGAAATCCAAATATCTCTTTGTTTTTTATTTTCTTCCAGTCTATGTTGTAGCTGTTCTAATTGAGCAAAAACGTTATCAAAGACAGGGTTTCCTTTCTGAGGATAGTGGATCACTTCTTCCTTACTGATTTGTTCCACCGATTTTATCATCTGAGCAATAGGAATGGTAATACGCTTTACATAGCCTAAACTATTTAGAGCAATGACAAAAAAGCTAAGGAGGAGAAAAAGTAGCAAAGCAAATAAGAGGGTACCGAGTTCTCTAGAAGAAATACTAAGGCTTTGTTTGTGAATCAGTTCTTGAGCACAACCTAATAAAATAGGGTACTCTCCTTTGTTTGTCATATAAACAGTCTGCCCATCCATTCTGCCAGAAGTTAGTACCATATCCACTAGTTCAAAGGCAGAATAGGAGGAAGGTGCATGGGATGGGGCATCCTTTGCGTAGATGACTTGATTGTTAGCATCAAGAACTTGAATCCATGCTTGGGATTTTGTTAGGGCATCTAGCCCTTCTGTGGAAATGCTTACTTCCTTTTGTTGAATACTTATATATTGGCTAAAACCTAGTGATAAATGATCGAGGGAAGTCCCATCTGTACTTTGGTTATGAAAGAATAGAAAGTAACAGAGTAAGAACCAAGTAATGAAAAGAAAGAAAAAGGAGAGTAAGATATTTTTGTAGTACTCTTTGATTAGTTTCTTTGTCATGAGCCCTCCTGTGAGTCAAGAACAAAACGGTAACCGCGCCCCTTTATGGTAATGATGTGCAGGGGAGTAGAGGGGGTTTGTTCTAACTTTTCACGCAATTTTCTAATGTGTACCATAACCGTATTGTCATAACCATCAAAAGCGATATCCCAGACCTGTTCTAAGAGTTCTTCTTTGGAAACTGTTTTGTCTCTATGGGTAATCAAATAGGCAAGTACATGATATTCCTTAGCACTCAGTGGAACATTGAGGCCATGGCGGTAAAGTTCCTTGGTATTTGGATCAAAGATGCAATCGCCAAAGGAGACAGTTTCTAATAAGGAAGGAACTTGTTGTCTATAGTAGGCATCTCTTCTAAGCATGGAAAGAATACTAGCTACCACTTCTTTTGGACTGAAAGGTTTGGTAATATAATTGTCACCGCCACTTAAATAAGAATTGAGTTTGTCATCCTCTTCTGA
>CAYJHO010000182.1:0-3050 GCA_964369945.1 uncultured Lachnospiraceae bacterium
AATTTAGTGAAATCATAGTAGGAACTACGATAAGTGCTATTACGATAAGAAGTTGAATTGCCATCGGAAACAATAATTTAACAGAAATTTTCCCACTTTGTATTTTCAGATTTCTTAGTTTATCAGCTCTTCCTATATCAACTTCATTCCTTAATAATACCTCAATTTGCTCCATGCCACTCCGTTCTCCTTGTATCAATATTGTACTCAATTTACGATATTGATTATTCTCACTTTCCAACGCCCACAAATCAAGGCTGGAGGAAAATCCCTTTCCATTCCTCATATTTTTACTTAAATGATCTAAAGAATCGGCTACTACCCCTTTCTCACCTTCTCTATAATCTTTTGAGCATTGCATAAATGCATTTTGTATACTCATCCCCACACTCATATACATTGCCAAGCTACTAACGATAGTATCATAGGCTTGCTCAAATTTGTCTATTTTCTTTTGCCTTTTTATCTGTTCATCTCTATAACTTGCATAAATGCTTGCTCCACTAATCACTAAAAGTAATGCTGCTAATATCCATACACTATTATCTTCTTCTAGTTCATATTGAATTTCTACTCCTTGATACTGGGTCGGTACGATCCACCGATCCTCTTGCGCCTGGCTTTCTTGTTCTTCTCTAAGATATTGCAACAACTGCTCGGTATCGTAACCTTCACTTCCCTCTTCTGTTTTCCGAATATTCAAAAGAATTTGATGGATCCAATGATAAGTTTCATAAGAAATTGTAGCAGTCAATACCAATATCTGATCTTCTTCTATCATAGAAGTTAGAAGTGTACCTTCCTTTGACAATAAATCTTTTCGCTCACTTTCCCACTGTATTTCAAATGGAAATCCTTCTAAACGTTCCACTAAATTCAGATTATGCCTAATCTCATCTAGGGAATCGTTGGTTCCAAGAATTTCTTCCTCTAACAAAGGGAGCATCTCTTCTATATTTTCCTTTGCTTCTTTTTCACTCCACTTAATCGGCTCTAATTCTATCTGTATTTCTTCCTTTTCATTCCCAATATATAAAGTGATTTCCCTCTCTATTTCTCCTATTTCAGGCTTTTCTATGCCTATCGTATCTTCCGTACTTTTAACATAGTAATAACATACTAGTAAAATACCTCCTATCATTAGAATCCACAATGCTCTTTGTATCGCTTCCTTATTCTCTTTATATTCTTTGTTGAACAATTTTCTTACCCCACAAAATACTAAAAATATATAATATAAAGCAAATAGTCATAAATAGAATTCCGAGCATATTATGATAAAGTATTAAAAAGTAATTTTCATTTAATTGCCCTACATATAGCAATATGAAAAAGGGAACCAGGCTCATAATATTTTGTTCTAGCTGCTTTGCTTTAACTATCATTTCCACTTGTTGCTTCGTTTCAATCCTCTCACATATAATCAGCATGGTTTTATCTAATATCCTAACCATACTTCCACCTTGCCTTTTAGCAATCGCAAATATTTTACTAAAATCCCTAATTGCCTTAATATTCGTTTCCTCTCCATATCGATAAAACAAAACTTCACAATTCTCCTTACAGATCAATGATTTACATATAAAATCGACTCCTTGCAATATTGGGGCATTGTCTTGAAATTGCTTATTCATTAAAAGCTGTGATTTTAAAATACTTTGTTCTATACTATTTCCGGCGATCAAGCCACTTTTTATATGTAATAGCCACTCTTTAAAGCCCAATTCAATCAAATGCAAAGATTTACGCTCCCATTGATTTCTACTATCATAGGCTATCATAAAAATAAAAGGAGATAATAGGAAAAATGCCAAGATAGACCTATAAAAGAAATAGGAAATAAAAGCAACAATAACAATCCCCTTCAGTATCCATATTGTATAAAGTATTTTCGTTCGTTTAGGTAGGAAGCTTGATTCCTGCCATTTTGAGTTTCTCTGTATGGCACAATTCATTTTTTCTTTGCAATTGTCCCAAAACTTTTCCATTTTCATCTCCTTCCTCTTCAAACAAATATAACGGTTGCATCTTAATCTCATTCTCTATTACATCTATTATTTCCCACACTTCCAATACCTTTCTTGATTTATCTCTCAATCTCCCTAGATGTATTATGATATCTAACGCAGCAATTTGTCTTCTAATTGCTGCTAAAGGCAAATCCATTCCCATCATATACATCGTTTCTAATCTTCTAATCATCCCCAAAGCTGAGTTGCTATGTCCTGTGGATAAACTCCCTTCTTGACCGCAGTTCATAGCTTGTAACATGTCTACACATTCCCCACTTCGCACTTCTCCGATAATAATACGATCTGGTCGCATTCTTAAACATGCTTTCACCAAATCTCTTATTGTTACTTCCTTACAGTCTTGTGTCTGCGCAGTTCTTGCCTCTAATCTAATAAGATTTTCTACTTGTTTTATTTGTAGTTCTGCACTATCTTCAATCGTTATAACCCTTTCATCCTTTGGTATACAATTGGATAACACATTAAGAAAGCTTGTTTTCCCTGCACCTGTACCTCCACTGATAAAAATATTATACTTAGCAATCACTAATTTCTCTAAAAATATAGCACACTCTTTGGAAAGACTACCCATTCGAATTAAATCATCAATGTTCATTATTTTATTTTGAAAATGACGAATCGTAACAGCCGTTCCATTCAGAGAAATAGGATTCAATACTATATTTACTCTAGATCCATCCCCCAATCTGGCATCTACAATTGGATTTGCACCATTCACTGCTCTGTTACAGTCTGAAACCATCTGTTGAATAATATCATGATATTTTTCCTCCGAACTGAACGATCCAGGATATGACTCTATCCTTCCATTCCGTTCCACAAATATCTTATCATAAGCATTTATCATGATTTCAGCCACATCCTTAAGCCTCAACAATTCTTCTAATACATCTAACCTTCTAATCGCATTAAAAATCTCATTACATATCATCTTCTTCTCAAATGCTGTTAAATATTTATAACCCTCTGTCTCAAATGCATGCATTTCAATTAAGCTAAGTACTTCTTCATCATTTA
>CAYJHO010000183.1:0-3045 GCA_964369945.1 uncultured Lachnospiraceae bacterium
CAGAGATATATCCACGGTCAAATTGCATACCTTCCACTAAATCAAGTTCTGTCAACATAGTTTTGCTTTCCTCAATGGTAATAACACCATCTTTGCTAACTTTCTCCATGGCATCTGCTACTAATTGACCTACTTGATCATCGCCTGCAGAAATAGCAGCCACTCTAGCAATTTGCTCTTTTCCATTTACAACAGAACTCATCGCTTGAATTGCCTCTACTGCACACTCTGTAGCTTTCTTCATTCCTTTACGTAAGATAATTGGATTGGCACCAGCCGCTAAGTTTTGCATTCCTGCATTTACCATTGCTTGTGCTAATACTGTAGCAGTTGTTGTTCCGTCCCCAGCCACATCATTTGTCTTGTTTGCTACTTCTTTTACTAATTGAGCTCCCATATTTTCAAAAGCATCTTCTAATTCGATTTCTTTTGCAATCGTTACACCATCATTTGTAATCAAAGGAGCTCCAAATGACTTATCTAAAGCTACGTTTCTTCCTTTTGGTCCAATTGTTACTCTAACTGTATTAGCAAGTGTATTTACCCCTGCTTCTAAGGCTGCTCTAGCCTCAACTCCATACTTAATTTGCTTTGCCATAATTCCCTCCGCATATACTTCTTATTTTAAAATAGCTAAAATTTCACTTTGTTTTACAATGATATACTCTACATCATCTAATTTAACTTCTGTCCCAGAATATTTTGAATAGATCACATGGTCGCCAACTGCTACTTCCATTTTAATTTCTTTTCCATCTTCTACAAGACCAGGTCCAACTGCCACTACTTCAGCTTGTTGTGGCTTTTCTTTGTTTTGGCCAGGTAAAACGATTCCTGATTTTGTTGTTTCTTCTGCTACTAGTTGCTTTAATACAACTCGATCTCCCAAGGGTAATAAATTCATACACTCTCTTCTCCTCTTTTATTAACATTTTATTTCCATATATCCTAACAACTTACTAAAGTCATATTGTTCAAAAACACCTAAGTTAGGATCATAGAATTTCCCATCAAAGTAAAGCAAATAATGGCTAAATCTACCCATTTTCTCTAACAAGATACAACACTTTGGCAATACCACCTCTGTTTTTCCTTGTGTGTAAAATATAATTTGGCTATGATCTATCCCATAATAATTTAAACCTGAAACAATTCTAGCCATGGTCGCTTGCCATTCCCAACAATCCATTGTTGCAATGACTTCTGCAATGGTATTTCCTGCTAGCATAGCAACCACGGTTTGCCCGCAAAGACCATCTCCTGGTTGCAATAAAATATCAACACCATCAATGACACGAATAGGATTCTCCAAACTATACGGACTACTAGCTTCGGTTTCTATAATAGATCCATCGATATACAATAATATCTTATGTTCCATTTCTGTATCTATGTCTTTTAACTTATCTTCTTTGATAAATATCGTATAGTTTCCTTTTTCAACTGGTAATAATTCACACTTAATAATTTCATTATTCAGCATAACATCTGCTTCAATGATATCTCTGTATTTACATACTTCCCATACATTAAAGGGAATATCAATACTTCCACCCTGTTCCTTTAAGTCAATCTTTGCTTCAAAAAAATAATGCATTACTTCACACTTTCTGCTAGTGCTAAAGCAGCTTCTATGGTCTTATCCATATCAAAATACTTATAGTCTCCTAGTCTTCCACCAAAAAATACTTTAGATTCTTTCCCTGCTAATTCTTGATACTTAGCAAATAGGGCATTGTTCACTTCATCATTTACTGGATAGTATGGCTCCATTCCTGGTGTCCATTCGGTTGGATACTCCTTACTAATCACAGTTTTATCACTAGCTGTATTTTCAAAATGCTTGTGCTCTATAATTCTAGTATATGGTATTTCTCTCTCTGTATAATTCACTACTGCATTCCCTTGGTAGTTCTCTTGATCTAGTACTTCTGTTTCAAAACTAACAGTACGATAAGCAAGTGGACCATAACAGAAATCAAAATACTCATCGATCATGCCTGTATAAATAATACGATCTGCTATTTCAGAATTTTCCTTAATAAATGTTTTGTACTCTGTCTCTAGCAATACATCACATCCCTCTATCATTTTCTCTATAATAGACGTATATCCACCAATCGGAATCCCTTGATATCTATCGTTAAAATAATTATTATCATAGGTAAAGCGTAATGGGAGCCTCTTAATAATAAAGGCTGGCAATTCACTACAGTCTCTTCCCCATTGCTTTTCAGTATAACCCTTAATCAATTTCTCATACACATCAGTACCTACCAAAGATAATGCTTGTTCTTCTAGATTCTTAGGCTCACCTATAGTAAGCGAAGCAATTTGCTCTTGTATCTTTGCCTTTGCTTCTGCAGGAGTTTTCACGCCCCAAAGTCCATGAAATGTATTCATATTAAATGGCAAGTTATATAACTCATCTTGGTACACTGCAACAGGACTGTTGATGTAGTTATTGAATTCTGCAAACTCATTGATATATTCCCAGACTGCTTTGTTGCTTGTGTGGAAAATATGTGCCCCATATTGATGCACTTGAATTTGCGCTTGCTCATAGGTATAGATATTGCCACCAATATGGCCTCTTTTATCGATTAAAAGGCTAGTTTTTCCCTTTTTCTTCATTTGCTCTGCAAATACTGCCCCATACAAACCTGCCCCTACAATAAGAAAATCATACTTTTTCATTTTAGTTAAACCCATATACTTTCTGTGCTATTTTATATACCTGAACTGCTACTTTTCTGCCAACATAGCCTGGCATATTTACTCCCATACCAAGTCGACTATATCTCATCCTTTTATAAAGATCTTTATCTGCATCTTCTATGTATTTCCAAAGTTCATCCTTTTTCTTGAAATTCTCTGGGTCACCACTCTTAATGGCCAAGATCGAAGAAACAGTTGTAATGATTACTAAGAAACTTAACATATATCTCTTTAGATTCTTTTCTTCTACTTCTTTTGACAAATAAGCATCTATCAGGTGCTTATTCACTCTAAGTTGTTGGTCAATACGACTGATCATTACTTTTT
>CAYJHO010000184.1:0-3034 GCA_964369945.1 uncultured Lachnospiraceae bacterium
GCTTAATTGAGAATTTTCGTGAAAGAAAGATAACGAGTCAATGGATTGAGGATTATGAAACATTTTCTAGAAATCAATGGAGTGATTTTTCTTATAAATATGCGGATGGAGAATCCTTAGAAGAAGTGCAAACTAGGAATATAGCTGCACTTCAGGAAATTTTAAAGAATTATAAGGATAGAAATATTGCAATTGCTACTCATGGAATCGCATTGAGTACCATTATTCATTATTTTGATTCTAGCTTTGGATATGAAGAGTTTCAAGCTATCAAAGGTTTATTTCCTTGGATTGTAAAGTTCACATTCGACGAAAAAGGCTTGGTAGGTATTGAGAGGTATGATTTAGCAGTATAATCATATAATAATTTTTGTAGTTTAGAAAGAATAGAAGAGGATCATTTATGGAAGTGAAAAGCAATAAAGAGGTAGAAGCATATTTGGAGACTCTTTCGAAAGAAAGGGAAGAGAGAATTCGGTCTGTCATTAATTATATTAGAGAATCATACCCACAAGCGAAGGAAAGCCTAGATTATGCACCAAAAACTAAAATTCCCACTTTTAAAATTCAAGAAGTTTATGTTGCAGTTGCCAATACAAAACATCATGTATCTATTCATTTTGGGAAATATGGTGCAACAGAGATTGTTGCCAAAGCCAATCCTAAAATTGTAAAAAGGATAGGTTGTGTGAATATTCCTGATTCTGTAGTATTTCCTATAGATGAGGTACGCTTAGCAATCGATTATTGTTTTCGAATGGAGTAAAATATAGGCAGAGAAATCATTAAATTGAATCAAGATTGGCAATTTTCATTAGGTGACAATTTTAACTCAGGTAGTGAACTAGTATGCGTTCCACACTGTGTGAAACTAACACCTGCAATTTCAAGTGGATGTTTAAATTATCAAGGTAAATATACTTATAAAAAGAATATTTATCTAACAAAGGAACATGAGGATAAAAAAATATTCTTAAGTTTTGAAGGGGTAGGAATCAAAGATGAGGGAGATTTGCTTTGGGTTCGTGAATATAACGATTGTCCTGATAACTAGACCGATCAAAATTGTTCATGGCGTTCTCCACGTGGATTTGGGGAGTGTGCAATGCTTAGAGCGGTTGACCGTATGATAGGAAAAGACCCTCAATGCCAAGGCCACAATTATATTGATATGTTTACAAATGAGAGACTATGCGGATATGGTACGTGGCCAGGGATAGAGCATAATAGAGGATATCATATCAACCCTTGTTGGGGAGGTTATCTTGATTTATTTCGAAATAAGGGAGAGGGAGAAATTGTGGGAGATAGCTCCATTGGTGCAAACCCCGTGGTATCACAGCTAGGGACTAGTACGATTCTTGTTAAAAGTACAAAAACACCAGGAAAAATTACACTAAAAGCAGATTTTCTGTGGAAAAACAAAAACTTTAAGCGAGCAGTAAAAGAAGATAGTATTATATTTTATAGCATAGAGGATAGAAGCTAGTCAAATTATTCTAGCAATTCAAAATTATTTTTATGGTAATTAAGGATTCCATCTCTCTTCATGTTAGATAATTCAGCAGACAATGCGCTTCTATCCGCGCATAAAAACTTGGCAAGCTCTTCTCGGTTCATAGAAATTTGGATATTCTTTGAGCCATTACTTTCATAATAAAGATAACTTAGGATTTTTTCGCGCAAAGTCTTTTTTGATATGATTTCAATTCGTTTATTCAGGTAAAGGCTTTTCTTTGCCATCACACGTAACATATTGGCAATTAGTTGCTGGTGAAAGGAACAGGATGAACTGCAGCTTGAAATAATTTTCCTATAATCAAAATATAGAACGTGGCTTTCGGTTATGGATAGGATGGATACAGGGCTTTTTGAAACTTCTGCGCAAGCAAAAACTTCCGCAAAGGTATCTCCAGAGCTTATTTCAGCTATGATTACTTCATTTCCATCATAATCACTTTTAATAATTTGGATACTTCCTTCTAGTACAAGCCCTACAAAGGGAATCGGATCTCCAACTTGTAATAGGGTTTCATTCTTACTGTAATTTCGTTCAAAAGCTCCAAGACAAGTGAGCATAGATGAAAAATCAGAATCTGAGATATGTTGAAATAGCATATTTTCACTTATTTTATTATATTTGTTAGACATAAAAACTCCTTTCGTTGTCTAGACAACGGAAATCTTGTTAAAAGTGTACTATAATGAAGTAGAATTAGTCAAGAGGATTCTTGGATAGAACATTAATATAAAATAGGAGATGTGAAAATGAGTAATAAAATTATTAAAATTGATGAAGATGCCTGTGTTGGTTGTGGACAATGCGCAAATACTTGCCACCAAAGTGCTATTGAAATTATAGATGGAAAGGCAAAAGTAGTACGTGACGATGCCTGTGATGGTTTGGGAAGATGTATGCCAGCCTGTCCTGTGAATGCAATTAGCTTTTCAGATAAAGATGTAGTAGAAAAGCCTTTGCCTTGTGGTTGTCCAGGAACTAATGCAAAAGAGATTACAAGAGTAGCACAGCCAATGCAAGTTACAAAGACAGCAGTAAATTCTAATCTTAGACAGTGGCCAGTGCAGATCAAATTAGTTCCAGAACAGGCAACTTACTTTCAAAATGCACATCTATTAATTGCAGCAGATTGTAGTGCCTATGCTTATGCCAATTTTCATCAAGAGTTTATGCATAACAAGGTTACTTTAATAGGATGCCCTAAGTTAGACGAAGGGAATTATACAGAGAAGCTAACTAGGATTATCCAAAATAATGAACTAAGGAGTGTTACCGTAGTACGTATGGAAGTTCCTTGTTGTGGAGGGATAGAACAAGCTACTGTTAATGCCTTAAAAGCAAGTGGTAAATTTATTCCTTGGCAGGTAGTAACCCTATCTACCGATGGAAGAATATTAGAGTAGAATATTGAAGTAAAAGAAATTAAATTTCAAGGAACGATCACTAGGATGCTTATATTTTTTTATGGAAGGACGATATACGTATTATATTAGTATGAGCTCTCGGAATCTTTAT
>CAYJHO010000185.1:0-1058 GCA_964369945.1 uncultured Lachnospiraceae bacterium
ATATAATTGCACTTGGATAATATTCACGACAAAAACTATGCACATTATAATTGCTAATTCAATTTGAGGCATATTACTAGCCATTTGAAATAAATAATATACTAAACATACACTTGCTATTGGCGTAGATAATAACATAAACCATATCTTAAATGGCATATTCAATGTTATTCCCCTTAGATAATCATTATATTGAATTGTAAGTTTGTAAATTTTTATAATAATATATGGTACTACTTTAATAAATGCCCCCATAAGCAAGAGATATGCCATATTAGTAGTAATCTCTTCTATACTTTTCCCAGAAAATATTGATACTCCAATAGACACTATCGCTTCAACTGACATAAATATCGTTGCGATTCCCAAGCAAATAAATATTCTATTTCTCCACTTCGAATAGTACAACATCGATAAAAGCAAAAGAAAAACTATATTCAAAGGAACAATAATGTATGGCTCAATGCGCACCATTGATATAATTCCTGTAAAGATAAAGTACCCCAAATATGCACTAATATACAATATTCTATTAATACTCTCATTCCTTGTCAAAAATATGTCAAACAGCTCGTAAATTGTCATTGTTAATACTCCTGAAAAGATCCAAATACTAAAACTAAATATTAATTCCTCCATCCTCTCCCTCTTTCCTGTCATCTAAGAATTCACGATACTTTTTCCACGTTTCCTCCCTATATACTCTTCCCACTGAAATCTGAGTCCCATTAATAATTTCAATATTTTTTTTTGTCATAAATACATATCTTAGATTTACCACATAAGAGCGGCTAGGTCTAGCAACCTCACCCGTTTTCTTCATTTGCTCCCAAACATCAATAATTTTACCTCTATACTCTATTTCTTTGTACTTGTCATTATGCTTGATTTTGGTATGGATAATTACTTTATTCAAATTACTTTCCCAATATAAGATATCCTTTAATGGTATTTGTGCCACACTAGCCGACACATTATATTCGAACTTCCACTCTTTGTTTATTATTAAGGTATTTTTAACTTCGTTTAAAACAAGTTCCAATTCCTCGCATTTCAAA
>CAYJHO010000185.1:1068-3003 GCA_964369945.1 uncultured Lachnospiraceae bacterium
CCATTAGTTCCTTCCACCTTTTATCATAACTAGATATAAAAATCAAAAAACAGTTTGGTTGAATTTCCCTTATCTTTCTTGCTGTTTCAATACCATCCATACCATCCATTAAAATATCCAAGAGTGCCACGTCATAAGTATTCACGGAAAGTTCTTCAATTAAGTTTTCTCCACAAGTATATCCCCTTACTGTAAAATCTGTATTCCATTTCATTTGAATTTCTAATAATGCTCTCTTTATATGACTCCTATCATTTTCAGCATCGTCACAATATACTATCTTTAACATTCTATTCCTCCCTTGTATATTCCTATCTCTTACTGTACCATACAATGAAGAATTTTCCGAATAAAAAATTAACCACAATGTCTAAATATCTTTATGAACTGTTTCTAGTTGCCCTACCACTCTGCAAAATAGTATATACATTAGAAAGAGGTATCAAAACTCATGCCGAGTTTTGATACCTCTTTCTAATGAAACAGTCCTATTTCCCAATAACCGATTCTCTTTACCTTTATAATCGAAAATACTTCATGGTATTATGATAGGAAATATCCTCTATCATACTCCCTACTCGTTCCATATCTGGATAAATTTCTCCATTTTCATACCAAGTACCTACCAAATTGCAAAGAATTCTTCTAAAATATTCATGCCTTGTATATGACAAAAAGCT
Source organism: uncultured Lachnospiraceae bacterium (assembly GCA_964369945.1). GTDB lineage: Bacteria > Bacillota > Clostridia > Lachnospirales > Lachnospiraceae > RGIG6307. The sequence continues at coordinate 1,749 of CAYJHO010000185.1, forward strand.
TCTACTATCGGTTAACATTCCTACAAAATTAGCCAAGGTACTTCCTGCTGCAAAATCTTCTAATTGTTTAATCATGCCAGACTTGTGATCGTTAAACCACCAAGCACTACCTAATTGAACCTTTGTTTTGCACTCTCCTCCAGAATTAAAAGCTCCTGCAATCGATGTGATATAAGTGTTATCGTTATCATTCAAAGAATATAATACCATCTGTGGCAAGCTGTCGCTTGCTTCCATTTGGTTTAACAATGATGCTAATTTCTTAGCACCACTCATATCATTAATAGCATCAAAGCCTGTATCCGGTCCTAAAAATTTAAAATTTTTACTTGAATTATTACGAATACAACCAAAATGAATTTGCATTACCCAGTTAAGTTCTCTATATTTCTTTGCTAATGCAACAAGTATTGCCGTCTTAAATTGCTCTGCCTTATAGGTAGCCACTACCCGCTGTTTTGCTTCTACCAAAACAGCATCTAGTTCTTCTTCTGTAGCTTCTTCATAAACCATAAAATCTAAGCCATGATCTGCACTCTTACAACCTAATGCTTGAAAGAAGTCAGCTCTTTGATATAAGGCTGTAATCAAACGAGAGAAGGAATCTATCTTTATCCCAGAAACTTCTTCTAGTTTTGCAATATAATCCCCATAGCCTATCTTATCTACTGCCATCGCTTTATCTGGGCGATAACTAGGAAATACTTTTGTATCAAATGCTTCGTCCTCTGCTATCATTTTATGATCCTCTAAGGAATCAATGGGATCGTCTGTGGTACAAATCACAGTAACATTGGATTTCTTAATAATCCCTCTAACAGACATATCCTCTTGCTGCAACATTCGATTACAAGTATCATAAATTTCTCGCGCTGTTTCTTTTGTCAATTGTTTTTCTATCCCAAAGTATCGTTTTAGTTCTAAGTACGTCCAATGATATAGAGGATTCCCTACTAATTGTGGTAAGGTTTCTGCCCAAGCTTCAAATACAGCAAAAGGATCGGTCTTAATTTGCCCTGTAATATATTCCTCTGAAAAACCAGCACAGCGCATAGCTCTCCACTTATAATGATCACCTGCTAACCAAAGTTCTGTAATATTTTGATACCTTCTATCTTCTGCAATTTCTTTTTGATTGATATGGCAGTGATAATCTGCGATTGGCATTTTCGCTGCATAATTATGATATAACAATTTAGCTGTTTCTGTTTCTAACAAAAAATCTTGGTCCATAAAATTTCTTTTCACTTTTCCC
>CAYJHO010000186.1:0-3001 GCA_964369945.1 uncultured Lachnospiraceae bacterium
GGGACATCAATATAAAAGAATTTTAGTAGATGTAGAAATAAGTGCTTGTGGCTATGAAACAATCATCTTACGGGATGATGTTAAAAAAGAAACAGTACGAAGTTTTCACAATGATATGAGAAAACAAACACCTGAAACATTTATAATAGAAAATGACAAGTTAAGAGTTCGCTTTGATGAAAAAAATGCCAGCATACTCTCTATCATTCAAAAGTCGAATAACAAGGAGTTAGTTGATAGCTCTAGAATGAGTGGAATATTTAAGCTAGCTACTGAGGCTGTGAAAAAAGAAGTAACTGGATGGAATGGTGGAATGTCCTCTTGGTTTACTGGTAGATATAAACATATAGACTTAATCAATGATTATATAGAGATGGTTCCTCTTGAACAAGGGCCGCTAAGACAATCGATTCAATACGAGACTAAGTTTAGAAATTCTAGCCTAAAAGTTATTGTATCTCTAGATAAATATAGTAGTGCATTGCAATATGATGTGGTTTGTGATTTTAGAGAATTTGGAAGTAATGAAAATGGAGTACCAAGCTTGTTTTTTGAAATTCCACTGCCTTATACTTGCAATGAATTTGAATATGATATACCATTTGGCGTAACCAATAGAGCAGAAGCTAATATTGAGTACCCTGCCTCAAGTTATGCTTACGCACCGAATAAGAAAGGGGAACTCTCGTATCTCTTATGGGCAAAAGCAAAACATGCATTCCGTTGTGTAGATAATTGTATGTCACTTACCTTGATTCGCGGTGCTTATGATCCTGATTTAACTCCAGAAATCAAAACCCATAAAATTAGATTTGCACTTGATCTGCTTCCAAATACAATGAAGCCTATCAATAGAATAGAAGAAAGTTATGATTTGACACATGAATTTAAGGTTGTGACAGGTACGAAACATACAGGAAGTTTACCACTATCATTTAGTTTATATAAAGTAGAGGCAGGAACAGTTATGGTCTCCGCTCATAAGATTAGTCAAGATAATAAAGGTCTTATCATTCGCTTCTATGAGTGCAATGGAGAAGATACCGAAGTTAAACTTAGCTATCATAATGATTGTAAAGGTGCTCATTTCGTAGATGTTACGGAGAAACATTGCTTAGAGGACGAAGTTAAGGTAATAGGTAAAAACATTAGCTTCAAGTTAAGTGCAAATAAGATAGCTACCTTATATATAGCTCTTTAATTAAACTAAGGAATCCCCTGTTTTGACAATTTGTCTAAACAGGGGATTCCTATGGAAGGATTTATTTTACCAGCTCTACTCTTCTATTTTTTTCCTTCTTCTGTATATTTTCCTTTTAAACTCTTGTAGAAGTTTTCTTTACTTCTATCCCCACCATGCTCCGGAAACAAGCAATGGGGGATTTGATTTGCCTTATTATGTTTCATAATACAGGCTTTACAATTTCCATGCAAAGGGCACCCTTCCTTGGTGCAAGTGCAAAAATCTTTCTCTGACATCATACTCTCCTATCCTATAAACTGATTTTCTTTATTATATAGGGTTCGATACCCTAAATTTAATGTTAAGTATACCGCTAAAGAAACTACTGCTGCCAAGCATATATTAATAGATATCTGATATAAAATAGCAGTGGTTGGTGACTCTCCCGATAAAATCTGCCCTGTCATCATTCCAGGAAGGGAAACGATTCCCATTCCTAACATGGAGTTAATGGTCGGTAAAAGTGCTGTTTCTAAGGCTGTATTAACAAAAGGTTTTAATATCTTCTTTGGTTTCGCACTTTGATTTAACAACACCTCAATTTGCAACTTGGAGTCTTTTATCTTTGACATAAAGGTTCTCACCCCTAGCGTGATTCCTGTCATTGCATTTCCTATAATCATTCCACTAATAGGGATAGTATATTGTGGGTTAAAGATGCTCTCGCCTATCACAACCGTAATAAAAAAAGAAATAATGGCAATGGCTGATATACTGATAGACCCTGCTATTACCCATTGAAAATGTTTATTCAATCCTTTGTTGACAGACAAAATTCTATGTACTGCAAAGATACACATAAAGGTGACATACACACATACAAAAAGTGGTGATGGATGTTCAAAAATATACATTAGAACATAACCTGCTAGCGTTAGTTGTACTGTCATTCTAATACTACCAATTAATAAGAGTTTTGTCTGCTGAATCTTACTTATTTTCATAATGATTGCCACTATAATAAGAAGTAGGTAGATCAAAGCAAAATTGTACATGCTAATTTGTGCTGCTTCATTCATCGTTTTCCTCCTTCTTTCCTCCATTTAAAGGAATTAAATGTTCCGCAAATCGCTCTGTTAGCTTCTGATCGTGACTAATAACTATTAATGTTTTCATTGTCTCCTTAACATAAGCCACAATATTCCCAAGGACTTTTACAGCTAGGGCAGCATCTAATGCAGAAGTAGGCTCATCTAGCATAATGGTCTCAGCTTCCATCGAAAGGCAAATGGCAATATAAACTCTTTGCCTCTCGCCTCCTGACAAATGATCACAAATGGTATCTAGTAAAAAATCAGCTTCCGCTATGCCTAAAAATCGCAGCATATGCTCCTCTCCTTTATCCTCATAATCACAAAAATCGTAAAATAGGCTAAAGTTCTCCTTTATCGTACCAGGAAAAAGAAAGCTTGTCTGAGAAATCAACTTGACTTCCTTTCTTAGACTTATACTGTCCCATTCCTTCATAGACTTGTCTTTGTATAAAATTTCCCCTCTAGATGAGTTTTCTGTATGATTGATTAACTTTAATAAAGTGCTTTTTCCACAACCACTCTCTCCTGTAATAAAGTTAATCTTGTTCTTCATCACATGAATATCATCATAAAAAATTAGATCCTTGAAACAAAGATTTTTTGTTTTTATCATAAGTTCTCCTTGCAATTATTATAGTTTAGCAGTATATTATTATTAACGAAAACAAATAGCAACTTTCGATATCGATTTTCGATATTGATATATTATCATAAGGAGTATGAA
>CAYJHO010000187.1:0-2976 GCA_964369945.1 uncultured Lachnospiraceae bacterium
CCTTAGTGTTGGTCTGTATCTGTGGTTAGGCAGTATCTTTTTCTACCAACTACTTACCTGGATACATGCCCATTTCTCTAGAATATGGTATCTTGTTTCCTATTTTCTTATTCTTGCTAGTGTTCTATTAGGATTCATTGGGAATTGGGACGAAGGAGTCCTTGGTATCTTCTTTTTTAATAACTACTTTATTTTCCACCATAGTTATCTGGTATCGGCAAGGTATAACTTTTACATCATATGTATACTTCTCCTCCTTAGTTTCCTTCCTCGTCTGTGCTATAAGAGAAGGAAATCAAAAGGCAAACAATATCTACGGGCGATGTTAGGAAAAAGTCATTTCTTAGCTCTGCTTATGTTGTTTCTTATGATGCTGTTCACCTTTTTCCATTCCTTGCTTAAGGGCGATAGTGTGGTGGAATACCTCTTTGTCTTACTGAAAGGTTACTCATCAAATAACTTTCATTTGCTGGAATTTATGCAGCATTTGTTTTGGATGCTATTGCCCCTTTTTGTTCTAGGTATCTTCTGGGAAAGAGAAGAACAACTTTTCCATAAGCTAGGAAGGATACGGTGTGTCAGCATGAAACATTGGAACCGCTTGATGACCTATTCTAATTTCTATTTTTTAGTAAGCTATACCACTGCCTATCTGGGACTTATCCTAGGATCTACCTGGGCATATGCTAAGTTCACGCAAACTTCTTCTGCCTCTTTTCTTGAAGATTTGATGCAGCAGTATTCTACTATGGCAGTGTCCTTTGAGAATTATGTTACTATCACACTATTATTACGAGCCGCAGAACTTTTTGTTCTCTCTTCTATCTGCCTCTTGCTTTACAAATTTTGCCATAATACGGTTATCAGCTACCTTTTTATGGTGCTAGCCTATGGACTAAGTTTGTTACCAATAAAGCTTCTACCTATTCCCTTTGGGATATCTTCTATGTACCGACTACTCGAAGAAGGGACTGCTTTTCTTGCGGGAGACATCCTAGCACTATTACTGTGGCTTGCTGTCACACAACTGATTCTTTATTTTAGGAGGAACTATTATGAACCATATCATTAGCATTCAAAATGTATCAAAAGCCTTTCAAGGAAAGGTTCTATACGAGAATATTAATTTAGAAATTGAAAAGGGCACTTGTATTGGATTTGTAGGATCAAACGGAGTAGGTAAATCAGTCTTATTTAGCATGATTTGTGGCTTACTACCTACTAGTGCTGGAAGTATCCATGTTAGGGGAACTGCAGTAGGAGGTAAGGATGGAGTTTTTGCAGATTCTGTTGGCATACTAATTAATAGCCCTGGTTATATTGATTATTATTCTGGATATTACAACTTAAAATTACTTGCTAACATCAAAGGTACTACATCCGATGACAAAATCAAAGAGTCCATGCATATTTGTGGTCTTGATCCAAACAACAAAACTCCTGTGAAGAAATATTCTATGGGTATGAAACAAAAACTAGGTATCGCCCAAGCCATTATGGAAGACCAAGAAATATTGCTACTAGATGAAGCCTTTAACAGTCTAGATTTCACCACTAATCGTGAGCTTACGAAACTAATTAAAATATTAAAGATGCAAGGCAAAACCATTTTATTAACCAGTCATCAACATGAATATTTAGAAAAGCTATGTGATCAAATTTTGCTCATTCACGAAAAACAACTAGTGCCTTTTACGGACGAGTGGAAAAAGATGTATTTTGAATAATTTAGCTATGATAAAACCAGGCTATATCAAGCAATGAAGCAAGATATGACCTGGTTTTATATTTGTTTTCTTTCTACTTACTGTTCCTCTAGATACAAAGTAGCACGATTTTGAATGATATCAATCACTTCATCTAAGCTCTTTTGCCCACTGAAATAACTTTCCGCTTCTTCACTCACAATACTATAAATCATAGCATCTGTTTGTGTGCTCTCCATTGGAATCCCTTGTAACAAAGCTTCAAAGTCTGCTAGATTTTCTTCGGTTGCAGCATATGATTCATATTCAAAGCCGCCAGCAGACGCTACAGTCCCTTTCGATCTTTCTACTGGATTTCCCTCTTCATCTAATCGCGTTTCCCCATTCTCATCTACTTCATATGTAGCTTGCATATCCATTGCTATGTATGCATCATATTTTTCTTTTAGTATAGGGCAACCATTATAAAATTTCGATTCTAAAAATGAAAAGGTAAAATCTATTGCCAATTCTTTATATTTCGATGTACTATGAACCCCTACAGAATTTACGTATGGGAGAAAATATGCTCCATTTCCTTCTTCTCCTACTGCACCAATGGCTGTATAAGGAATCTCTCCAAATACTGCCTCTATTTTTTGAAGATCAGAGGGGTCAGAAATACTGATATCATATAAGAGCAAGCTACCTTCTTGTATCCTCTGTTCTCTCCCCTCCTCCTCTCCAAACTCACTTGGAAAGGTATTTGCTAAACTTAATAAATCTCGAAATTCATCGCTATCAAAATGAGCCCTTGCCAAATCTTCCTCTACAAAGTCATCGTAAGAAGAAGCAAAGAGCGTTCTTAACATTTTAGTTTTTGTAGCATCGTCTATAAAATCCATCCCTTCTGGAAGGCTATTCGCCACAGCCAATGCCTCCTCTAAAGTCCAACCAGGTTCTTCCCCTACTATACGTGAATCTGCATATTGGGTATCGATGGAAAAGGAATTTGTAATGGTATATAACTTCCCATCCATAAATAACCGCTCATATGCTCCTTCTACAAAGTCCTCTTCCGTATACCCTTTCTCTGCTAAGTGACCTGATAAATCCTCTAAAGCACCAGATTCCAAGATAGCTTGTTCCACAGATGACATGCCGGTCAATAGAATCAAATCTGGTGGATTAGAACTTGTAATGTCTATGAGCATTCGATCACTAGCTGCATACACCTCTTCTGGATGATATCCATAAATTAAAAGGTCAGCTTCTATATATTCTTCAATTA
>CAYJHO010000188.1:0-2971 GCA_964369945.1 uncultured Lachnospiraceae bacterium
AATACAAAATCAAAAACCCTTTTAGATTTTTCACAAGAAATCTAAAAGGATTTTGAAAGAAAGTTGAAAGAATCATCAGATTGATTCATCCATCCGATATCCACTCCCCCAAACAGTTTTGATATATTGAGGATTGGAAATATCCTCCTCTATTTTATTTCTAAGATTTCTAATATGGACGGAAACAGTACTTTCCGCATTTAGTACACTTTCTTCCCCCCAAACTCTAGCATATATCTCTTCTAAACTAAATACTCTTTTCCTATTACGTAAAAATAATTCCAAAATAGCAAACTCGATTTTCGTTAGTTTAATTTCCTTTTGCTTTTTCTCTACCGTCTTTCCAGCAAGATTGATTCTTAGTTCACCTAGTACTACTTCATCTGTACCTTGTTCTCTTTGATTCTCCGTATAGATTCTGTATCTCCTAATGTGTGATTTTACTCTAGATGTTAGATCGATAGGATTAAACGGCTTTGTAATATAATCATCTCCACCAGACATAAAGCCTGTATACTTATCCATATCTTCCCCTTTGGCTGTCAGAAAAACGATAGGAGTATTATACTTTTTCCGGATTTCTATGCAAGTTTGTATTCCATTTAATTTAGGCATCATGATATCTAGTAGAATTAAGTCAATGCTTTCATCTACCATCTTTAGTGCTTCTTCCCCATCCTCAGCTTCTAATAATTCACATTGTTCATTGGCTAAGTAAAGCTTTATCAATCCCCTAATATCTTGTTCATCATCTACAATTAATATTTTCATATCTAATCTCCCTACTTGAATCATCCTACAAAACTGGAGTTCACTTATATCTATGTTATACCACTATCACAAAGAGAATAAAAGCCTAAAAAGAAATTTACTTAGACTTTACCAACTATTGCTTTTGGATTTTACACAGATTGGTTATGATTAATCTTTAACTATAGAAAATCTAGAGATCTACAATTAAGGGCTCTAGATTCCGAAAGTAAATAGATGGCTATGGAGGAACATATGAATATACAAAACCTTACAGAAGGAGATATCAACACAAGTGATATCAGAAGAAACTGGCAAGAAACAGAACTTTCTTATCAGACAAAAGAACAGTTAAAAGAAGATGAAACTTATTTTCTAACACAAGCACTTTCTACCCCTTGTTTAGACATGGTATCAAAAGTGGAGGGAGTTTATATTATCACCGAAAGTGGCAAGAAAGTCTTTGATTTCCATGGAAATAGTTTACATCAACTTGGATACCAACATCCAAATTTAATTAACGCTCTCCATTCACAAATAGAACAGCTTTCCTTTTCTCCAAGAAGGTTTGCAAACAAAAGTGCAACCTCTTGTGCCAAAAGACTTTGTGAACTTATGCCTTCCATGGATTATAAGGTATTATTTACAAGTAGTGGTGCAGTTTCTAATGAAATCGCTTTGAAATTAGTTCGTTATACCACTGGTAAGCACAAAATACTAGCTGCCAAAGATTCCTTTCACGGCGCTACCTTTATGACCATTGCTGCAGGTGGTACGGAACATTTCAGAAAGGGACTTGAACCTCTCCCTGACTATTGTTTACATTTCCCACACTATTCTTCCTATCAAGGGAACGATCCTACGGGTGAAAATGCACTTAGGATCATGGAAGAGTACTGTAAGCAAGGAGATATTGGCGCCCTCTTACTAGAGCCTGTTCGATGTACTGATGTTCAAATTCCTCCTATTTCTTATCTAAAGAAAATACGAGAAATCTGTGATCAATACGATGTAGCTTTAATATTTGATGAAATACCTACTGCCTTTGGACGTACCGGCAAAATGTTTTCTTTCGAAAATTTTGGAGTGATTCCAGATATTTTAACCTTAGGCAAAGGAATGGGTGGGAGCTTATTCCCCTTCTCTGCTGTGATTGCACACAAGAAATTCGACCTTTGCCAGGATACCTCTATGGGGCATTTTACTCATGAAAAAAATCCCCTAGCCTCCGCTGTAACACTAGCCTTAATCGATACTTTAGAACAAGACAATCTACTCCTTCGTGCCAATACTATTGGTCGTTACATGAAAGAGCGAATTTCAAACTTCAACAGTCCTTTAATTGGTGATATTCGACAAATCGGTGCCTTAGTTGGTATTGAGCTTGTCTTAGACCTTGTTTCAAAAGAAAAGGCTATAACACAAGCAGAAGAAATCTTATATCATAGCCTAAGCAATGGATTAAGTTTTAAAGTATCTGCGGAAAATGTGCTAACCTTAGCGCCTCCTCTTATCATAAGCGATGAGGAGCTAAGCCAAGCGATGGATATCTTAGAACTGGCATTTCGACTATACAAATAGTAGCAGCTTTAGTTTTCCTTCTTTTTCATTCTGATAGGATAACCATAGCCTAACAAGCGAACAAGAGAAAAGTAGTGCTTCTTTTCATTATAAAAACCAAAACTATCATATAGGCGCTTTGCATTCTCGTTTTTAGATAATACCTCTAAATAATAGTTGTGAAATCCCTGGATGGAAAAAGCAAACTGCAGCAGTTTCGATCCAATCCCTTGCCTCTCTAGCTTTTTGGAAACAGCTATGACATCAATATATAAATCCTTATCATTTTTCACCACTTTACTTTGAAAGATACTATTCATTTGTTTTGTCATAGCAATCCCTTTTGCGATCCCAAATAAATCAATGGCTATCATTTCATTCAACTTAATGGGACGTAACTTATTTGTAGCAAGTAGTAAAATACCTACTACTTGCTGGTTCTTAATATAAGCATGCGAATATTCCTCATGAAAGGATGCAACAAACAATACTTTAAACTTCTTTAACTCTTTTTGAAAATTAAATAAATGCCCAAAACCTGCTATAAAGATATCTACAAATTCTTCTTTTTGAGTTTCACTCAATTGGCTAAATTCTACTATCCTATCTTCTACTATCATAAGTCATTACCTTTCTTACCTAACTAAACGCTCTCGCCCCA
>CAYJHO010000189.1:0-2941 GCA_964369945.1 uncultured Lachnospiraceae bacterium
TTCTTATCTTTACTGACCTTATTGAAACTCCTTCATATAATCTCCATGAGCTTCGATCAATTCATCACACATACTTACAATATCATCAATACTTAATTCTGCTGCTGTATGAGGATCTAGCATGGCTGCATGGTAAATATGTTCTTTCTTTCCTGTAACAAAAGCTTCAATGGTGAGAAGTTGTGCATTAATATTTGTCATATTCATAGCTGCACACTGAGGGGGTAGCGCACCTACATGGCATGGATTAAATCCAGAACCATCAATCATACAAGGAACCTCTACACAAGCATTGGCTGGGAGATTCGTAATCAGTCCATTATTTAATACATTACCGCCTATCTTATATGGAACATTAGTTACAATCGCTTCCATAATATAAGAAGCATATTCGTGGGTTCTAGTATGAGTCACTTCTCCGTTAGCAAGGAGCTCTGCCTTTTGCTTTTCCCAATTCTCAATTTGTGAAATACATCTTCTTGGATATTCATCTAATGGAATGTTATAGCGTTCTATTAATTCCGGGTACTTAGATTTAATAAAGTAAGGATTGTACTCGGCATTGTGTTCACTAGATTCTGTACAATAGTAACCAAGTCTATTGATATACTCATAACGCACCATATCATTATGTTTCTCTGTTTGGTTCTTCTGGATGGCTCTTTCCTTGATTTCAGGGTATAAGTCATTGCCATCTTTGTCATAAATATTTAAGAGCCAAGCCATATGATTGATCCCTGCAATCAATTCTCTGCGACCTTCTAATTTATCTTCCATATCTAAATTCTTTAATAAGTGTTCACTACAAGTTTGCACACTATGGCAAAGACCAACGGTTTTGATTTTGGTATATCTTTGCATATAACCAGTAAGGATGGACATTGGGTTTGTATAGTTTAGAAAATAAGTATTAGGGCAAACTTCTTCCATATCTCTTGCAAAATCACGGATGACTGGAAGTGTTCTAAGTCCCCTCATAATCCCACCAATTCCCAAGGTGTCTGCAATGGTTTGGCGTAGGCCATACTTTGTTGGTATTTCAAAATCAGTTATCGTGCAAGGATCGTATCCACCTACTTGAATAGCATTAACAACAAAGGTTGCATTTCTAAGAGCATCTTTTCTAGATTCTACTCCTAAATAAGTTTTAATCGTAGCTCTGTTTTCGTTGGAATTTTTATTAATCGAGCGAATTACAATTTCTGACTCCTCTAGTCTAGTAGCATCAATATCATATAATGCAATTTCGCTGTCTCTTAATACTTCTGTACACATACAATCGCCAAGTAAGTTTTTGGCAAAAACGGTGCTTCCTGCACCCATAAAGGTAATTTTCATTGTTTTTCTCCCTCATAGACATATTTTTAAGACAATTCTATTCTTAATTCGTTAAAAAGTCCTAGTCTTATGCTTACTTTTAATGGGTAAATGTTTCCAATCTTGCAAAAGTTATTAACTAATGATAGACTTAAAACAAAAAAAAGAAAGGAGCTTAAACATGGGTGAACAAGTGATTGAGTTTTTTTGTAAAACGGACAACAGCAATCATAATGGACTTTCTTTATACTATTGTGGAAAGGAATCCTGTGAAAGAGGTCACAGCTTTGGACCAGCGATCAGGCAACATTATCTCCTTCATTATATCATCAGTGGAAAAGGGGAATATGTTGCAAATGGAAAGACATACCAACTAGAGAAAGGGATGATTTTTCTAATAAAACCGGGACAGACTACGATTTATTCTGCTGACAAGGAAGAACCTTGGACTTACTTTTGGTTAGGATTTGAAGGAGAGCGTGTAGCGGATTTGCTAGCACAGTGTGGATTTTGTGACAATGAACTAGTGAAGAAACTCGAGAAACCTAACGATTTTGAAAAGTGGAGTGGACAATTACTAGATTTCCTTCGTAAGGAAGAAGAAAACGAATATTCTTTGATGGGCTATTTTTATCTGTGCTTATCTCTACTAAGAAACAAGCCAAGCAATCACAATCAAGACTATGCTAGACATTACTATGAGAAAGCCATCGAATATATACAAGTACAATATGGTTATGATATTAAAATTTCTAATATTGCAAGAGCTATAGGAGTGGATCGCTCTTACCTATACAAGGTGTTCATGAAGTACGGCACCCTATCTCCACAACAGTATTTGATACAATTTCGATTAGAAAAGGCTGCTGAACTTATCCGTTCTTCTAGCTATAGTTTATTAGAAATCGCCTTATCTTGTGGCTTTCTAGATATGTCATCCTTTTACAAGCAATTTAAGAAATATTTTAACATGACACCGAGGCAATTTAAGCAGCAATCATAATATCTTGAAAGAAAAAACTTTTTTACAAATAGGCTAGCCACAAAAAATAATTAATGCTATACTATGCGCGTGCAAACACTGTAGAGTGTATATTAAATTTAGAATAATAGGAGGTTCCTATGTTAGCAGAAAAGCAGACAGAACGAGTGATTGAAAAACTCAAAAAATTAACAGCAAGTTTAGAAGGAAAAATGTTCCAAAAAGTAGATGAATTAGATATGACCTGGTATCAAACTCCAGATCGTCTTCATGACATCCCAGAAGCGTCTTTATTCACTACATGTAGTAATGGAGATACTTGGGGTGGAAACACCAATTATTGTTGGTTTCATGGTACCTATCAAGTAAAAGAAGAGTTTGAAGGGAAAAGATTGTATTTATATCCTAAAACCACTGGTTATGAGGCTATGCTTTATTTAGACCGTGTACCTGCTGGTATATTAGCTGCTAAGTTTGTGTATCATTCTCATGGAAATCACTATGTAAATATGTTGACAAAAGAAGCAAAAGCAGGAGAGAACATAGATGTCTTATTAGAGTACTATGCTGGAACTTATTGCATCGGATGTTTCCCATTTGAAGATGACACCTCTAGAGACTTTAAATACCAAGTAGGCAGTG
>CAYJHO010000190.1:0-2931 GCA_964369945.1 uncultured Lachnospiraceae bacterium
GTATACATAATATTAATAAATGCTATTCACTATTTACGTTATTACCTGATCAGGAAAGCGGAGCAAAAAGTGAAAGTAAAGGTGATAGAATTAAATATATTAAAGATTTAAATAGTCAAAATAAGAATAAATTAAAGTATTTTACAAATGAAATAAACAAACGATAATCATGCGAAATATAGTGGGTCAGTTTAATATGCCACCACAGTTTTTGACAGGAGGTATTAGCATAGAAACCATAGGATTTCAATTACTGATGACTATCATTTTCTTCTTCATCGCAAGAAGAATTTTCATGGTTGGTGTGAGAAAATATCATAGTGCCAACGGCTAAGGGCACGAAATCCATAGAAAGACCACAGTAACTTTTTCTTTGAAATAAAGAGGGATATACTGAGGTCTTTTATTATTTATATCAAAAAGATAAATAGAATGATAACTGGATCTGATTTTTCTGAAATGCATATACAAATATGTTGTGGATATATATATTTCATGCTAAGATAGAGGTAATAAAGTAGAGATGATGGTGCATATTAGGAGGGACAGGGAGATGAAAAAGAAAATCATTAGTTACCTATTGCTAGCTTCTTTGGCAATAACTACAGTAGCATGTCAAAGTGGTGGAGAAGAGGATTCTGTAGATAGTGTATCTGAAAGTGTATTTTTAGAAGACGAGAAGTCAGAATTTATCTATAAGTCAGAGGTAGAAAATTTAGAACATGAAGAAAATATGTATTTTAGTATCAGTGGCCTTTTTGGAACTCAATATGTAGCAGTGGGAGAGCAGGTTCAACAAGATACAGGAGAGCTTAGGAATTTTATACAAATCGTAGATTTAGAAACGAATAGTATCAGTGAAATTGAATTAGGGAATTTGTTGAACTGGGGATATACAGATAAACTGTATCAAGATGCCAATGGGAATGTGCATCTTCTGATCTACAATTTTACTGAAACAAGAGAAGAGATAGAAAGTATTCAATTAGTAACCATAGATTCTTCTGGCACAGAACTTTCCAATCTAGACTTAACAAAACAGATGGAAGAGATAGAAGCAGAGAGCGGAAATGCTGTGATATCCTCCATGGTAAGCGATGAATTTGGCAACATATACTTAGCATTTGAACAGTTTATACTTGGATTAGATGAAAATGGAGAAGAGAGATTTCGATTCATTAGCGATGATAGAATTGAGACAATGAATCTGTCAAGCGATGGGCAGTTGTATTATAGCAGTAAAGGAAACCAAACAAGTATTCATTTGCTAGATAAAGAAACCGGCTCTTTAGAGGAGTCCTATTCAGAGAACTATTTTACACATTTAGGAAGTGTTATGTATTTAGAAGAAAATCAATTTACTTACTCGGATGGTTCGAATTGTTATGTGTATGATTTAGAAACAAAAGAAAACACCTTATTATTCCAATGGAGAGAAAGTGTTCTTGTGGGGAACAGTATTCAAGATATTGTAGTAAAGGATGAGAATACGATATATGCACTTGAAGGATTTACAGGGATAATGGAAACCTCCCTTATTACTTTGACAAAGACAGAGCGTTCACAAGAAGGTGAGAAGGCTAACTTAATTTTGGCAACCATGGATTTGCCTCTTGAGGTGGAAAATACGATTCAAGCCTTTAATACAAGTAATCAAGAATATCAGATTATAGTACAGGAGTATATAGATGATGAATTGTTGTTTTTTAGTTATAATCCAGAAGAGGTAATCGCAGCTAGTGAGCGATTGCTCATAGATGTTACCAGTATTAGTCCGCCAGATATGATTCTTTTTAGTGGATATGCAAGCACAGAACAGGCAATTTTAGAATCAGGAGCATTGGTCGATCTATCAAGTTATCTAGAAGAGAGAGGTTATACACAAGAGGTATTTGTAGAAGGAGTATATGAGCACCTCTTTATGGACGAAAAGCTATATTATTTACCAGACTATTTTGGAATATCTACCCAGGTTGCTGATTCACGTATTGTAGGGGAAGATCCAGGATGGTCATTAGAAGAGGCACTAGAGATAGCCAATGAGCTTCCTGAGGGGACAGAATTTCGATATAATGCAACAAAGGAGAATGTATTAATGACTCTTTTGGCAGATACCTATGGTGATTTTGTAGATGAAAATACTGCAACTGCTAACTTTAATAGTGATGCCTTTAGATCCTTATTAAGATTAGCCAATGAATCTCCGTTAGAGTCTAGAATGGATGGGGATGAAAAACAAAATATGATCCAGGATGGTACATTACTTTTGGATAGGGTGGGTATTGATTCGCTTTATGAGTTTCAATTAATAGATGCAACATTTGGCGATATTCCGTACACTGCTATCGGACACATAGGAGTGGAAGGGAATGGTGCAAAGATATATACAGGGGGAGATTCTGTAGCGATTCATAGTGAATCAAAGTATAAAGAGGCAACAGTAGACTTTATTATTGCATTACTAGAGGAAGACACAAGAAATGGCTTTTCTATTTTACAAGAAGAGTATGAAAAAATAGTTGCTAGAGAAATGACAGCATCTTATGAACAAGATAGCAATGGAGATACGTTATTAGACGACCAAGGGAATCCAGTTCAAAAAGCTAAAATTACTTATAACTATACGAATGGATTTCAAGTAGATGTATATGCGGCGACTGAGGAGGATCTAGCAACTTTTGAAATATTATTGCAAGGTATTTCCACGGAATCAACATCAAATGATAGTGCTATTTATAGTATTGTGCGTGAAGAAGCAGCAAGTTATTTTAGTGGGCAAAAGAGCTTAGATGAAGTGATTGACATCATTCAAAATCGTGTTACCTTGTATTTAGAGGAACAATAAGTAGGAAATAGCAGAAATATAGATGGAGTTTAGGAGGGACAGGGAGATGAAAAAGAAAATCATTAGTTACCTATTGCTAGCTTCTT
>CAYJHO010000191.1:0-2895 GCA_964369945.1 uncultured Lachnospiraceae bacterium
AAAACCTTTAAATATGCTGTTAAAAAAGTTCTTCAGTAGGTGGGTGTATTCTTCTACATAGGCTGCTAATAACTGTTTTCTTTCTTCTTTGCTTGCTAAAGCTACACGAAACCCTGCCTCTTCGATACTTTTTTGAACACGACCAATCATAGATATCAACTCTCGTTCTTCCTTTTTCATACACCGTAGCACCAAATAAAATTCCCTTGCGGTAGCCATAGATAATTGTAACTGATCTAGTTGTTCTAAATCTGCTTGCAAGAACTGCCTTATTTTCTCATTCTTTTCTTCTACTAGCCTCTTTCTTAAGTACTGTTTGTTTCCCTCAAAGTTTTCTTTTCCATTCATACAAACAAAACTGATTTCCGAAACGCCTTTTAATATGCCCATAAAGGAATAGATATGTGCCCCAATACTAGTTTCTGATAACACCGTAAGATTCACTGGTTTGATTTGTAAAAACAACAGTTCTCCCTGTCTCGTTTGTATCCCATACTTTGAGATTGCTTCCACCCCTAACAATTCTTTCGTACCAATCCCTGCTCCTCTTTTTTCAAAAAACATCTTACCCTCTCCCTTCAAAGTGTTGCTGTTGCCATAAAAAATATTTGCCTGCATAGGAAAGAAACATCGCAATGTGAGTTCCTTCGATTCGTATGGTTAAAAAACCATACACGCCCGTTCCTACCAAAGGCAGCAACCACCCTGTTTGTGCTACGATAAAGACAGAAGCTAAGGATAAGATTCCTAATACAAAGACATCCCTTAGCTCCCAGAAAAATAACGTTGCTTTTGCTTTTAAATGTTCCGGATATAAATACATACACACCTCCTTTACCACCCCATCTTACAGGAAAAGGTATCCGCTGCTATCGCTTCGTTTGCTAACATAAAATCTCTCTCATAACGAATTGGCATCTTACGTTTCTTGGCTACTTCTATTTCTTCTTCCATACCTTTTGATATGCGACTCCCAAACACCCACAATTCATCACATCGAGCAAGCATATCTTGCCCTAAACGCATCCCCAATGCCCTCTCTTCTAGAATCTCATCTTCTAAGAAGTTGGTGTAATACAAATGGGGACAAAAAAAGTTATTCCCTTGCTGCATCACATAAAGACAACACTGCTTGGCATAACTTCGATTTTCTTCCACCTCTCCATGATACGGAGATGCTACATAAATTAGTTTCATTTCTCTTCTCACTTTCCTTTTATTTTACTACCGTATGTAGTAACTGTCTGGTACTATTGACTGCCACGATAATACCCACCACATATAAACTCCATGCCAAGTAGGTAAAAAAGAGTACCACGCTTTGAATCCAAGGAACAGCAAACAGTTCTACCCCCATATTCCCCATCATCACAAAGAAGTTTGATAAAAACCCTAGCAACTGTCCATAAAGCCAATCCAACATTTGATCTAACATTTCTCCTAATACAAAATCAAATACAAACATACTATCTCCTTCCTAATAGCAAAAAGCGAGGTTTCCCTCGCTCTTTGTTATGCTTTTTCTATTTCTAATTTCATCAACTCCATCAAGTACTGCCTTTGGTTCTTTCCCTTTTTCTTTAAATGTTCCTTCCATTGTTCGAATAGTTCTTCTGGAATTTGCACTGCCAAGGTTCTTGTTTTTTCTTCCTTCATTTCATTCTCCTCCTTTTCCAAATATTCCGTAAGTACTTCCATCATATATTCATTTAAGTTCATACCTCTTGCTTCTTGTGCTTCTCGAATCCTTTGATGTAATAGGATTGGAATTTTCACACACAAACTTTTCATTGCCTCCATCGCACACTCCTTCTTTGTATCAAAAAAGCCTAGAAAAAGTATTCTTTCCCTAGACTCTTATGGAATAATTTCCAAACTTCTTAATACCACGTAGGTATCCTTCACTGCTTGGATATACAACCCTCTTTTTTGTTTCTCGTAATAATTTCTCAACTGATATAAATACTGTAAAAATTCTTCACTAACAGAATCTTCATAGGCAGCCATTGCACTCAGGTATTGTTGTAATCCTTCCTCCGTATTTCCTAGTTTTTCTTCTGCTCTTAACAATAAAGCATCCCATGTTTCTTCCATAATTTCTACTAATTCCATGCTTTCTTACCTCCTATCAGCAACACCATACCACAAGCCTTTTACAATAGCTAGCAAAGAATCATGTATTTTCAATAAATAAACTGCATATTCCACAAAAAACTATTTATTTATTGAAACTATGCTGTATTTTTAGTATAATAAGAGAAGAAACTTTAGATAATCTTCATATGCAAATTTTTATGATAGTATGAAGGTTGTTTATATAATTGGGAGGATAAGACCATGGGTATTACATTTTCGTGTATTAACATTTACTCAAAGAACCCCGAGCAATCATTTGAATTTTACAAGGGATTAGGACTTACGGTAGAGAAAGAAGGAGATCCGAGCACTGATTGGTATGGTGGTGTTTTCAAACTATTAGATTATGAAAATGCACCTATACTATGTATTTGGCGCAATACGGACAACAGAGAGATAAGAAATAATATTGTAATGCATTGTGATGACATTGATCAAACTTATATGGAATTAAAGGAGAAAGGATACGCTATAAGTATGCCAGAAATGCAGTTTTACGGAGATAAAGAAATGAAACTTATTGACGCCGATGGGAACGAAATATTATTTCTATCTTGAGATTTCACAAGGTGGCTATATACCAATCTTAAAACAATAAAAATATATTGAACATTTTTGTACATCAGCGTTCAAATGAATATATTGATTTTTTAAAGAGAACAGACTTAGGTTCACAATACCCTAAGGAGCGTTTTGACGAAAGAATAGAAAAACTTGTTAATAATGTGCAACTAAGTCTTGTTGCAAGAAATAAAGATG
>CAYJHO010000192.1:0-2881 GCA_964369945.1 uncultured Lachnospiraceae bacterium
AGTAGAAAGAAGGTGGCTTATGCAACTCGAAAATCAAAGCATAGAATATAAAAGGCAGTCATAGCTTTAGCTAATATTGTAGGTAGTAAGTTGGAACCCTATGGAGGGGATTTATATAATGATTGGAGAGTTGATTAATGATTGGAAAAGAAGTAACAGTTACTATTGATAGACCTTTAAACTCAGTTCATCCTAAATACAAAGATATGATTTATCCAATAATTACTTTTGCAGGGGTAATTATAGCGATTATTCATAGAAATGATGATGTAGAAGAAAAATGGGTAGTAGCCCCAAAAGGCATTTCGTTCACTTTAGAAGAGGTAAAGAATGCAACGTTTTTTACAGAGAAATATTATGATAGCGAAATACGTATGAAATGAGGAAAAAACGAGCAGCTTATATTTTAATTAGCATTTTGATACTATTACTTGTTTCTGTTATTGCTTATTCATACATTTATGAATATACTCGAATTACAGAGAGTAACTTGGATTTTGAAAACAGAATTGACAACACAGTAATGAGTTCTAATATAAAAATCATTGTTAAAACAGAGAATGAAACATCCGAAAATGTAACCTCCTATTCTTATAGTTCAGGGATGAGTGGTGTTATAATAAAAAGTGACGGAAATACCTACTATGCAGTTACTGCTTACCATGTAGTTGATGATCCGTCGGCAGATTATTTTATAGAATTGTATAATTCTGAATATATTAGTAATTCAGGTATTTCAGCATATTACCATTCTCTGCCGCAGGCAACGATTGAGTATGTGGATGAGTCTTTGGACCTCGCAATAATTAAATTTGAAACTATGGAATACTTGTATCCAATTAAAATTGCGGACACATCACCTAAAGATAGTGATATTGCACTAATAAGTAATGCAAATAATCTTGAGGAGTTTCATATAACATATGGACATATCACAACCAATTCGGATATAGATTTTACATATAATGAATATACAAAAATAGTTTTTAAACATAATGCGTATTCAAATAACGGTAGTAGTGGTGGTGCAGTCATTAATAATCGGTTGGAGTTAGTGGGAATAAGCTTAGGTGGCAGTAAAGATCTCTTGGGAAATTTTCGTCACAGCTTAGCATTACCATGCAATCAAATTAATGAGTTTATTGAAAACTGGTTAGAGAGTTCTGTCGAGTGATTGTAACTTATTGACAGATACTATTATGAGCATACTAGAAAAAACAAAAGGATAGAACCATGGGAGCAAATAGTAGAAATTACTGTTTGCTCTTTTTTGGTGGAAAGGTGAGAAAAGAAAGGATTGAGGTAGGAAGTAAGCAGCTAGTAAAAAGTAGGGGATGGTATGAAGAGTTTATGTCACAAGAAATTATCAAACCAGTAATAATAATTATAAAGTTTGACAGTCAGTGTGGAATAGACGAATGATTGAAAAATGCGAATATTGCAGAAAATAAAATATGATTTATTGAAAACTAAACTACAGACTAGTATAGTTAATCTTAATATACAAACAATTTAAGTGTGACTATAATGAGAATTCTTACAAGAGAGCAGTATGTAAAGAATACATGCAAAAATTTCAATCGATAAAATAAAGAGGCTTTAAGCAATATTAATATAGATTGCTTAAAGCCTCGCTATATGTTGAGTAGTAAAATTTCTGATTGATTTAAAGCTAGCCCCTGCCAACGTGACACATAGTGTGGACGTATTTGTAGGAAGTGGGATAGTGATTTTGAATCTGCAACAAGAGCAAGGGAGAAGGTGTACAAGGGTTTTAATTTGATTAGGAATGAAAGGCGAGTGAAGAGGAACTATATTTCTTGTTTACGCTTGTGTTTGTTCCTATTATTGTGTTATATTATTCCTATGAAAATATTTCCACGAGGTGAACAAGATGGATTACATGAAAGTATCAGAAGCCGCAGAAAAATGGGAACTATCTACCCGTCGAGTGCGTATTCTGTGCCAAGAAAATAGAATCGAAGGGGTCATTCGGAAAGGTAAGCTTTATATGATACCAGCTCATGCAAAAAAGCCAGCAGATGCCCGTAGTAAAGGTAGGAGTCGTGCAACATTAAAGAAATTACTTGATAATATTGATAGAAACCTAGAAAAACTGTCTGCTATGCGACCACTGACCAAGGGAGAGCTAGAACGTTTGAGACATGAGTTTTTGATTGAATTTACCTATAATTCCAATGCGATTGAGGGCAATACACTAACTTTACAAGAAACAGCAATGGTGTTAGAGGGGATTACCATTGATCAAAAGCCACTAAAAGAACATTTAGAGATTATTGGACATCGTGATGCGTTTTACTATGTAGAAAGTCTTGTCAGTGATAAGCTTGAGCTTTCAGAATATACCATCAAGAATATTCATTCTCTAGTTTTGATGGACAGGCCACAGGATAAAGGAACATTTAGACGTATTCCAGTACGCATTATGGGAGCTTTCCATGAGCCACCCCAGCCCTATATGATTGAGCCTATGATGAATGACTTGATAGTTAATCACAACCAAAGAAAAGCAATAAAGCACCTTGTAGAATCTGTTGCACTATTCCACCTTGACTTTGAGGGGATCCATCCTTTTATTGACGGCAATGGACGTACTGGTAGATTACTAATTAACTTGGAGCTCATGCAGCATGGCTACCCTGCTATAGATGTGAAGTTCTCAGATAGACGTAAATATTATCAGGCATTTGACGAGTATTATCGTAATCAGAATGAGCTGCCAATGGTTGAAATGGTCGCAGAGTATGTGAATGAGCAGTTGGAGAAGTATTTGAGACTTTTAATGTAAATTAGCATGAATAGGAAATTAGAATTATACTTTGACTATGCAATGGCAGATGATTTTAATAAAAAAGGAATC
>CAYJHO010000193.1:0-2875 GCA_964369945.1 uncultured Lachnospiraceae bacterium
TGCACATCTGTAAGTAATGAAGTGTTGGCAATGGTTCTGTTTCTATTAATCTTATTTTTAGAAACAAGATGGATATTTAAAATTAGCGTACTAAATGCTATTTATATATCTCTTGCCTTTAGCATTAACTTATTTGCAAAGAGGTTTGCCTTAATGGGAAGCTTTGCTTTGCTACAACATTCTACAATACAAGAAGTAATGGAAGTTGAGTTAATAAGGATTATGGTGTTGACAATATCCTGTGCGCTTTCCATAGGGACTATTTCTTTTGCAAGGATGAGTATTTCTAAGATGTATATAGATACCATTTTATCTGATAAGAAGAATATTCGCTTTTTGACAGGGGTATTTTCGATTCTATATCTAACCATGATAAGTTTGGCAACAACAACTACTGTAGTTAATGGAGGGAATGGATTAAATCTATATTTTGTTTTCTCAGGTGGTATTTATATCATGGCATTTACTTTGTTTATTGTATATGCCTATAGTTTGGCAAGTTTACGATTGGCAGCTAAGGAATTTAAAGAAATTGAAGCTCAAAATAAAGATGCGAAATCTAAATTGAACGAACTTCACAAAGAAGCTACGATTGATGAACTAACAGGAATGGTGACTAGGGATCAATTACTGAAGAATTTAGCAGAAAGAGTGAAGAGTCAAGATGATTTCTATTTAATCTATATTGATATGGATGGATTGAAATATGCAAATGATAATTTTGGTCATAGTGAAGGTGATTTCTATATAGCAAAAGTATCTGAGATTATCAAGGAATATTTCAATGGAGATACCATTTCACGGTATGGAGGAGATGAGATATTAGTAGTAGGTTCTAGTAAAAGTGATGAGGAAATTACTTCGAATTTGGTACGTTGCTATAAGGAAATTCAGAATATTTCAACAAAGTATGAAAAGAATTATACGACATCTATTAGCTATGGCATTGTATTTCACGGAAGTAAGGATGGCTTAAGCATGGAAGAAATTATTTCCCTTGGAGATGAGAGAATGTACGAAATGAAGAAGTTATCACACAAGGCAAGACAAGTAAAGGTGTTGAAGAATTTTATGAAATAGATTGCTTAGAAATAGGCAATCTATTATTAAAATGTTTATTGTATACAATAAACATAAAGTAGAGGAAAAACAATTGTATTTAGAAAAAAAAGCATATGCAAAAATAAATTTAGTGCTAGATGTAATAAGAAAATTAGAAACAGGGTATCATGAAGTGAAAATGATTATGCAAACAGTAGATATTTATGATAGTCTGTATTTTGAGAAAATAGAACAGGGAATTGAGCTTAGCGTTGATGGTGTTGATTTAGGTGATGTAAAAGAAAATTTAATTTATAGAGCAGCACAATTGTTGTTAGAAAAATCCGAGCAAAAAGAGGGTGTCTCTATTCGATTGAAGAAAGAGATCCCCGTGGCAGCAGGTATGGCAGGAGGAAGTTCCGATGCAGCAGCTACGTTCCACGCGATAAATGAATTGTTTGATTTAGGATATTCGATTCCGCAATTACAAGAGATTGCGGTAAGTCTAGGTGCGGATATTCCATATTGCATCGTAGGTGGAACTGCGTTAGCAGAGGGGATAGGAGAAAAACTAACAAGTATTACGGCACCTCCAGATTGCTTTTTGGTAGTAGCAAAGCCAGATATAAATGTTAGCACGCCTTTTGTCTACCAGAATTTAAAGTTAAATGAACTAGAAAGTCATCCCAATGTGGATGCTATGATACGAGCAATAGAAGAATCTTCTTTGGAAGGAATGGTGGAAGCTATGGATAATGTATTAGAAACTGTTACCATATCACATTATCCTATCATTGAAGAGTTGAAGAAATCTATGATTTCCTTAGGAGCAATGGGTGCTTTAATGAGTGGAAGTGGTCCTACTGTCTTTGGTATATTTCAAGAAGAAGAAACAGCACAGAAATGCAAACAAGAAATTTTGAACTTACAACTTGCTAAGCAAGTATTTGTTACAACATTTAAGCATATATGATGGACTCTCGGAACTTTCTTACAAATTCAAAAACAGATTACGAGAGATTATTATGCTAGTAGGAGGGAATATGTCAAAGGATAAGTGGTTGTTAAATATGAACGAATTATTGCCTCTTAGGGATGTTGTATTCAATACCTTGAGGCAGGCAATTTTAACAGGTGAATTAAAGCCTGGAGAACGGTTGATGGAAATACATCTCGCAAATCGTTTAGGGGTTAGTAGAACGCCAATTAGAGAAGCAATGCGTAAGCTCGAGTTAGAAGGATTGGTGACAATGATACCAAGACGAGGAGCTGAAGTGGCTCAAATAACAGGGAAAAGCTTACAAGATGTATTAGAGGTAAGAAGAAGTTTAGATGCTTTGTGTATAGAGCTAGCTTGTGAGAGAATCAGTGAAGAAGATATTGCTCGATTAGGAAAAGCATGCGAGCATTTCAAGGAAGCAACAAAGTCAAAAGATTTACATCAGATTGCGGAGGCAGATGTTCTCTTGCATGATATTATTGTACAAGCAACACAGAATAAGAGGTTAATCCAATTAGTAAATAATTTATCAGAACAGATGTATCGTTATCGATTTGAATATATTAAAGATAGTACCATGCATGAAAATGTGATAGCAGAACATGAATTACTATACCAGGCAATTTTAAATCGTGATAAGGTATCTGCGGCAAAGGCAGCGGTAGATCATATAGATAATCAAATGGATACCATAGCAAAACATTTGCATTTTGAAAAAGTAATTCAATAAAGTATAAAGATAACAAATTAGTAAATACTCTAGTAAATGATAAAAGGAGTATTTATGAAAAAAATAAAAAAATTAACTTATGTGCTAACACTATTATTATCTTG
>CAYJHO010000194.1:0-2869 GCA_964369945.1 uncultured Lachnospiraceae bacterium
CATCATTGTGAAAAATACATTAGAAAATACATTTTTTGCTCGTGCAAAATAATATGCTGCCATGGCAGATAAAATAACAACTATTAACGTACTTAAACCAGTAACCAATAAAGAATTTGTAAAAGCTTTTAAGAATTCCATCTCTTCAAAAGCTGCTATGTAATTTATTAAAGTATATCCACTCTCGGCAAATAAGGAAAAAGGTTCTTTAATAATATCTCTTTTCTCCTTGAAAGAATTCAATAGTACTAAAATAAATGGAACTAAGAATAACAATAAACTAAAGGCTGTAATTGTAAATGCTATCACATCTTTTACAATTTTTTTATTTCCCCCTACTGTAGCTGCTTTTTTCATTATGCTTCTACCTCCATTTTCTTCCCTATATAAACTTGAATTCCACTAATCACTGCAACTAATACAAATAGAACAAGTGCTTCTGCCTGCCCTATACCATAATTTCTAGATGTAAATGCATTATCATAAACATACATTGCTGCCATCCTTGTACTTCCATATGGTGCACCACCTGTCAATGTTAGGTTTACATCATAGACCATGAATGCTCTTGATAGTGTAAAAAATAAACAGATAACAAAAGATGGCACCATAAGTGGCAAGAAGATACTTTTTAATTTAGTCAATCCTGTTGCTCCATCAATACTAGCAGCTTCTAATACATCCTTAGGAACCCCTGTAAACCCTGCTATATAGATTAACATCATATAACCTGATAGCTGCCAAACTGTTACTACTACAAGTGCCCAAAAAGCTGTTGTTTCATTACTAAGCCAAGATTTAGAAAAAAGTCCCCATCCTGTAATATCTCCAAAATCTACTAGAACTCTTGAAAAGACAAATTGCCATATGAAACCAAGTACAACCCCACCAATTAAGTTAGGAGTAAAAAATCCCGCACGGAAAAAATTTTGACCTTTCAAGCCATTTGTCAATGCGTATGCTAATAAAAAAGCAACTATATTTACTAGAATTACTGTTGCAACAACATATTGTATTGTTAAACCTAAAGCATTCCAAAATTCTGCATCTTGAAATACTTTGATATAATTTTCTATTCCGAGGATATTTTTTACTGAACTAATTCCATCCCAATCTGTTAATGTTAAATAAAAACCATAGATAAATGGAACAATTACTACTGTAAAAAAGATAAAACATGCTGGTAGTGCAAATATACATAAATTCTTAAATTTTTCTAATGGCGTTCTTCCCATTCTTCCCATATTAACCACTCTCTTTCCCTTAGATAAGAACAAGCCTAAACTAGTATCTAATGATTTTCATTTAGGCTTGTTACAAGTTTTATTAATTTTGTCCTAACCAATATGTATTAATATCTGCTGCCAACTCTTCTTTTGTTGATTCTCCTGCAAGATATTTCTGCATTGCTGCTCCTAATACACCCCAGTGATCCGAAGGCGTTAATGCCGATCCAGAAAGTGTTTCTCCTGCTTCCATTTTGGCTTGTATATCTTGTCCAAGTGGATCCAACACTGCATTCGTATTATTGTTCGTAGATGGAATCACAGCTGCATCTTCTACTAACATTCTTTGCCCTGTTTCAGAGAACACTACCCAATCCAAAAACTCTTTTGCTGCTTCTTGTTGTTCTTCGGTTGCTTGGACACTATCAATCATAACTTGCTTTGACGCTCCTGCAAAAATACTGTTATTTACTGGATCTTCTGTATCATTACCAAGCACATAAGGTAAAAATCCGTACTCATCTTCAAGAGAAGCTCCAGAGTCTAGGAGATTTGGCCATGCCCATACCCCATTAAACCAAATTGCTGCATCTCCATCTACCATGAAAATAGGGTCCTGTTCATATAATGCACCTAATGGATCTTCATGGTTAATATTATATTCTGCAAGTAAATCAAATGTTGCTACAAATTCATCGAACCTATCATAATCTTCTACTTTTAAGCTGCCATCACTTAACATTTCCATTACTGTAAATGCACCTTCTGTGGTTGTATCATAGGTTTCATATACATAACTTAAATGATGTGCACCAAGCGACCAATCTTCTTTTGAAATTACCACTGGATATTCCATTCCAGCAGCTCTTAAGTCTGCTAACAATTGCGATAACGCATCATAGGAATTAATACTTGAAGGATCAAATTCGGTTCCTAATGTTTCTTCTATCGTTGCCTTATTATAGATAAGTCCCCTGCCTTCAATTGTGAAAGGAAAACTGTATACAGTTCCATTGACTGTGGTTAAATTCCCTTCTGCATTAGCAATCCAATCTTCATTCGACAAGTCCATTGCAAATTCTTCTGCTAAAGCTAAAATATCAGCTGTATCTAACATTGCCATCGTAGGTGCTGTTCCAGCATTATACGAACTTGTAATTTTTGTATATGGAGATTCCCCTGCTCCTGCTGCTTGAATTTCAAGAATAATTCCTGTCTCTTCTTCAAATGCTTCTGCCATATCCTCTAAAGCAGTTTGAATTTCACCCTTTGTATTCAATAGAGAAATCTCTACGCCTTCATACTCAGATAACTCTGTCCCTCCACCTTCAGAAATATCTTCACTTGATGCCTCTGAAGATTCATTTCCTCCGTTTTCAGGTGTTGCTTCTCCTCCACAGGCTACCATTGTTGCAGATAATACAGTTGTTGCTAATAATGTTGCTAACATTCTTTTTAACTTCATAACATATCCTCCTGAATTGTTTTTGTATTTGTACAATAACATGTGAATCTTTGCATGTCAACCGATTATCATATTCTTTGTATATATACACAAAAAGTATATAAAAACACTGTAAAACATGCACAAACATAAAATGTTATCCGAATGACATTTTCAATTTAATAAAGTCTACCAAGCA
>CAYJHO010000195.1:0-2845 GCA_964369945.1 uncultured Lachnospiraceae bacterium
CTACTGAATCAATTTTCTAGTGGCTTGTTTATCCTTAGTTTATTTGTAACCTTGATGGGAAGTTTTCCTCTATTACTGAATCATTTAAATACCCTATCCTTTTACCTGTCTTCCTTAGGAAGAGACTTATTGGTCATCGAATCTTATGATACCTTTATGAACTATGAAGAAGATAGGGAAGTAGAGGTAAAGAATGAGGATGCAGTTTCTATTCACTTAAAAGATGCTGTGTTAACCTTTGACAAGGTAAGTTTTCGGTACCCAGGAACAGAAGCTATGGTGTTACATGCTGTTAGTTTTCGTATGTGCCTTTCAGAGAAAGTTGCCTTGGTTGGAGAAAATGGTTCTGGTAAATCTACCATGATGAAACTATTATGTGGTTTCTATGAGCCAACAGAAGGAAAGATATTGATTAATGGGAAAAACATAAATGAATTATCTCAAAAGGATAGAAGTAGCATATTTAGTGTAGTATTTCAAGACTTTGAGAATTACTCTCTTACGGTGAGGGAAAATGTAGCTTTGGGCAACATAGACTTTCTTTATGATGAAGAGCAAATAAAGAAAGCCATGGATGGGGGCAGCGCTAGTACCTTCCTAGATAAATTGCCAAAGGGATTAGAAACCAATTTGAATCACCTAGAAGTAGATGGAGTTTCGCTGTCAGGAGGGGAATGGCAACGAATTGCCATAGCCAGAGGACTTATGGCTAAACGTATTTGTTTCCTACTAGACGAACCTACCGCTTCTATGGATCCTATTGCAGAGAGTAAGATGTATCATAGCTTTGTGCATATCATAAAAAATCAAGGAGCGATTTTGGTATCCCACCGTCTTGCAAGTGCCAAGTTGGCAGATAAGATCATAGTCCTTCATAAGGGAGAAATCATACAAAGTGGAAGTCATGATGACTTACGAAAGGTGGAAGGTCACTACAAGACCATGTTTGACCAGCAGGCAAGCTGGTATTTAGGGGGTAAGGATGAGTAGGAAACGTATCATATACAACATCATAAAAGCAGTGTTAACCTGTGCACCATGGGCGGTAGTACTTAGCATGTTAAGTGCTATTAGTTATGCATTCTTTACCACACTTTCTACAACATTGTTGGCAGATTTATTGGAACAAGCAAAGGATATCGGACATCCAGAAGCAAGCAAAAACATCTTGATCTTTGCAGGGATTTATATGGGGATATTGCTGTTACGTAGAATGATAAATGTAATCTCTGATATCAGTTTTAATATTGGGATTGAGGAGAAATGTAGACATTATTTTAAAATGAAGATACATGGTAAGGTGGCAAAACTTCCCTATATTAGTTTTGAAGATAGTGAAGTGTTAAATAAGATTCAGCGAAGCAATGGCTGCGTGGAGTCCTTTCAGATTACCGATGTATTTAACAATATTTTGATGGTGATGGAATGTTTATTTACGATGATAGGACTGGTGCTTGTGATGATTAGCTTTAGCTATTGGTATCTTCCGATTCTTGTGATTACAACCTGTCCCTATCTGATTAATAGAATCTATATGGGAAAAGAATTTTATCAATTGCATTGGTTTCAGGCATCCAAAATACGAAAAAGAGATTATTTCTATTCTATCTTTACCTCTAGAAAGTCACAAAGGGAACTACGAGTTTTTGGATTTGAAGACTACATAAAGGGAAAATGGGAGAAGGAGAGAGATGGAGTTGAGCAAGAAGTTTGTGAGTATAGAAGAAAGGACAGTAGAAGGCTCTGTCTTTGTGAAGGTATTGTTACTCTTGGTTATGTGATTAGTATCCTATTGTCGGTACTACTACTTATAAATCAGAGCATTGCATTTGGGGTTTTTGGAGCTAGTATTTTTGCATTTCAATCCTTACAGCAAAGCACAAAAACTTTGTTTTTACTTTTAGGCTCCTCTTTTGGATCCTTACATAATATTGGTGATTATTTTGAATTTCTGAATTTACAAGACGAAGAAGGAAAAGAAGCAAATCTGCCAGATTTTACGCAAGGAATTGAACTGAAACAGGTGGTTTTTTCTTATCCTAATACCATAAGTCCAGCACTTCAAGTGGAATCCCTTCAGATAAAGGCAGGGGAAAAGGTAATTATTGTAGGAGAAAATGGAAGTGGGAAATCAACCCTAAGTAAATTGATCCTTGGTTTATATAATCCAGAATGTGGCCATGTTACCTATGATGGGATTGATGTGAATACCATTGCAACAAAGGACTTATCAAAGTTAGTAACGGCTGTTTCTCAAAATTTTGTGCAGTTTCATTTATCCCTTCGTCAATCTATGGGAATTAATAATCCCAAGGAGGATGGGAATGAAGAGAAAATCAAACAGGTGCTTTGTGAGGTAGGCTTAGAAGTACTTTGTGAGGATTCAGACTTTGATCAATACTTAGGGGTAGAGTTTGGAGGTAGAGAACTATCAGGAGGTCAGTGGCAGAAACTTTCTATTGCAAGAGCCTTATTTAAAGAACATAAGATTATAGTATTAGATGAGCCAACTAGTGCCTTAGATCCTACCACAGAGCACGAAATTCTAAGTCAATTTATAGCAATGATGGAAGATAAGACGTCCATCATCATATCCCATAGAGTAGGCTTATGCAATCATGTGGATAAGGTAGTTTTTATGAAACAGGGAACCATCGGTGGCATAGGAACTCATGTAGAATTGATGAGGAAGAATAAAGACTATCATCAATTTTATACAGAGCAGGCAAAATGGTATTATAATTAAGATTTCTATAACTCAAAAATGGGAATGCATTTTTGAGTTATAGAAAGTATGGGAGATTGAATGGTAGTCCACCAATTTTATTTGCATGTTTGTATTTTT
>CAYJHO010000196.1:0-2836 GCA_964369945.1 uncultured Lachnospiraceae bacterium
GGCTTTTCAATTGATGTTTCAAATGTTTGAAACATTGTTAATTCAACATACAGATTTATCTGACGAAAAAATCAGCGAATCCCTAGATGTATTTATAAGTATCTTAGCTAATTTGATAAAAACAAATCTGCAAGCCACATTATATGCTATATGAAGTTAAGTTTGTAGATGGATACAAATAAATTCTTTGTGAAAGAAGCCTGGAAGTAGTAGAAATAGACTTGACTATTGGCAGAGAAGTGTTAGAATTTAACTATAATTATCTGACAAATACTGCATCAAAGGAGAAACATATGGATAAAAAATATAAATACGATGCGTTTATTAGTTACCGTCATTTTGAATTTGATAAGATGGTGGCATCTAAGTTACAGTTACTGCTAGAAAGTTATAAACCACCAGGAGGAACTCCTAAGAATGCAAAAAATAAGAAGAAAATTCAAAGAGTTTTTCGAGATGAGACAGAGCTTCCAAGTTCAGGTGACTTGGCAGAAGATATTAAATTAGCCTTAGAAGATTCAGAGTATTTAATCGTTATTTGTTCTAAGGAAACCAAGAACTCTCCTTGGTGCATGCAAGAAATCCAATACTTTAAGGAACTTCATGGAGGTTCTACAGAGCAGATACTCACCCTGTTAATCGAAGGAGATCATAGGGAAGTATTTCCACTGGATTTGCAATATGAAATAGATGCGAAAACAGGAGAAAAGAAGGCAATAGAACCTTTAGCAGCTAATATTACGGCTTCTAGTAGAAAAGAATCTATGGCGAAATTAAAAAGCGAATTTCTAAGAATAGTAGCCCCTATTTTAGGGAGGAATTATGATGATTTATATCGTAGAAATCGCAGAAGAAGGAATAGAAGGATAATAGGGTTTGGAATTGCAATACTGACTATCGTAGTATCCTTTAGTGCGTATGCATTAATTAATGCCTCGATTATCGCCAGTCAAAACCGCCAGTTATTGGACAGTATTTTAGAGATTCGAGAACAACAGCTTTTTCGCACTTTATCCTATGCGGAAGGATTGATAGAAGATGGGGATCGTGTGGAAGCAACATCTGTTTTGATGGAAGCCTATAATAATTTTGATACAGAATCAGAAGAATATCTGAAGTTTCAAAAAGAGCTAGAAGTACTGCTAGCAAAATCAATCTATTATCCTAGTTATGAACCATATGCTTTATTAGAACATAAATCCCATGTTGTGGATGCGGCTTTTTCATTAGACAATAGTATGTTATTTACACTTAGTGCAGATGGAGTGGGGAGTTTTTGGAATGCAGATACCGGAGCCAAATTGTTACAAGTTGAAGAAGAATCTATGGGGGGCATTTGTGAATTTTTTGGAGAGTATGTGGTTACTAGTGATCAAGTTTCCTACATTATGATGTGGGATATCGAAGCGAAACACATGAGTCAAAAGATTGAAATTAGCCTAGAAGAGGAGGAGATGGTTTTAGATTTACGTTATCATGAAGGAATGGATGCGGTAGTTTGCCTAACCACCAAAGGATTTTATTTCTTGTCAAAAGAAGGTTTAGGAGAGAAACAAACTTTTATGATAGAGGTTAATGATCTTTTTCATCAAGAGTATAGAATAAAAATATCGGATAATGCTCAATTTATTGCAATATATGGAGAAACAGAAGTAGAAGTGATTCAGTTGTTTGAAGAGGGAAGAATAGAACATGATGTGATATCACATGGTTCTACTACATTATTCCCAATTTATGAAATTAGTAACGATGGAATATTGTACCTTGTTGATTGGCAATATGGTGAACAGATTAATTCCTATCAAACAAAAATAGCTATGTATAATGTCAATACGGAAACTTTGATTTTGGAACAGGTGATAGAGGGGAAAAGATATGGAAGGTTAGAGGTACCCAATCGATATGATGGAAGTTTTGTTGGTCTAGATGTAACAGGGTTACATCCATTGCTAGAATATGTTGAATGCAAAGAAGATGGAAGCGTCAAAGCGGTTGAGATAGAGGTTCCCATGGCTCAAGAGCTTGTAGATGATGTAGAAGTGATATTTGAAAGCAAAGGACAGTTTACAATTTTTTACAATGATTTTGGTGCCCATGGATATCTATGTGAAGTTGATCGTTGGGAGAGTTATGATGGGGATCAGCTCTATGTTGCTGGTTTAGAAGAACTTCCAACTACGGATTCTTTGTTTTCTTATCTATGTAGAAGTAGTGATGGTGAGAGGATACTCACTTCCTATCTTTCTGGAGAAAGTTCTTTATATTCTACAGAAGGAAATTTTGTTTCACTAAGTTTCTATGAAGAAGAAAACAGTTTCTATAACGCGGAGCTTAGTAGTATTTCTGATAATTTTAGAGGTGTGAGTTTTAGGGGAGAAGTTAAATCATTGGTAGATGGTACCATGATTCAGAGCATAACACCTAGCGAAGGATACGTAATAAAGTATGGTCAAACTATCATTTCCATAGATGGGGATTTTGTGATAGCGAATGAAATTCACGAAGAAAACGGTGTAGAAAGATGGTGTATTTGGGAGGTGGAAACTGGAAGAATACATAATCACCTAGAGCAATTCAATGAATTATTTGCAGAACAAATCAAGGAACAAAATGGTTGGGCATTTAGTATCAGCGACAATTTTAGATATATAGCTATGTACCTAGAAGGAAATTTATATGTTTACGATATAGAACAGGAAGTAGTAATATATGAAAATCCAGAACCTTTTATGGCAAGCAAACTTTTTATGCAAAACGATGGGAAAAGTATTGTGTTAGTAGATGAGTATTCGTCCACAGTTTATTACTTAGACTTAGAAAGCAATACTCTAGAGTA
>CAYJHO010000197.1:0-2805 GCA_964369945.1 uncultured Lachnospiraceae bacterium
AGAATATATACCATCACACTCCACAAAGGCAGTACAATCTTCTAGTGCAATACCAATTCCTGATTCTTCCTCCATCATATGATCAAAGCCATCTCTCCCATTTTCATTATAATGTGGACAGTGTCCAAAGTTTAGAAATCCTAGCCCTCTAACTTTGATAAAATCACATTCATATCCATTCTCATAGGTTTCACTATCACTATGCCCCCATTGAAACCAACAAATAGATCCTGCACTCAAACCTGATAATACTATCCCATTTTCATAAGCTAGCTTCAAGTAAGAACTTACATTTTTTTCCTTCCATATCTCCATCATTTTGCGGGTATTTCCTCCTCCAACATAAATGATATCTGTATTTAGGATTTTATGTTCAATCTCTTCTTTTGTCAAATTTCCACTAATCAAACACAAGCTATCTACCACACAGTTTAAATTTGAAAAATACTGTTCAACACATGTAATATACCCTTGTGCATCACTAGATGCTGTGGGAATAAATAACACCTTCGGTCTGTCCTTTTCTGCTAAACTAATGACATATTTATCAATGGCGAGTGTTTCATTTCTTACGATTTCGCCACCGCCAATTGCTACAATTTTTCCCATGTACTACTCCTCTTCATCCTGCATTTCGGAATATATGATCCAAATATTGCAGTACAAATTTCTCACTTTCACTAGGATATGTAAAGCCATTCTCTTTTGCAATTTTCTTCCCCAACAAACTAAATAAATGAATCATAGAATAAATAGATTTTACACAATCTTCATATGTGTTGGACAAGTATGTAGATCTATAAAGTTCGTATTGCTCTGACGTTAAATACTTTTTACGATATTTGCCTAAAGTTCCAACCGTTACACGATATTCTTGTTGCATGCCAATATAGGTATCAATCATCCTGCTTAACATATCCCTAATTGCAATATCACGAATAAACATAGCAAAGGAAAGTTCATCTCTCTTAATTCCTTTCACTGCATTTTGAATTTCCCAAAAGAATTCAGAACAGGTATTCACAAAAACTTCTTCTGTGATTGGTTGAATCCAAGAACTACTAAGATCACCCTCATTCAAATTTTCTATATTGCTATCTTTATCTAATAAGCATTTCATAATGCGACCATCCGTGAAATTCTTATAAAATATTTCTCTGCTACATACCGTTAAATCAATTCGACTATAATCTGAAAACTGCATTAAATAGACACTTTCGTCTTGTAATAAATCTGGATATATCTTACTAGGTACCAAGAGCAATTTAACATCTTTGTACACTTTTACATCAAACTTATTTCTATCATTTGCAATATATACAAGATCATAGTCTTGATATGAGTCTGGTTCCACATTTGGATTTGCTCTTGAACCGTACAAAATAACAGCTCTAATATTTTCATCTAGTTTCGCTATTTCTAATGCATATTGTAATCGATCTCTCATGCTTCACTCCTTTAATCTTTCAAATGCTCTAAAATATCACCAGGTTGGCAATTTAACTCATTACAAATTGCATTTAAAGTTGAAAAACGGATTGCCTTTACTTTTCCAGTCTTTAAATTTGAAAGATTGACCGTAGATACCCCAACTCTTTCTGACAATTCTACAAGGGTAATTCTTCTCTCAACTAGTATCCTATCTAATCTTAATATGATTGCCATACGTGTTTTCCTCTCATGTTGATATAATTCATGACAAGCGCCTATAATATCTCATTCACTTCCTGCTGTATTTCAAATCCTACTTTTATAAGCGAACTTAGGATAATAAATAGTAAACCAAATGTCAATAGTCCCCCATCTATTAGCACAAATGACTGATAGGAAAGTATATCAAATCCACTTGAAACAAAGCCTGAAAGCCTTGGTATTAGGAGGGATGATACGGTAAACAACATACCAATAGTTTTAATACAATTCGTTAGCGTTTTAGAAAAAGGATTCCTACCACGAATAATTTTAATAAGTGCTACAAAAGCACATCCTATTGATAAATAAAAGATTCCAAATCGAGCAAAGGTAGCAGCACCCATTTCATTAATGAAAGAGAAATTTCCTGTCATGATAGACCATATCGCTGCCACTATAAATGTTATTCCACCAAAACTAAGTACTCCTGTTAACAAAATTGCTAATCGTAATACTATTTTCATTTTATCCAAATATACTTTTCTGCTTTGTAAGTTAGTATCCATATTAAAATCATTTCCAGACATATCATTACCTCCACCTTTTATTCTAACACTTCCATCTTATAGCTATATATTATCTAAAAACATAACGTTTGTCAATGCATTCATAATGATAATCATTATGTTTTCGAATTCCTTATTTAGGCATAAATAGATAAAGAGTTTTCTACAACAAATATTCAGCTTAAAAGATTGCGCTCTCGTGGTATGAGAATAAAAAACGGTAGTAGATCAAAACGTATCATTGAACTTGAAAACTACTATAATTTAATTAATGGATACAAAGAACTGTTTATTGATAAAACCTATTCGGACAATGATGAACAATACAAGAAAGGTACTGATTTTGATGAGATTTATTCTCTATATCTTTTTGATAGAGAACTTAGAAGTCTTTTCCTTAGATACATCCTTGAAGTTGAAAACAATTTAAAAAGTGTAATAGCACATGAGTTTTCAAAGAAATATGGGCATGATAACTATTTAAAAATATCTAATTTTGATACTGTTGTTAAAAAGTTCGATGGTAAAAAAACTGCATCTCAAAAGCATGGTGAAATTGTTGATATAATTGCAAATCTTCAAAGGGAGATATCGAACCAGTTGAAAA
>CAYJHO010000198.1:0-2797 GCA_964369945.1 uncultured Lachnospiraceae bacterium
ACTTATCGTAGTTACTACTATGATTTAACTAAATTAGGACGAGTAGAATGAATAAACTTAAATATTTTCTAAAAGATTCTAGAGGATTGGGAACCGTAGAGATAATATTGATTATATCAGTATTAATAGCAGCTGTTATTATATTTCAAGATCAGATTATTCAGTTGGTAGAGGATATATTTAGAAGTATTACAAGGGACGCTTCTAAGATTTATTAGTATGAAGGGATCCATTACTCTTTTTATATCGACAACCATCTCTCTCTTTTTATTACTGATATTAGTTTTGGTGGAAGGAGCTCGTGAAAATGCGCTTTTTCTCCAATCATATGTGGTGACAGAATTGGCATCTAAAAGTAGTTTAGCTGAATATCAAAAACCATTGTGGGATGATTTTGGAATTTTGGCTATTGATTGTGGCTACGATAGTAGGACAACTTCATATGCAAAACTAGTAGATCGGATTTATTATTATTTAGAGAGAAATGTAGAAACAAAAACATGGCTTGCCTTAGATCCAATGCATGTATATATAACGGAAGTGGAATTACTAAGTGATAACAAAGGGAGTAATTTGTTAGAACTAATTGTTAGATCAAAGAAAAGTGAGTGGGGGATCGTAACAGCAAATGAATTACTTGCGTTGGTAGCTGATTTAGAAGCAGTAGAAGAAAAGTCGAGTATGTTAGAACAGGATAAATTAGAAATTCAAAGTAAACAGGATAATGTTGATGAAAAAGCAGTGGAAATAGAAGCTTGGACAATAAAAGAGAATAGCTTTTTATTAGAGCAAATTTTAGGATTAAAGAAAAACCAAATTTCTAATAGAGCTTATAATACAGATTCATTTCCTTCTTCTAGAACCTTATTAAAAGGTGGAAGTATGGAGCCAGCGAAAACAATCGACCCAATAGACAAGGGGATTGTGATTGCTTATGCGGTTGACAAGTTTGATTCTTATTTGAATCAAACAACGACAGGGGTGATGGCTTATGAATTAGAATATCTGGTGGCAGGAAAACAAAGTGATATGGAGAACTTGGAGTATATACTTCATAGAATTTTATGGATTCGAAATATTGATAATTATATTTGGCTTCAAACACAAGCGGATAAAGTTCAGAAAGCACAAATGCAAGCAGCCGTAATTTGTATTTTAGCTCCTAAGTTGCATGCAACCGTTACAAAGGGGATTTTAGCTGTCTGGGCGCAAGAAGAAAGTGTGAAAGATATCGAAAAACTTTTACAAGGAGAAAAGGTTCCCTTTCGGATACATAAAGCTGTCACGGTAGATTATCATCAATATTTAAGTATGTTTTTAATGTTAGAAAGTTCGGAGAATTTAGGGATGCGTATGTTAGATTTGATGGAAATTACGATACGTGAAAAAGAAGCGTATCATGAGTTTCATATTGATCAATGCGTTGTGTCATATAAGGTGCATACTAGTTTTGAGGATGTCTATAACAAAACATACGATATAAGTCAAACGGTTTCTTATTAAGAAAGAGTGAGGTAGTCGAATGAGCATTTTTTATTCTCAAAATAAAAATAAAATTAGAGCTCTCCAAGCAGATAAAAGAATAAAAAAGAAGCCCATTCGATTATCTCTTTCTTATAGAGCAAGTTTGAGTGTTGAAGCTAGCCTAGTGATTCCTATATTTATTTTTGCAATACTGCAGTTACTTACTATGTTTGATGCAATTCAAGCTTATAGTGAATATGCAGTAAAATTGGCTCAGGTAGGAGAATCTATTAGTGTAAATCAACATCAGCTTTTTACAAATGACTTAATATTGGGACAGTACTTAAATGCCAAGTTGCAAATACCTAGTGCTAATTATTGGGGGAGCCATGTAGACCAGGAGAAACAGTCGCTTACCCTTTCTTGTACCTATGGGGTGGGAACTTTGTTAGAACAAGAACATCATTATTATTTGAAGTTGTGGACAGGGTATGACAAAGAATCGGCTGAGAGTATTGAGTATGTATATATAACAGAAACTGGGACTGTATTTCATAGAGAAGCAGCTTGTAGTTATTTAAGGATTTCCATTTTTGCATTACCGTATGAAGAAGCTCTAGCATATAGCAATCATAGATTATGTCAAGTTTGTGAGACGGAGAGTGGACAATATTATGTAACTAGAAGTGGTGAGAGATTTCATACTGAACTATCATGTTCTGCTCTAAAGAGAACGGTATTTATGATTGAAATAACGGAAATAGGAGGGAAACAGCCATGTCAACGATGTGGATATTAGGAAGTAGCACATACTATTTCTATTTAGCCTATCTTGATATTCGTTTTAGAAGGATTTCTTTATGGATTCTTTTGAGTGGATTGATGGGAAGCTTAATTTATAGCCTCTTTTGGCAAGATTTTATAGCCGACATATTTTCTATTCTGCCGGGGATTGTTTTGATGTTAATGGCTTATGTGAAACCGGCAGATATAGGAATGGCAGATGGGATAGTGGTTCTTACAGCAGGCATGATGGTAGGGGGAAGAGATATTATGTACATAATTCTTTATTCTATGATACTTAGTAGTATTGTTGGGATGGGAATAGCTAAGATATTGGGGAAGAGAAGAGTATCACTACCATATATCCCTTACTTCTCAATTGCTTATATAGGAGTTTTATTATGCTAAAGAAAAAGATACCAGGCTATTTAACAGTTGAGATATGTCTGTTACTTACAATTCTTATTTCAGTTTACTTATTTCTTGTTGAGATTATTTTTTATAAATATCAATCTTGTATTATAACACAAAATTCATACTATATTGCTTT
>CAYJHO010000199.1:0-2753 GCA_964369945.1 uncultured Lachnospiraceae bacterium
TCTTTCATCGTGAGCTGGTACTGCCATAATAGCACCTGTTCCATAAGTAACAAGTACATAATCCGATACCCAAACCGGTACTTCATTTCCTGTCACTGGGTTAATTGCTGTAATACCTTTGATAGCAACACCTGTTTTATCTTTTGCAAGTTCAGTTCTTTCAAAATCAGATTTTTTGCTTGCTTGTTCTTTGTACTCTAAGATTTCATCATAATTTGTAATTAAGTCTTTGTATTTATCCAAAATCGGATGTTCTGGAGATACTACCATATAAGTTGCACCAAATAGGGTATCTGGTCTTGTAGTGTAAACGCGTAGACTTTCCTCTAGCCCTTTTAATACAAAATCAACTTCAGCACCTTCTGAACGGCCAATCCAGTTCTTTTGAGAAGTCTTTACTTTTTCAATATAATCTACTCCATCTAAGTCTTGAATCAATTGTTCTGCATACTCTGTGATTTTAAGCATCCATTGGCTCTTAACTTTACGAACTACTTCACTACCACAACGCTCACAACTTCCGTTTACTACCTCTTCATTTGCAAGTCCTACCTTACAAGAAGTACACCAGTTGATTGGCATTTCAGATTTATATGCTAAACCTGCTTTAAATAATTTTAGAAATATCCATTGTGTCCATTTATAATAATTGGGATCTGTTGTATTTACTTCTCTATCCCAGTCAAAAGAATATCCAAGTGCCTGTAATTGGCTTTTGAATTTTGCAACATTATTTTGTGTTACAATAGCTGGGTGTATTTTATTTTGAATCGCGTAGTTCTCTGTTGGTAAACCAAAGGCATCCCATCCCATAGGATATAGTACATTATATCCTTGCATTCTTCTCTTTCTTGCAACAATATCTAATGCTGTATATGGTCTTGGATGACCCACATGGAGCCCCTGTCCCGATGGATAAGGAAACTCTACTAATGCATAAAATTTAGGTTTTGTATAGTCTTGTTCCACCGTAAATGCTTTTTCGTCTTCCCAAATCTTTTGCCATTTTTGTTCTATTTCTTTATGATTATATGGTATTGCCATAACTTCCTCCTAGTATTTCTATTCTAAATTACTATTTTATCCTTTGCTTTCTCTAATGTCAAGGTTTAGCGACTGATGTCTGTAACTTTTTTTACCATATCATCAGATACTTCATAAGTAACTTGAACTACATCTCCTGATACATAATTTCTTGCATCCACCAGATTCCCTTCTGTAATATCTACAGAATAAATAACATCTTCTTCCTCTACAAAGAAATAAATATGACTATTCCCTTCTACAATAAGAGCATATACATCTAAAATCACTATTTCCTTCGTTTCTAATTCTGCTTCTGGTTCTGGAATAGGATCTGGTGTCACTCCCACTTCTGGTGGAACCTCTTCTGTATCAGAACCTTCCTCATACTCAATCATTCCACTATCAGCCATCAATTCTTTATAAGAAGCTTCACACTCTTTTACAGTATCTCCTATAGCTACTACTTGATATTGTTGTACATTTACCATAGCATATTTCTTCACAAGACCTGCCATGTCCTTTAATGCCATAAAATAGGTCGGTTCTCCTTCTATATTTAATAGAAGTGGAAAAGTTGCTTGATAACCTAAATTCTGCACTTGTCCTTCTGCACTCACCATAGCAGAATCTTCTATGGCTCCTTCCACTACATAATATCTTGTTTCCATGGTTCTTTGATTCATAAGTACAAATCCTACATTTGCTTGATCCGCTGCCAAACTCGTAACTCCTGTATACACCCAAACATCGTTATCTATGGTTAAATAATTATAGTTATTTGTGGTTTGCAAACAGCCTCTTTGTCCTAATACACTATTCCAATATCCATTAACATAAACACCATGGAAATCATAAAGCTGTACCAACAGCTCTGCTCGATATACCTTATCTACCCAATCTGGAACTTCATCCACTGCGTAATCCATCACTTCTCCAGTCACTGCATCTACAATAACGACACGACCTACGGTTTGCCCTCCAAAAAGCCCAATTTCAAATTGTTTTACTGGACACACCCAATAAGGATGACCTTCTTCATCAATTTCGAAGAAGATTTCTTCATCAAAAATATAGGTTGGGAAATTAAATCTTAAATGACGGTAAATATTTCTATTAAATAATTCTGATTTTGAATACATGATTTCTTCTTCTAGCATTACTACTTCTGTTTCTTGACTTGCCATATCGATCATAATATAAGCTGGAATTCCATCTGCTTGATTGGTAAACCATTTAAAGGTAGACTCATATTCTAGTGGAGTTACTCTCACAGGCTTTCCTTGGTAGTTAATCTGGGTATAGTCTAGTCCTACAGTAAACTGCGACACAAACTCCACCATGGAGCCCATCTTTCTATC
Source organism: uncultured Lachnospiraceae bacterium (assembly GCA_964369945.1). Classification (GTDB taxonomy): domain Bacteria; phylum Bacillota; class Clostridia; order Lachnospirales; family Lachnospiraceae; genus RGIG6307. Next base: position 2,385 of record CAYJHO010000199.1, read on the forward strand.
GCCTAGTAAAACTGCACTATTCTTATCTAATATCGGCACAGTTGTATAATCTACAGGTGCCACATCTTCATCAAAATTTCTTTCTTCTACGGTTAATAGCTCTTGGTATTGTTTTGCATTAATCAATGGGCTCCCTAAAATCGAACCACCAATATAAACGATACCCACTAATACACCTACACCAAGCACCACTTTAGATAATCTTGTCATCTTAATTTGAGCAAAATCTATTTCATTCCGATTATTTACGATATTCATCGAATTGTTTCGAAACAAGGTAATCAAGAAAAGCACCCCTATCATAAACAAAATGGTGGTCCAAAAACCAGTAGCATGTATATTAATTGCTGGTAAAGCAATATAATAATA
>CAYJHO010000200.1:0-2677 GCA_964369945.1 uncultured Lachnospiraceae bacterium
TGATTCACATCCAAATCTTCGCATAGATGTTCTATATTTCTATAATAATCACGTAATTTCAAATTAATATAACTTAACAACATAACAGGATCTTTTGGTATCATAATTCCCTTTCTCTAATAAGCATTAAACTCTCCATCCTGATAAGAAATATGAATTTCTTGTTCACTACTTACCTTATCCTCTAAAATCATTCTCGCTACTAGGGTTTCTATATGCTTTTGTACAAATCTCTTTAAAGGCCTTGCTCCATAAATTGGGTCATAGGCTTCCTCCACAATATAGTCAATGGCACTAGCATCTAAGAAAATAAATAGTTCCTTGTCTTTGAGTCGCTTATTTAAATCATTTATTATTAAATTCACAATACTACCGATATTTTCTTTTGTCAATGGTTTAAATAAAATCATCTCGTCTAATCGATTTAAAAACTCTGGTCTAAAGTGTTGACGCAACTGGTCAAATACTTGTTTTTCACTTTCATCATTCACACCATCTAACAAGAAATGCGCCCCTATATTAGAAGTCATAATGATGATTGTATTCTTAAAGTCTACGGTTCTACCTTGTGAATCAGTGATCCTTCCATCATCTAATACTTGTAACAATACATGGAAAACATCAGCATGGGCTTTCTCTATTTCATCAAACAATACAACACTATATGGTTTTCTTCTCACAGCCTCAGTTAATTGGCCACCTTCTTCATAGCCGATATATCCAGGAGGTGCTCCAATCAATCTAGAAACCGAGTGTTTTTCCATATATTCACTCATATCAATTCGAACCATATTGTTATCATCGTCAAATAATGCCTCTGCCAAAGTCTTTGCTAGTTCTGTTTTACCAACACCTGTCGGACCTAAAAACAAGAAGGATCCGATCGGTTTCGAAGGATCTTTGATTCCTGCCTTAGACCGAATAATAGCATCGGTAACTCTGGTAACACCGTCTTCTTGGCCCACCACTCTTTCGTGTAATTGTTCTGCCAAATGTAATATCTTGCTGCGTTCGCCTTCTGTCAATTTAGAAATAGGAATCCCTGTCCATCTACTAACAATCTTTGCAATCTCATCTTCAGAAACTTTTTCATGTACTAAGGTAAAATTGGCTAATTGAATGGCTTCTTCTTGTCTCTCTAATTCTCTCGTTAAATTCGGTAAAGTTTCATAGGTAAGTTGTGCTGCTTTCTCTAATTCGCCTATCTGCCCAGCCATTTGAATCTGGTGATTGACTTCCTCTATTTCTTCCCTTAAGTTTGTTAATTTCTCTACGCTCGCCTTTTCTTTATCCCATTGTGCCTTTTTATTCCACAGTTCTTCTTTTAACTCAGCAAGTTCTAACTGCAAATTTCCAAGCCTTTCTCTACTCAATTTATCCTCTTCGCGCTTTAATCCTGCTTCTTCAATCTCAAGTAGGGTTACCCTTCTTTGCAATGCATCTAAATCTGCTGGCATAGAGTCCAATTCTGTCTTAATAAGTGCACAAGCTTCATCCACCAAATCAATGGCTTTATCTGGCAAAAAGCGATCAGAAATATATCTATGCGAAAGCACAGCAGCGCTCACCAATGCTTGATCAAGAATTTGAACTCCATGATAGATTTCATATCGCTCTTTTAATCCTCTCAAAATAGAAATCGTATCTTCCACACTTGGTTCTGTTACCATAACAGGTTGAAATCTTCGTTCCAAAGCAGCATCTTTTTCAATATATTGTCTATATTCATCCAATGTGGTTGCACCAATACAGTGAAGTTCTCCTCTTGCCAACATAGGTTTTAGCATATTCCCTGCATCCATAGCCCCATCGGTTTTACCTGCCCCTACTATAATATGAAGTTCATCTATAAATAATATAATTTGCCCTTCACTATTCTTCACATCTTCTAGTACTGCCTTCAATCTTTCTTCAAATTCTCCACGATATTTAGCGCCAGCAACTAGTGCTCCCATATCCAAAGAAAACACTTTCTTATCCTTCAAACCTTCTGGAACATCCCCACGCACAATTCGTTGCGCTAGTCCTTCCACTACTGCTGTTTTCCCTACACCGGGTTCTCCAATTAAAACTGGATTATTCTTCGTCTTCCTAGATAAAATCCTAATAATATTTCTTATCTCTTCATCTCTTCCAATCACGGGATCTAATTTCCCATCTCTTGCTTTTTCTACTAATTCTTGCCCATATTTATTCAAACTATCATAAGTTGCTTCTGGATTATCACTAGTCACCCTTTGATTTCCTCTCACGGTACTAAGCACTTGTAAGAATCGGTCTCGCGTAATTCCATACTCCCGAAAGATTTCCTTTACCGCCTTATCTGGATGTTTTATCATAGCTAGAAAAAGATGTTCTACCGATACATACTCATCTCCTAGCTTTTTCGCTTCATCTTCTGCATGAATCAAAACTTTATTCAAATCTCCACCGATATATAATTTTCCGCCTTGCACCTTTGCAAGTTTTGCTATATTTTGTTCTATTTTATTCTCAAAATGACTTACTTGTATTTCCATTTTGTCAATTAATTTCTTCATTAAACTATCTTCGATCATTAACAAACTGTACAATAAATGCATTTGTGTTATCTCTTGATTTCCATATTCCATTGCAAGCTTCTCACTGTGTTGTACTGCTTCCATTGATTTTTGTGTATATTTTGTTAGGTTCATAT
>CAYJHO010000201.1:0-2664 GCA_964369945.1 uncultured Lachnospiraceae bacterium
TACTGCCTCTAATGGACAAAGAATGTACATGTTTTATTTTTCTCAATATATTTTTACAATTTTCTTTTCTACTCAATATTATTTTACACTATATAGTGCCTATGTGCAACCAATTGTATGTAACTAACATATATTATAGAATATGGACATATACTGTACATGAAGCGTCAACAAAGTACAGGCATAGAAAGGAGCTGACAATGGCAGAACCCTATTTAAAATATAGAAAAAGATTTACCTCTTCTTTAAAAAACCAGCTAGCTGCAGATTTCGATGAATTATCTAAGATAACTAGAATTCCAAAAAGTAGACTCTTAGATGAAGCCATTGAAGACTTATTGACAAAGCATAATTATAAGGAAACAAGTCACCAAAATCCCTTAGAAAATTAATTTCAAAGTATAAAAGAAAAAGAAGAAAATAGCTGCTACACTATTTTCTTCTTTTTTTCTTGCAAGGACACTCCTTGTCCATCTTCTTTCGTATACTTCAAGTATAAACTATTTTAATTCAAAGGAGATTACTATGAAAAACACTACGAATGGATTTACAAATGAAGACATTGAAAAGAACAAAACAATGGCCGGTATCGGCTACCTAGTACCAATCCTCCCCTTCTTTCTAATGAAAGATTCCAAATTTATACGTTTCCATGCCAACCAAATGCTACTTATTTTTATCCCAATGGCTATCTTAGCTACGATTCACACCATCATTGCCGTCCCGCTGATGATGAATCTACAATTCACCATCTTTGGTATCATTAGCTTTATCCTAAGCATCATCTATCTTGCCTTTAGTGCTGCTGCCATTGTAAATATGATCGCTGCATTTCAAGGAAGTGCTAAGCGTGTTCCAGTCATTGGTAAGATGACCATTATTCCAAATTCTAATGACGTGGATGTAGAAGATATGTTTCAACATGCTGCCTTGGATAAATTATCCGATGGTTTACAAAACCTATCCATTCCTACTGTAGGGACTACTTGTCCAAGTTGCAAAGAAAAAGTACCTGTAGGTAAGAAGTTTTGTAACAAGTGTGGAGCTTCTATGCCGACTCCTCCGCCTTCTACTAGTTCTTCTAGTTCTAAGAAGAAATCAAGCCTTGACTACCACTGTAGCAATTGCAAAAAGGAATATGCTAGCGATACTAAGTTCTGTACAGATTGTGGCCAAGAAGTAGTTCGTATTCCTGAATATAGCAACCCAAAATGTAGCAAATGTCAGTTAGAGGTAAACGAAGGGGTGAAGTTTTGTCCTGAGTGTGGTGGGGCTGTTATTATAGAAGAGATAATAATTCCAACTTGCAAGAACTGTAAGGAAGAACTTAGTGATGATATCAAGTTTTGTCCAAAATGCGGCACTGCTAAGGAGGAAGATTCATGAGTACACCTACAAAATTTTGTGAGGAATGTGGAAGTGCGTTAGAGCCCACTGCCAGCTTTTGTGATAATTGTGGAAGCAAACAAGAAGCTCCCCCTGCACCAAAACAAACAGTTTCAACTCCAGCTAAGAAACAAAAGAAAAAAAATCCGGCTCCTTTCCTGATTCTAGCACTCTTTATTTTACTTGGCTTACTTGGAATTGCCTTTTTCTTTCTATCAGAAAGACCCGAAGAAGAAAGTAACAACGAGACAGAAGAACCCTTAATAGATCAAGAGGAATCCTTCCCACTTTCTTCTATCTTACAACGTACTACCTGGTTAGATTTAAGTGAAACTACCAATCACCTTCTAGAGACTACTTTAGCTGGAAGCCCTGCCATTACCATTGACTATGCCTTTTCCTTTTATCAGGTAGAAAGCATGCAATATGGGCAACTAAACAACCAAGATTTTCTCTATGTACAATATGTGAATGGGGAAAGTAACTACAAACTGATTCTTAACCTAAGCCTTGGAACGGTAGAAGAAGTTTACATCGATGATGTACTACAGACGAAAATTAGCAATGAACAAGTTCGCAGCGAATTATTTGATATTGTAATTCCATTTGCTGGAACCAATGGTTCCTACCAAATAGATGGAGCAGTCATCAATCTAAGTGTAGAAGGTAATATTGTGCGCTCTACTGCTTTAGTCAGTTATTTTGAAGAAACACTGAATGGGTATCTGACTTCTGAAAATACTGCTGAAGTGTATCTATCTGATGGTAACATCATAATTTATGAGTGGACTGATTCACATAATCTTTTCGTAAAACCCCAAATAGGCTTTGATGCAGAGTCTCAACAAATGGCTCCTCAATTTTGTGATGCACTTACAAATACTGAATATCAATTCAAATCAGAGGAATTTCAAAATAGTCCTTATGGAAATGATTTTGTTGCACTAAATATGCCTCTAGTAGATGTTTACTATGTTATGTTCGAAGGAGATTTTCCACTCAGCTATACCATCGAAATTCACTCCACTACAAACAATACCTTTACTTTTTCTGTTTACGAGCATATTTCGAATGATTCAGAACAATATACCAACACTTTGATCGATAAAGCCATTGCCTCTTTTCATTCACCTAGTAGCTATACTGCAACCTATGAAAATGGAGATGAACTATTAACCTTTTTCTTTTATGTTTCAGGAGAATTCTCAATTAGTGATTTGGAACTAGGAATTAACACATCAATGTACTGATTCATTTTCATAAATTGGTTTGCTACTT
>CAYJHO010000202.1:0-2629 GCA_964369945.1 uncultured Lachnospiraceae bacterium
TATCTTTTTCCAAAGACCGATCAGTTTAGTTATTTTAATTTTGACTGTAGTATTGATGATTTCTTTAATAAGACTGAATAAAAAGGTTAACAAACTCAATGAAGAGCAAATCAAAGATATGAATGCAGAATTAGTATTAGAGGGAAATGAATAAAAATTTTACTTGCAATTAAAGGAAAAAAGAGATAGACTAGCATTAAATTAATTAAAAAAATTAATCAATTAAAATCAAAGGAGATTATAACAATGAAATATTTTTTAGACAGTGCAAAAATGGACGAAATCAAGTACGCATACAAAACATTTAAAATTGATGGGGTAACAACAAACCCAAGACATATTCAAGTAAGTGGAAAACCATTCTTAACCGTGATTCAAGAAATGGCAGATTGGGTAAAAGAAGAAGGAATTGAAGGATATGATGTATTCCCAATTTCAGTAGAAATCAATCCTCATTTAGATGATGCGGAGGCGATGGTAGCAGAAGGAAAGAAAATTGCAGCGATGTCTCCAAACTTTGTAATCAAAATTCCTTCTACTGAGTCAGGTGTTACAGCAGCTCGTTTATTAGAAGAAGCAGGCATTAGAACCAATGTAACTTTAGTATTTTCTCCAGCGCAAGCAATGCTTCCAGCAAAGAACAATTCTTTATTTGTATCTCCTTTCATTGGATGGAAAGAAGCAAACGGCGAAGATTGCAAGCAATACATCCAAGATATTGTGACAATTTACAAAAACTACGGTTTCTATGGAAAAACTCAAATCATCTGTGCTGCACTTAGAAATCCAAAGCAAATTGCGGAATGTGCTGTTGCAGGAGCTGATATCGTAACTACTAGCTTAGATGTTTACAAAGACACTATGAAGCATGCATATACAAACCAAGGTTTAGGAATCTTTAGAGATGCATGGGATAACACAATTACAGAATAAGTTTAAGGAGAGCATTGATTATTATGAAAATCGGATTTATCGGACTTGGTATCATGGGCGAATCCATGAGCGAAAATATTGTAAATAAACATGATGATAAAGTTTATGTTTTTGATTTTGTTACAGAGAAAGTAGATTTATTAGCTTCAAAAGGAGCAGTAGCTTGTAAGAGCGCCAATGAAGTAGCACAAAACGCAGATGTCATTATTTCCATGGTTCCAAAATCAGAGCATGTAAAAAGTTTATACGAAAGTATAGTAGATGATATTGATGCTTCTAAATTATGTATCGATATGAGTACTATTGACCCTTCAGTATCCATAGAAGTATCAAAGATGATCAAAGCAAAGGGCGCAGAATTTATTGATGCACCAGTAGTAAAATCAAAACCTGCAGCAGTTTCTGGCACACTAGGTATCTATGTTGGTGGAACACAAGAAGCCTATGATAAAGCAAGAGATATTCTATTATACATGGGGAACAATGTCATTAGAATGGGAGAAAATGGAAAAGGCTTGGTTATGAAAGTTTGTCACAATGCCTTAGTTTCTCAAATTCAAAATGGTGTAAATGAAACTGCTACACTAGCAGCAAAAAATGGTATTGACATGCTAGAATATGCAAAAGCAATTTCTTATGGTGGAGGTCAAAACTTCTACCTAGATGGAAAAGCAAAGCCTATCTCAGAAGGAAATTATACTACTGCATTCTCAGTAGAAAATATGGCAAAAGATGTTGATATTTGCTTAAGTCTTGCAAAAGAGTGTGAAGTTCCAATGGCAGGTCAAGAAGCAGTAAAATCAGTATATGATGAAGCATTAAATACTGGAATCGGCAAAGAAGATTTTTGTGCTACTTATAAGATTGTAAGAGGTAGATAATATATGTTGAATAAATTAAACGAGCTAAATTCTGTTGAAATAAAAAGTTTGTCTGATGCAAGCTTTCAGCCATTTGGTAGAATTCTAACTGAATTTGAAGTATCGGATTATATCACATATATGGAAGATAATACAGCTATTCCCGAATCAGGGAATAGCTATGTTCCAAGCGAAGCTGGGATGGAATGTTTTGAAATAACAACAAAAATTCAAAATGCTATATATGGAGAAATGCCGATTCAAGTTGGATATTGTAATGGAAAGAACAGCACCTATAATGGTTTTGAATACCATAAGGGCTCAGAGATCACAATTGCTGTTACGGACTTTTTACTAGTCTTAGGACATAGCTATGATATGGTTGATAATACCTATCAAAATAAAGATGCAAAAGTTTTCTATGTAGAAAAAGGAACCATGTTTGAAATCTATCAAACAACCCTTCACTTATCACCTTGTAAGGTTACGGATGAAGGATATAAAGCGGTAATTATTTTACCAAAAGGGACCAATACTCCTTTAAAAAATGAAAATAAAAAAGATACAAAAGAATCTCAGATATTATTACTTACCAATAAATGGATTATTTGTCACAAAGACAGAGAGCCACTTGTAAAAGCAGGTGCGCACATTGGTATTATTGGCGACAATATAGAATTAAACTATAAATAAAAAAGAAATGTTTGGAGTCTAAGCCATGAAAATTAATTTTGAAAATAACAGCTTTTCTGTTGTAAGCAAAGGGAAAGTGATTTTAGAACACAGTGATCAAAAGCCATTATTATTCGTAGGTACTGGTCAAGAAACTGTAGATA
>CAYJHO010000203.1:0-2613 GCA_964369945.1 uncultured Lachnospiraceae bacterium
TTTGGGGTTCAATTTTCTATAAAATGAGTAAGGAAGAAGAGATTTTAATAAATGAGACTTTAGAAAAAGTTTGTTTGTTAGATCGTAAGGATGTGCGTGCTGGTTCTTTGGCTCATGGAGAAAAGCAGTGGCTTGAGATTGCCATGCAATTAGTAGGAAAACCAGAAATTATAATGTTAGATGAACCAGCAGCTGGAATGGGAAAGCCAGAAACTTTTAAAACAGGAGAAATTTTAAAAGAAATAAAAAAGGAATGTACCATTATTGTAATTGAACATGACATGGAGTTTGTAAAAATGGCTTCTGATATAGTTACTGTGTTACATGAAGGCAAAGTATTGATGGAAGGTGCTATCGATGATGTCTTAGAGGACAAAACAGTGCAAGCTGTTTATCTAGGAAGGGGAGGAGAATCATGCTAAGTATTGAAAATTTATCTGCATACTATGGGGAAAGTATGGTGATTGAGAACCTAAGTATGACAGTAGAAGCTGGTAAAATAGTAGCTTTAATTGGTAGAAATGGAGTCGGTAAAAGCACTACTTTAAAAAGTATTATGGGACTTATGAAAAACCCAAATGGAAAAATCCTATTTGATGGAAAAGATATCACAAAAATGCCTACACATGAAAGAGTACGTAATGGGATTTCCTATGTACCACAGGGACGCGATATTTTTCCACAAATGACGGTAATGGAAAACTTAGAGTTAGGATTACAACCCCTAGGAGGAAAAGGAGAGATACCAAAATATCTCTTTGAATTATTTCCTATATTGATGCAGTTTAAAGACAGAAAAGGTGGCGATTTATCAGGAGGACAACAACAGCAACTTGCTATAGCAAGAGCTTTGGTATCTAATCCCAAAATACTAATACTAGATGAACCAACAGAAGGAATCCAGCCATCGATAATAAAAGACATTGGGGTGGCAATTAAAAAGGTAAATGAAATGAAAGGAATTACTGTGCTAGTGGTAGAACAGTACCTAGATTTTGTTATGAGTAATACTCACATTGTAAACTTAATGGATCATGGAGAAATTCTATATAAAAATAACTGTGCCGATAGTGACAAAACTAAATTACAACATTTAATGACACATTAGTCAAGGGAGCGTGTATGAGATTAATACCTAGAGAACAAGATAAATTAATGCTTTACCTTGCAGGAACACTAGCAAGGGAGCGAAAAGAAAAAGGATTACAATTAAACTATCCTGAAGCCGTAGCACTGATATCTAGTGAATTAGTGGAAAAGGCAAGAGAAGGAGCTAGTGTTTCAGAGCTTATGAGTTATGGTAGAAAAATACTAACCAAGGATGATGTTTTGCCTGGGATAGCTGAAATGATAGATGAAATACAAGTAGAAGCTAGTTTTTTAGACGGAACAAAATTAGTTACCGTACATAATCCGATCGAAACTACAGATACAATGATACCTGGAGAAATCTTGGTAGAGGATGGAGAGATTGAAATAAATGCAGGGAAGGATAAAAAGAGTATCCTTATCAGAAATACTGCTGATAGACCAATTCAGGTGGGATCTCATTATCATTTTTTTGAAACCAATAAGATGCTTTCTTTTGATAGAAAAGCATCTTTTGGTATGCGACTAGATATTCCTTCTGGTACTGCGGTACGATTTGAACCTGGTGAAGAAAAAGAAGTCTGCCTAACTGCCATAGGAGGCCAACGTATAGGATTTGGTTTAAATGGACTAACAAATGGAAGAATGGATGACAAAGAGGTACGGGACAAAGCTATGGAAAAGGCAAGAATGCTTGGTTTTCAAGACAGGGAGGTATAGATGAAACTTTCAAAAAAATTATATGCGACCATGTTTGGTCCTACCACAGGAGATAGAGTACGTTTAGCAGATACTGACATCATCATTGAAATAGAAAAAGATTTAACCACTTATGGAGAAGAGGCAAAATTCGGTGGTGGAAAGTCCATTCGTGATGGAATGGGGCAATCTTGTCTACATACAGATGAGCAATGTTTGGATTTAGTAATTACAAATATTGTAATCTTTGATGTTACTGGGATCTATAAAGCGGATTTGGGAATTAAAAATGGAAAAATTCATGGAATAGGGAAATCAGGAAATCCTCATATTATGGATGGAGTTGATGATAATATGGTGATTGGTGCATCAACTGAGGTAATTGCGGGAGAAGGTCTTATTGTAACTGCAGGCGGTATTGATACCCACATTCACTTTATTTCTCCTACTCAAATAGAAACGGCACTCTATAGTGGCGTTACCACTATGTTAGGTGGTGGAACTGGGCCTTGTGACGGAACCAATGCAACCACTTGTACACCCGGAGAATTTCACATTCGTAAAATGTTAGAAGCAAGTAAAGGAATTCCTATGAATCTTGGCTTTCTAGGAAAAGGAAATTCCTCCTCTAAGGATACCTTAGTAGAACAAGTTAAGGCAGGTGCAGTCGGATTGAAATTACATGAAGATTGGGGATCTACCCCTGCTGCCATAGATATCTGCTTACAAGTGGCAGATGAATTCGATGTTCAAGTATCCATTCATACAGATACCTTAAACGAAGCTGGTTTTGTGGAAGACACGCTCAACGCCATAGGCGGACGC
>CAYJHO010000204.1:0-2607 GCA_964369945.1 uncultured Lachnospiraceae bacterium
TCTATTCGACAGAGAACTCCGTAGCCTTTTCCTTAGATATATTCTTGAAGTCGAGAACAATCTCAAAAGTGTAATAGCACATGAATTTTCTAAAAAATATGGACATGATAACTATTTGAAAATATCAAACTTTGACACAGCACTTAAAAAATTCGAAGGCAAAAAGACAGCTTCCCAGAAGCATGGCGAAATTGTTGATATAATTGCAAATCTTCAACGAGAGATATCAAACCAGTTAAAAAAGAATAGCCCTATGATTTCTCACTACATTTTGACTTACGGCTACGTTCCAATATGGGTTTTGATTAACACACTTTCTCTCGGAACTGTCAGCATTTTTTATTCAAACCTTAAACAACAAGATCAAAACAATATTGGTAGAAAATTCAGCTTAAAGCCAGAGGAATTAAGCAAATTTCTTTTTGTTTTAGCAATATTTAGAAATGCGTGTGCTCACGATGAACGATTTTTCAATTTAAAATCACGCAAGAAAGATGGAACACCAAATAGCATAAAAGATAATATTATACATAATAAATTAGGACTACAAAAAAATAACTCTAACAATTATTTATGTGGAAAAAACGATTTGTTTGCAATTGTTTTGGTGCTAAAACTTATTCTATCTAAAAGTTCTTTTAATAAATTCAGTAGTTCTTTAAAAGGGTTAATTTCAAAATTAGATAAAGAATTGACTACCATTTCTATTGATGATGTAAAAATTCAAATGGGTTTTCCTAGCAACTGGACCGATATTATAAAAATACAAAGATAAAGAAAGCGAGTGGATTTCCCACCCGCTTTTTTCATCTCTTTCTCATAAAAACAACTCCAACGATTCCTACTAGAAACATAATAGGTGCTACTCTTACAAATGCCCATTCCAGCGAATGAATGGCTACTCCAAGCACAGCAGTTTCAGGCTCATTATAATCCCAAGCTAAATAAGGACTTTCGAATCCAATTAACATCAAAAACAGGATTAAGATAGTCATACACATGCTAATTAAAAAGAAATAAATTGTATTTCTCTTGATAGTATTTCGTTTTGAAAACTGTAAATTGATTATTTCTAATTTTTCAGATATTACTTTTAATTCATCTTGCCTTGCCTCAACAATATTTTCTCCAAGCAATGTACTTACTGGTATCTCTAAATGCTCTGATATCAAAACTAACATCTCTGAATCTGGAACCGATATTCCTTTCTCCCATTTTGAAATTGTTTGTCTAACTACATTCAATTTTACTGCTAGTTCTTCTTGTGAAAGTCCTCTTGACTTCCTAAGCGTTTTCAAATTTTCATTTAACATAGCAAATACCTCCTTTTCTTTTGCTCTCATTTTACTGGTATTTGCCCGTTGCTACAAGCAACGTATCATAACATGTGATAGAGGATCCTTATACATTGACTTAATAATCATAGACTTTCATTTCAACTATAAACGCTGAAGAGAGTTGCTGATAGATTTCATAAAAATCTTCATCATTGTGAACTAACAAGGCATCGTTTGTATTATTTTCCCCTAGCCAAGTAGCAACTAGGATTAGATCATCACAAATTTCCATTAGATCATATTCGAAATGAGATGCTTCTTCATTTACTTGACTTAAAACATAATTTTCAAGAACTTCAATATAAGCATTTATCACTGCCTGGTATTCCGTGGATTCTGCTAGGTTACTTATACTTTCATAATACTGCATGGAGCGATTGAGTTCTCCTATATGCTTTCACTAGGACTATATTCTAATCCCATATAGCCTTCATATCCTAATGCTTCTATTCTTTCGAAAATTGGCTGGTAATCCAAAGTTCCCCAGTCTAATTCGTGCCTTCCTGGTACAGAAGCGGCATGAAAATGTCCTATATATTTTATGTGTTCTGAGATAATTTCTAATACATCTTCTCCCATGGTAGCTTGATGATAAATATCAAATAATAATTTTACCTTTGAGCTATCCACTGCTTTTATGATTTCGATTCCCTCTAAGGAGCTAGAGAGAAAATACCCTTTGTGATCAATTTTCGTATTCAAAGGTTCTATCACCAGAGAAATGCCAGCCTCTTCTAAGAGTGGTGCTGCTGCCTTCAATCCTGCAATAATAGATGCTTTCTGTTCCTCTCTTGGTAAACCTAAATCATCTCCAACCTGTGATATCAAAATCTCACAACCTAGCTTTTTGGCAACAGCTATGGATTCCACAATCCCCTCTAGATACAAAGAGCGCTTGCTCTCATCACATAAAGAAATCATTTTGGTACAACAAGCTACTGCTGTAAGACATAGATTTTCCTTCTTCCTAATCAATAAATCTATGTCTTTGTTCCACCATGCCCAGAATTCAAACGTTTGATAACCTTCTTCCCTTATTGTTTCTAATGCCTTACTATAGTGTTCACTCCCATAGATCGCATCAATACAGATAGAAATTTTCACGTATTTTCCCTCCTACTAAAATTTAAGCAATGCTTTAACATCTGACTAGCCAGTACTTCTCTTAACTTCATCGTTTCCAAAATAGTACCTACCTAAATCGTTTTTTTTAACATTAGTGGGTATGATTTTTAGTATTTTAGTCGATACAATGTACTATTTCGCTTTT
>CAYJHO010000205.1:0-2560 GCA_964369945.1 uncultured Lachnospiraceae bacterium
ATGGATACTTTTCAAGAAATCATCAAAGAAATGTTTTTCCAAGGTGAACTTCAATTTAATGATGAAATATATATTACGAATGCAAGACATAAAACTGCATTGGTAGAAGCAAGAAATAGTATAGCTATGGTAAAATCAAGTGCTGATCAAGAAATGCCAGAAGATTTTTTGAGTATAGACTTGATGAATGCCTATATTTCATTAGGATATATTATTGGTGAAGAAGTTGGAGAAGATTTAGTAAATGAAATTTTTGCTAAATTCTGTATGGGAAAATAAGTAGTAGGAAGGATTTAACTCATGGCAAATATACATGAAATCGCTGATGTCTGTGTTATTGGTGCAGGTCATGCTGGTTGTGAAGCAGCATTGGCTTGTGCCAAACTAGGGCTTAAGACATATATTTTTACAGTGAATGTGGATAGCATAGCATTAATGCCTTGTAATCCAAATATTGGAGGAACCTCAAAAGGACATTTGGTAAGAGAAATTGATGCCTTAGGTGGTGAGATGGGCAGAAATATTGACAAAACTTTTATTCAATCTAAGATGCTTAATGTCTCAAAAGGACCTGCTGTACATTCACTACGTGCACAAGCGGATAAAATTGATTATTCAAAAGAGATGAGAATGACTTTAGAAAATCAAGCTAATCTCTATATTAAACAAATAGAAGTATGTGAATTAGTGGTAGAAGAAATGGAGGGTAAGAAACTGATAAAGGGTATTAGAACCTTTACAGGTGCTTTCTATGAGGCTAAAGCAGTTATTCTTTGTACAGGTACCTATTTACATGCTAGATGCCTCTGTGGTGAATCTATCACCTATACAGGGCCAAATGGCTTACAGGCTGCTACTTCACTTAGTGCTAGTTTAACAAAGCATGGTCTAGATTTGAGAAGGTTTAAAACAGGAACTCCAGCTCGTATGGATAGTAGAACCATAGACTATAGTAAAATGGAAGAGCAATTTGGAGACACTATTATAACTCCATTTTCATTTAGTACAAATGCAGAATCTATTCAGAAACCGCAAATCTCTTGTTGGCTTACTTATACCAATGAAAAGACACATGAAATTATACAAACTAACCTACATCGTTCTCCTATGTTTTCCGGTGTTATAGAAGGTACAGGCCCTAGATATTGTCCTTCTATAGAAGATAAGGTTGTAAAGTTTGCAGATAAAAATCGCCATCAAGTATTTATAGAACCTGAAGGCCTTAGCTCCAATGAGGTCTATGTAGGTGGTATGTCTTCAAGCCTACCTGAGGATGTTCAGCTAGCAATGTATCGTACGGTTCCAGGATTAGAACAGTGTGAGATTGTTAGAAATGCCTATGCTATTGAATACGATTGTATTAATCCTAACCAACTCGCTCCAAGTCTTCAAGTAAAGCATATTACAGGGCTCTATAGTGCAGGGCAATTCAATGGAAGTTCTGGTTATGAAGAAGCGGCAGCCCAAGGGCTTATTGCAGGTATTAACGCAGCCAATTATTGTTTAGGTAAAGAGCCTGTCATATTGGACAGATCTCTTGCATATATTGGTGTATTAATTGATGATTTAGTTACAAAAGAATCCACAGAACCTTATCGAATGATGACTTCAAGAGCAGAATACCGTTTGTTATTAAGACAAGATAATGCCGATCTTCGTTTGCGCAAAATTGGCTATGAAGCAGGCTTAATTTCCAAAGAGGAATATGATAATACAGAAAGAAAAATTCTACAAATCAAGGACGAAATAGAGCGTTTAAAGTCTCTTACAATTGGTGCTAATAAAGAAGTACAAGCCTTCTTAACATTACATAATAGTAGCACTCTTAAAACAGGAACCACTTTGGCAGAACTTATGTGTCGACCAGAACTAACTTATGATATTCTTCATGAACTTGATCCGAATAGATCTACCTTAGAGAAATCTGTGATAGAACAAGTAGAAATAGAAATTAAGTACGAAGGATATATTGAACGCCAATTACGTCAAGTAGAGCAGTTCAAAAAAATGGAAAACAAGCGATTTCCAGATTCTCTTGACTACGACTTAGTTCCTAGTCTAAGAATAGAAGCAAGACAAAAGTTAAAAGCTTTGAGACCAATTTCAGTTGGCCAAGCAAGTAGAATTAGCGGTGTTTCGCCTGCTGATATTAGTGTTTTATTAGTCTATTTAGAATCTTTAAGATAAGGGAGGAATTTTATGTATCATACTTTACAATTTGAACGGGACTTAGAGGAATTAGGAATCATCTTAAGCGATAAACAAAAGAATCAATTTATAAAGTACTATGAACTATTAGTTGAGTGGAATTCATTTATGAATTTGACCAATATAACACAGTTTGATGAGGTATTAAAGAAGCATTTTATAGATAGTATATCTGTCGTTAAATGTCTTGACTTAACAAAAAAACAATCCATTATTGATATCGGAACAGGTGCAGGATTTCCTGGTATCCCATTGAAAATTATTTTTCCAAATTTAGAAGTAACCTTATTAGATTCACTAAATAAACGTATTAAATTTCTAGACTGTGTCATAGAAGAACTAGATTTATATA
>CAYJHO010000206.1:0-1932 GCA_964369945.1 uncultured Lachnospiraceae bacterium
ATAATGTGTAAAGTTAATCTTGCACATAGCAGGGCTAAAGCCACAGAAGGACAGCATTTTTGTGACTATAATGAGGAATTTAAGAAGAAACTACATACAGACGCCGAAATTACAAATAAAATGAAAAAAGCTATTAGTTACAAGGAGTTCCAAGTGTTTTTACAACCCAAATTTGGAATAGCAAAAAATGAAATTGTGGGAGCAGAATCCTTAGTTCGTTGGATAGAAGGGGATGGTAACATGATATTTCCAAATGACTTTATTCCTTTATTTGAAAGGAACGGATTTATTGTTGAATTGGATCATTTTATATTAGAACAAGTTTGTATTATGTTAAGACAGTGGATGGATAATGGATTCAGCGTAGTTCCTATTTCTGTGAATTGTTCAAGAGTCAATTTGAATAATCCTAATTTTGTAGAGGATTTGATTCGAACGGTAGATAACTATAAACTGCCCCATAAATATATAGAAATCGAATTGACAGAATCTACCACGATAGAAAGTGAACAAAAGATAAAGCAACTATTTGAAGAGTTACATAAGGCAGAATTTAAAGTAGCCATTGACGACTTTGGAGCAGGCTATTCTTCCCTTGGTATGTTAACAAATCTTAAAGTAGATACGCTTAAATTGGACAAGAGTTTCTTTGAGAAAACTACATATGATAGTCGCGAGGATTTGCTTATTGATAGTATTGTGAAAATGGCGCATAATCTTAATATGTATGTGGTGGCAGAAGGAATTGAAACAAAGGAACAGGTTGAACTACTTAGAAGCATGAATTGTGATGCGATACAAGGATATTTTTATGATAAACCCATGCCTATAGAACTTTTTGAAGAAAAATATAGTGCAGTTCTAAAAAAACAATAAATCTTTAATTATAAATTAGCTATAAGATAGGAGAGGGATGTAGGAGATATCAAAAATGAAGAAGCTTATGAATTGGTAAAGGAATATATAGAATTTTGGTTTGAAAATCCAGAAGACACATTAAATTATACCTCTGAATTATGGAAAAAAAGAGGAAGAGAATATAATCATTCATCTTTTTGTGACTAATTTACCTTTTTTTATTCAAGAAATAGACGATAAATATATGATAGAAAGTTTCTAATAGATAATAGTCAAAGAAAGAAAGGGTAGTTACAATGAAAATATCTGATTTTAATATACCAATAGCAAAAAACTTAATTACCTCTAAAATAGGAACCCTCACACAAAAATCACCGAATGACATAACTTCAACTTCGCAAAAACGTTCCTATGTCGAGGCAAGAGATATACCGTTACCAACTTCTATTGGTGGAGCTGATCACGACTATTCAAAAGAAGATGCTATACAAAGTGCTTGGCAAAAAGAAAATGAAATAAATCTTTATGATATACTTTCAGGTAAAACAAAAGAGCAAGATATTAAGGTGTTAGGCAATACCACAGCCTCTGTTGATTTTATAGCTAAACTTGAAAAGGAAGGTATTTCAAGTGAGGTGAATTGGTATCTTACGGACAAAGAATTAAGCTCTCTTTCTTCTTCTAATGTAAGGGAAAGCGTAGACTATTTGTCATCAAAATACGTTGTTATAAAAGATGGACTAAAGTCTAATTATACTGGGGAAGAACTAGACGCACAGCTTAGTAAATTAGAGGAAACTTTTAATATACATAAAGAACGTCTTGCAACAGAGTTATCTGAAAAAGTCGGTGGTTTCTTTAAAAAAAATGGTGTTTCGGGTGAAGAAGATAGGATATATCAAAGTATTTCAAATGGCTTTGCCGAAAAAACAAAGGAATATGAGCGTTTTCTCAAAAGTAATAGTGATTTTGTAGGCATTGAGGGGACAAAAGATGAATGGCTGAAAAATGATGCGAACTATATGGCATCTGAGCTTAGAAAAGCAACCACAACTGTTACAAACAACAATAGTG
>CAYJHO010000206.1:1942-2525 GCA_964369945.1 uncultured Lachnospiraceae bacterium
AGTGACTATTATTCTATTGAAGATTTAGCTGTTATTTCAGACCTTGTATTAGAATTTGATACGGTAGAAAAAAAGATACAAATATATGATAGCGAGCAAAAAGTAGGAATAAAACTTGCAGACATATTACTAAGAACCAAGGTTTTTGCCGAAAATTCAAATGTTTCTGAAGCGCTGAAAGAAGCATTATTAAAAAGTGCAAATACATTTGTTGATAAAAGTATTGATGACTTAAATAAAGAGCTTGAAAATAAAAGTGAAAACCCTTTAATGTCACAAGCTGCTTTAGGTTTTACTTCGCTTAACAAAGGCGACATTTATGCAGTCATTGACAAAGTTATGAATACTTATGAAAAATCAGGAAGCACATCAACAGCCTTTAAAGAGGGTTCTGCGTTTGCAATTTTGGAGTTTAACAAACTTCGTGATGATGATGGCAATGTATACCGTTATAAAGGCAATAATTTCAAAGATTTCTTTGAATATAGTTATGCTACAAAATTTGATAATTTAATTGGTAGCAACTATATAAAAGATCAGTCTGAATTTGATGAAATTGTAAATTCATTCAATGATTTTATTG
>CAYJHO010000207.1:0-2524 GCA_964369945.1 uncultured Lachnospiraceae bacterium
ACTGAAAGATTAAGTTAATTGTAACAATAAGGATATATGCAGTTGTTCGTTTCCTACATGTAGTTGTAGATTATTTGGTTTTGGAAGTAATGGTAATTTTGTTAACAGTCATTATACAAATGCGACAAAAGTTTATTTTGCTAGTCAGAATACAGGTGGAAAGTAAAATATTTGTGTCATTAATAAGAGGAGTTTAATATTTAGAAGTTTATAATGATGAAAAGTATCCTTATTAGAGGTAGTGTCATTATGGATTGTCAACACTTTTCTAGACAAGCAGAAAAATCGAAAGAATTTGATTTTACTGTTTCTGAAAAACCTAGGAAGCGAAACATTCCATCCTCAAAGCATCCTTGGAGAAGTGATACGTTTTTAAAATTTAGAAACCATAGGTTAAGTGAAGAAATGCTAATATGCTAACTTAGAATCTATATACAATATTGGTCTCATAGTTTGATAGCTCTATGGTATTAAAATCTAATGGAACCACCTCTTGGGTCATAGGTATGGTACATGCTCTAGTGGATGGTGGCAACGAATGATTTTCTTTCCGTAAACGTCTCACGTGATAATAGAACGTAGAGTATGAAATATTGTTTTCTTTGCACCATTGATGATCACTAAGTCCACTGGTTCTACAGGTATGAATTAACTCAAACCAGTTCGCAGTAATAGTTCTTGGCATAAGTAGTCCTCCAATCAAAGTAATTGTTAGAGTAAAATACTTCAACTAAAAATATCTAACTATCCTGAATGAAAATATGAAGTGAAATGCTGCAATGTCGAATATTTGCGAGATGGTATATTGTTAAGCGACAAGTTATTTTCAGCTTCAGCGACGAATTAAAAAGCACCCAGAACCTAAAGAAAAAGACACGGTATTTTCTACACGACGTAATACGACCAGTCCAAACGACACATTGTCGTAGTCTTATTTATATCCATAATCTTATGAATATAAACAAGGGATTGTTCGTTGATGGCAGAGAGCATAATCTCCGAATCAATGCTAGGTTTTTGCTGTTGCTCACCGAGAAGCAGTGCGGTTGTCATCACGTTATCGATGATACGTGGGTTCCCATTGGAATAGCCAGCTAGTGCATGTATTGCATCAACCCCTATCATAGAGGGAGAACCACCAGCTAGAGAGAGTTTGTGGTGAATATAGGCAGAAATCTCATCTCCTTGCATTCCTTGGAATGCGTAGTGAACCGTAATACGTTGGCGCAACGCTTCGTGGGATTGCTTTTGCAAGGTGTGATTTAAGTAGGGTTCCCCACTTAGAATCAAGGAAAAACAATTCAGTGAATCATAGCTGAAGTTCATGAGCATCTTTAAATCTTTTAATACAGCTTGCTTCAGATACTGAGCTTCATCAATGGCTAAGAGGAAGGGTTGTCTCTTTTCTTTGAAAAGATAGTATAGACGCTCTTGAATATTTTGAAACATGGCAGTTTTGCTACCTTTGGCTTCTATTCCAAGGACATCACAGAACTGTTTATAGAATTCACTAACCGAAATCGTTGATAGGCAGATATATTTCATGGTGTATAGGTTCTTATTAAGAGGGTGTTCAAAGCAACGAAGCGCAAAGGACTTTCCCATTCTTGGAGCAGCGGTAAAGATAGCAATTCCACGAACGTCTTTTAAGTACTCAAGGCGAGAAAGCATTTGTGCATGATCCGTGGATAAGAAGGAGTTAGTCTCCTTGAGTTCGTGTTTATCAAAAAGGTTTTTGGATAGTCCATAGTACATGTTATTCATGGATGATAGATCCTTGCTTTGTAAAGTCTAGGGATGTTAACTTATTTCTCTTGGTACGACAGTTGGCGACTTTATCGGTCTTCGTAATGGGATATTTCTCGTTGTTATAGAGGATGTAAATACTCTCACTATCCTTACGTAAGAAACGAAGGTCAACGGTCATGCCGATGAACTGCGGTGGAACATCGTAGGACTCCTTATCGATACTGATGCAAGCATCGTTGCGTACTTTCCGGCTGATACGATTGTAGAAGCAATCACGTAACCACGGAGCAGACTTAGGTGTTTGAGCTTTAGACTGGATTGTAAAAAACGATTCAAGGGAGTATCTTTGAATGCTGCGTGCACCATAGTATTATGCTGATGTATATAGGTAGTGAGCAGTTCATTAAAGTGATCTAGGGATGTTATCGTTTCCATAAAAGCCAATATAAAAAACGATAAATGTGTTTATTCCCAAAATAGTGGTACTATACCCGTGAAGATGGCTCTTGAAGACCGCAAGTATGGCTCTGATTCCTCGTGAGAGTGGCTCACTGCCATCAAATATACATCTATTATACAGGTTATACTAAACATTTTAAAATATAAGTGTTAATAATATTTGAAATTATTGATTTTAAAATACGAATTTACTAAAATATATAATGAACTTACCACCTGATTTTGTTTAAGTCTTAGAGTGATTTTAGTGGTATTACAGAGTCTACAGTAAGGATTAAAAAGATGTTTCACACATTATAGTATATCTATGCATGTG
>CAYJHO010000208.1:0-2496 GCA_964369945.1 uncultured Lachnospiraceae bacterium
TCAAAATTGGGGTAATTGGTTTAGGTGCAAGAGGCTTAGGATGGATACAAGGTGAATTTATAAAACATAAGGGGATACAAATCACTGCTGTTTGTGATAGTTATTCTGATCGTGTTGAACAGGCAATAAATACCATTACAAATGCTGGATATCCGCAACCATTTGGCACTACCACTTATCAAGAAGTATTAGCACATAAGGAGGTAGACTTGGTTTTTGTATTAACTTCTTGGGAATCACACACAAAGATAGCTTGTGCCTCTATGGAAGCAGGTAAATTTACCGCTCTTGAAGTAGGTGGTGCCCATACCGTGGAAGAATGTTGGGATTTAGTTGATACTTATGAACGAACTCAAACCCCTTTTATATTTATGGAAAATTGCTGTTATGGGCAATATGAGCTGATGGTAATGAACATGGTTAAAAAAGGGCTTTTCGGAGATGTCGTTCACTGCCAAGGAGGATATTGTCATGATTTAAGATCTGAAATTGCAAATGGAGAGAAAAATCGTCATTACCGCTTGCAAAATTATATCGAACGAAATTGCGAAAACTACCCAACTCATGAACTTGGACCTATTGCAAAGATTTTAGGAATTAATCATGGAAATCGAATGGTTTCCCTAATTTCTGTTACTTCTAAGGCAAAAGGAATGACTGAATATATCAATAAGCACCATGTAGAAGACAATAAGCTAACAAACCTTAGCTTTAATCAGGCAGATATTGTAAAAACATTTATCACTTGTGAAAATGGTGAAAGTATTCAATTAACGCTAGACACTACTCTTCCTAGATACTATAGTAGATCCTTTGAAATTAGAGGAACCAAGGGAATGTATTTCGAAGACACCAATTCCATTTTCTTAGATGATCTACATCAAGAATTTGATATGAACCCAAAAGGACTTTGGGATAATGCCAAAGATTTCCACTCAGAGCATGGAAGTCCTTTATGGAACCAAGCAGAAGAACTAAAGGCTTCTGGACATGGTGGTATGGACTATTTATTGTTAGAATCCATTTTACATACGTATCACAGCAAAGAACATGCTGCAATAGATGTTTATGATGCAGCCGCCTGGATGGTTATTACTGCTCTTTCTGCAGAATCTATTAAAGAGGATGGGAAAAGGATTCAGATTCCTGATTTTACCAGAGGAAAATACTTAAATCGTACAGAAAAATCAACCGGTCCATATACTCTAAGATAAAATTATTAAAATTTTCTTAAAAATATATATTTTCATAATATTTTTTGCTATAATTTGTTGCGAGAGTTTTTAGGAGGTGTCATCTTGAGAGAACAGAATTATCATGAACAACAAAGCAAGGATAATATTAATAAGATGCGTGAAGTAGTATCTACTCTTCCCACATTTTGTAGAACATACTTTTTAGGAATTCAAGAATATACTTCACCTAGAACACGTTTGGCCTATGCTTATGATTTAAGAGTATTTTTTGACTATTTGCATACGGAAAATGCAGCTTGCAAGAAAACGGATATTACGAGCTATACCTTGGATTTATTGGATCAAATATGTAAGGAAGATATCGAACAGTATTTAGACTATGTTAGTTTATATAAAAAAGATAATAAAGAAGTATTAAATGACGAACGCGGAAAAGCCAGAAAGCTATCTGCCCTTCGATCACTATACAATTACTTTTATTTGGATGAGAAAATCGAAAAAAATCCAGCAGCACTTGTTCGCTCCCCTAAGCTACACGAAAAAGAGATCATTAAATTGGAGCCTAATGAGGTTGCTAAATTACTCGATTTAGTAGAAAACGGAGAGAATCTTACAAAAAAGGAACTAAGCTATCACGCAAAAACAAAAATCAGGGACGTTGCCCTACTCACTTTACTCTTAGGCACAGGTATTCGTGTTTCAGAATGTGTTGGATTAGATGTCAGCGATATTGATTTCGATGTAAATGGAATACGGATCATAAGAAAAGGTGGAACCGAAGCTGTCATTTATTTCGGTTTTGAGGTGGAAGAAGCTCTACTAGATTATCTAGAACAAAGAAAAAAAATCATAGCTAGTACTGGCCATGAAAACGCATTGTTTCTATCTATGCAATTAAAACGAATTCATGTTAGAAGTGTAGAAAAACTAGTAAAAAAGTATGCTTCAAGAGTTACCACACTAAAGAAAATAACCCCGCATAAGCTACGAAGCACTTACGGTACTTCCCTCTATAATGAAACTGGGGACATTTATCTTGTAGCTGATGTATTAGGCCATAGGGATGTTAATACCACTCGAAAACACTATGCTGCACAGGCAGATGCCAGAAGACGTGAAGCTGCAAACAAAGTATCTTTAGAAGCAGTACCTAACAAAAAAGCGTTTATCCTTCTCATGGAAAGGATAGACGCTTTTGTTCTTCTCTTCTATTGTTCCTTATAGTATGGAACCATTAACAAGGTATCCTCTACGATGTGATTTGCATCTTCAATACCATTGATAAAAATAATCTCATTTA
>CAYJHO010000209.1:0-2489 GCA_964369945.1 uncultured Lachnospiraceae bacterium
TTTTTTGTTTAGTTTGTTGCTGCTCTCAGCGGCAACTCATTTATAATATCATGTCTACCAATCATTGTCAATAACTTTTTCACAAATTTTCAATCAAGTAATTTATGTAATTATTTCCACTTATTTGGTGCTTTATAATATTACATAATAATACATCTTTTGTCAAGCACTTTTTTTCATCTTGTTCTCACACTTTCACCACCTATTATTTAACAAAGATAATAGGTGGTGAAAATAATTTTACTATGTCATCTATGTAGAATATTTAGTTGTTTTCAATCGTGTCAATCTGCGGATTGTAATTTGCCATTGGCTCAAGTTTATGCAAATTTATTTTTCTCATATAATCAATTTTATTTCTTAACTCTTCATCATCACAAATGCCTTCACGTATATATAAATCCAAGGCCTCATATGTGAAACCTAAATTTTCCTCATCACTCTTACCACACAATCCATCGATTGGTGTTTTTTCTACCAAATCTAGCGGAACTCCTAAATATCTTCCAATTGCCTTTACTTCTGTTACTGTTAAATTCATCAATAATGAAAAATCTCCTGCCCCATCCCCAAACTTGGTCGCATATCCAACCCAATCTTCTGATAAGTTACAAGTATTAACCACTCTACCATCTAGGGAACCTGCTGCTCCATACAATACACTCATTCTCATCCTTGCTGGAGTATTAAATTTTGTAACAGTAGTTATTTCCCTTACTTCTATTTCCTGCAATCCTTTTGTAATTGTTTTCATTGCTGCATCCACAAGGTCACCTACATTGATTGTAATACTACGAATCCCTAAATGTTCGATAATTTTCTTGCTACAATTGATATCTGCCTGTTCCCCTTGCGGCATCATAACTCCTATCACTCTATCTCTACCTAGAGCTCTTACCAGTAAAGTTGCCACAACCGAGCTATCTTTCCCACCTGAAATCCCTACAATAGCTTTCTTAGAATCCCCTGCTACTTTAAAATATTCTTGGATCCAACCAATTAATTCCTTCGTTACTTTT
This sequence comes from uncultured Lachnospiraceae bacterium, assembly GCA_964369945.1. Lineage (GTDB taxonomy): Bacteria > Bacillota > Clostridia > Lachnospirales > Lachnospiraceae > RGIG6307. The sequence goes on from CAYJHO010000209.1 coordinate 1,020, forward strand.
TCTACTTGAAAATCATACTTTTTCATATTTTCTCCCTATTTCCTCTCGAATTTCTTTTAAACTTGTTTTATTAATTAAAGCACCATTTTGAAATACAATCTCTAACAAATCAGATTCTTGTTGACATAAATCAAAATAGTCTTGTTGCAATAAATTATCTTTAAAACTGATCTTTCCATCCTTGTTATAAACATAGCAAAGTCCACGCTGTGATTTCTTAAAATTATCTTTGTCCGTTTTAGGTTCCTTAAAAATTGTAACTTCTTTGTTATCTATCACTGCATAGGTTGCTTTTAGCGCAAAACCAAAGGTATCTCTTGTGTTATATTGATACGTATAACTGCCAATGCCAAATGTCATATTTTCTGTTGAAAATCCTTTTGCTTCAAGGCGGCTACAAATCTCTTTACAACGTTCTATCGTAATACTATCTCCATAAATAGCTCCAATATGAGAATCTAGAACTTTATAACCCTTTTCATTTATGAAGCCACCGAAAATCTCCCACAAAATTTCGATCGTCCCCTTCTCCGCTGGACTTACCTCTTCTTGCTTTGATTGTTGCTCGCTTCCACATATAATATCAACAGGATCACCACTATCTCCTCGAATAAAAAGTTTTCCATCCCTAGCAAGAATTTCTTCTCGTAATTTAGGTAATATATCAGTAAGTACATGGAAGTAATCATAACTATCTAGAACTACACTTAAGTTGTTTTTCGGAAAAACATCTACCAGCAAATGTTTTAAGCATTCATACTCTTCTTTTCCATAGCTAGTCATAATACTGTGTTCTGTAGAGGCTGTCCCTTTCCCTACCACTTCCGTTCTATAATCTGCAAAATAATAATCACACAACCAGTGAATCGCGGGAATGCAAGCAGTTGATGTAAAACTAGTCAAATGTCCAGCTCCACTTTTACAAGCACTATCTTCGCTAGACATACCTCGCATAGAAAAATCTCCACAAGCGGTACGCTTTTCCCTCTTACACCCCGTTTTATGATAATACTCATCAATAGTTTTCATATAACAGTCGGCAATTGTTGCACTTGTAATTGCTTGCCATATATGAGTAGACATATACGTTTCTAAATAATTAGTCAGCCACGCAAATCCTGGATGCGTATTAGTAATCGATAGAATCGGGGTCGAAATCGGAGCACGACTGCCTTCCTTTAATGCACGTATCTCAATGGGCAAATACCCTAATTCATGCAATTGCTTAATATGTTTAGTGTCACTATAATCAGCAGCTAATGTATGAACAATAAACTCTTCATACTCTTTTAATACATCGTCAATATTTCTATCAAAAAAGTTGTCTTTAAATTTCCCAATTAAATGTTCTATAATAAATGCCTGAATCCCAAACACTATCACTTCATCTACACCTTCTAACCTGCTCATTCTAGCTGTAAAATAACTAGTTAATATAGTCATATTCTGTTTATATGCCAAATGATGAAC
>CAYJHO010000210.1:0-2481 GCA_964369945.1 uncultured Lachnospiraceae bacterium
CTGCTCATTCTAGGTGTAAAATAACTAGTTAATATAGTCATATTCTGTTTATATGCCAAATGATGAACTGTTTTATAAAAATCAGTAGATAACAATGGACTTCTCATACCTTATTCTCCTATCACTTCGATCAATGGGTGTTCCCCTGTAAAAATACTATTAGTCGTATAAATCTTAGAAAGCAACCCACTTGAAATCAAATCACCCTTTAATATACTATTTTCAGCATGTGTAACATATAATTGAATGTTTTTTGCTTTCATCTCTTTCAATTTCTTTGCACTATGATAAAAAGTCCCACCGTAACTAGAGATATCATCAATAATAAGAATATCAAATTCGCCTTTTGGCATATCTCCTTTTATTTCAAGTCCCTTTATTTTCCCTGTTTCCCAATCACGTATTTTCTCCCCATACAAAGCATTATAAGGCAAAATCCTCTTATATCTATGATAGGCTCCTAAATCCGGAAAGAATAATAGAGGTTGTTTCTTCTCAAAACATTTTTCTATTGCCTTATTTATAAATGGGAGTACCGAAATTTCTTCTAACTTATGAATCAGTTCAAATGCTACACTCGAATGAACATCTAACACCTTGACACAATTAAATTCCAAAAAATTTATTAAGGTAGCAAAATGTTTCAATGTAAATACATCATCCACATTCTTCACACGATCCTGCCTTGCATTTGGAAGATAGGGCATAAATAGTTCTATGGATTTAGCATGTGGTTTCAGATGTAGCGTTAACATTTGAAGAGCTAAAAATTCTTCGTTATTTTCATAATTCCACTGTATGATAACATGATCTTCAATAGGCTCTAAATGCAAAAGTAGTGTTTGATCCGGAAAATGTTTTATTTCTATTTTTTGATTATTAATCGTAATCATAAATACTCCTATCTTTGAATTTCAATTTGACAAGCTTCCATCGTCATTAATGCTGCAAGATGCGCTTCCTTCGTTACCCCTGCACAACCATTTGAGTCTACCACTATATTCATATCTGGATAATTTGACTTTAATAAAATTGCATTGCTTACCACACATATATCTGTACAAATTCCCATCATTTTGATATTGGAATAATCTTTCAATTCTTCCACCAAATCAAGAGATGCAAAAGTCGGCTTTTCTAAAATACAATAATCCTTACCTTCCTGCATATCTTTTAACACATCAAGTATACTGCTATGCAAGTTCCACCCCTTGCTCTCTTTAACACAATGAACAACTGGAAGTTTCTTACCCTCACTAGTTTCTAAATAATCACTTCCATGTGTGTCTTTCGTAAAATATACTTTTTCTCCTCTCAAGAAAGCTTCTTGTATTTGCTCACCTACATACTCAATAATATCTCTCCCTCCATCTGCCGCTAAGCTCCCCTCAATAAAATCATTTTGCATATCAACAATAATCAAACCGTTCATCTTGCTCTCCTATTCAAACTCAGGCTTCATACGATACAATTTTGCTGTACGATGCCCCTTTTTATTTCCCATTTCATCTGTTTCTTCTATTTTATCACTTATTTTTCTTCTAAAATTAGAATCTACAAGCTCTTTATCTAGAATAAGTTCATGCACTGTTTGCAAATTTTTTATAGTAAACTGTTCTGTTAGAAAATAAAATGGTATCGGTGTATATTCCACTTTGTTGCGCAAACGTAACATGGCATAACTTATGATTTTTGCATGATCAAATGCTAACACTGAGTCCATAACTTCAAATTCACAAATCAATTGCTGCCCTTGGTATCTTTGCACCATTTTCACCTTCGATTCAATGACCTCTTCTTCACTTTCTAGAGTCAAGCTACATTCGCACTCTTTCAAACCTTGTTTTATATTTTCCTTCTCTAAAACAAATTTTAAATTAAACCACTTACCATCACTCATTTCACAATCCACGGCGTGATTGATAATAGCTAAATGTGCAATCGAAACAATTCTCATTCTTTTATCCCGAACAGGGTTTGTAAAACTATATAATTGCTCTATATATGCATGCTCTATATTAGTTTTCTCTTTCAATTTACGCTTTGCACAATCGTAAGCTAACTCATCCTGCCTTAGAAAACCTCCCACCAAGGCATACTTTCCCTTTTCTGGATACTGTTTTCGTTTTACCATTAGCACCTTTAACTTCAATTCTGGCAACATACGATAATTATCCACTGGATCTTCTTTCATACACAAAGTTACCAAATCAACTGCTACTGATATCCTATCATAATTCTCGCTTTCGTAATTACTTAGAAATTCATCTTCACTCATTGTCCACCTTTTCTTATTATCATTTTGATAATATCAATAATACAATAAGAGATTTCCTTTGTCAAGACTCTTTTAATATTTTTTAACGCAAAAAAAGACCATTAGGCACTCCTAATGGTTTTCTCGGGTTGGGCTGATTGTATTTTCATACCTTCAAAATCGAACACTGAAATGAAATCTAATCAAAGTTTTTAATTGGTTAA
>CAYJHO010000211.1:0-2454 GCA_964369945.1 uncultured Lachnospiraceae bacterium
CTTTTTTTTTGCACAAAAAAGGAATTGAAATCTTAATTGATTTTCCAATTCCTTTTTTCTTGATTTTTTTCTAATTTCTGATATCCTTTTTCACAAATACGAGACAACCAACAAGACTTATGATAGTTGCTAATGCAACCATAAATATAGGTCCCCAAAATAAGTTCAAATCATAACCCATGCCCCAAATATTATTACTCAAATCCGGTACTAAACGGATCATCCCTAGATTTAAATAAGGAATGAAACTATATCTTATGATTGCTGAAGAAATCATAATCGCTCCCACAGGTGCAGAAAACAAATATAAAAGCATAGTTACTCCTAATGTTAAAACAGTACTCCTAGAGATGGTAGAAAGCATCACTAGTAAAGCTGTTATAAAGATCATGCCGCCTAGTGCTGCTGCTATTTCTGTAAGCAAAAACATAACATAACTTTGTGAGCCTACTACACCACCTACTGCCTCTGTCACACCAAAGGCAAAACTTGAAAAGCCAAAGGCTATCCCAGAACTGATAACACTAAGCACTCCAGAAAGTAGGATAAGCACAAAACCTATCACTAATAAAGCGGACAACTTTGAAGTATAAATCATCTGTCTTTTCACGGGGCGCGCTACTAACATTCTAATGGTTCCTTTAGAATATTCACTAGACATAATACCACATCCCATAAGTATAATCAGAAGGACAGTAGCGATGACAGAAACCTCCATAGCTGTGTAAGCACTCACTCTTGCATCTACATACAAATCATAAACTGGTTCTCCAATCATAAGGGAATGCTGCCATTCTGCATAAGCATTTTTTCTAGTTTCTAAATTTGTATTGGTAATCGATAAATACTCTTCATACGTATCAATATCATAGTATCCATATAGATAGAAATTGCTCTCACTCATAGGCAATTGATAACGACCCGAAATGGATTTTCTCATAGAATCTAAGGTAACACTTCTCCAATCACTAGGTTCAAAGCTAATCTGGTTATCCAAACGATATTGTAAAATACCAATCTCCTCTTCTATACTAGCAATACGATTCTTCTTTATTTCTATTTCTGATAGCACACTTTCATCTTGAGGCTTTTGTTCTAGTTCTTCCATTGCGTCGACTACCATTTGAAGTTCTGAGTCAAGAAGATTTATCATAATTTCAATTCCTTTATAAGAATCATTCTCTCGAATCGCTTTTTCACACTCCGCTACTGCAATCAATTGTTCTTGATAACTAGCCTCTAGCTCTTCTATGGATGCGCCTTCCAAACCGGATATCACATCGTAATTATAATTAAATGCATTATCTATAACTTCTTCTGCAGTCATACCATCTATCATAGCCGTAATCAGTTCTGCTGTGGCATTCGCTACTACATATGCCCTCATCAGTTCAACGCGCCAATCATCTATTTTCAGCTGCAATTCCTGGGTTAATAGTAGCTCATCTTTTTCTGCTTTTCGAATCATATAAACAATTTGTTCATTTACCGTTGTAGGAGTTTTGGCCAAATATTCCTCAACAATCGCTAGTGAATATTGAGTCTCTACTAGATTCACCTCTGCTTGCTCTTTATTTTCTAGGTATTTAAGGGTGAAGGGTATTAGGACAGAAAGAGAAAGCACTAACACCGCTGCGATTAAAATTCCGCCTTTTTTCAATTGCTTTGTTATTTCATTTTTTACTAATCTTTGAAACATGTTATCACCTCTTCTATCTAATTTGATTCTTAGAACCACTTGTTATTTTCAAAAATTGTTCTTCTAGTTCCCCAGAAGACAATTCGTCTCTATTGCATACTAACATAGTTTTGCCTTCGTCTATAATGCAAAACTTATTACACATAGCTTCCATTTCTCCCAAAATATGGCTTGAAACAAAGACTCCAATCTTTTCTTTTTCGGCTAACATCAAAATCATATCGCGTAGCTCTTTAATCCCCATAGGATCAAGTCCATTAGTAGGTTCATCTAAAATCAATAATTTTGGAGCATGCAACAATGCTTGTGCAATTCCTAGCCTTTGCTTCATTCCCAATGAGTATTTATTTACTTTATCATGGATTCTATTTTCCAACTTCACCAACTTTACTAATTCTAAAATCCTCTCATTACTAACTCCTTTATGCATATTCGCCAAAAGCTTTAGGTTATCAAAGCCACTTAGGTATCCATACATCTCTGGGTTTTCAATAACTGCTCCAATATGACCAAGGGCTGCGACCTTATCCTTTTTCATATCAATCCCCATGACTACTATTTCTCCACCTGTAATTTCATAGAGTCCTGTCATCATTTTAATTAAGGTTGTTTTCCCTGCACCATTTGGCCCCAAAAAACCAAGAATATCTCCTTCATTTACGGTAACTGAAATATCTTCTACAATCACCTTACCACTTATTTCTTTTGTAACATTTTTTACTGTTAATATGTTATTCATATGTTCCTCCATACAG
>CAYJHO010000212.1:0-2423 GCA_964369945.1 uncultured Lachnospiraceae bacterium
AGCACACCTACACAAAAGCCAATGCTTTTGTTATGATTTTAATTCATAACTTAAACATTGGCTTTTTTATTTTTACATGATTCTGGAATATCTTCAGACCAAGGAAGTAATCTTGTTATGTCCACTTCTGAATTGGTTTGTATTTCTTCAAACACATGCTGAAGATAGTTCATTGGCTTTAATTCATTGGCTATGGCTGTTTGTATGATGCTGTAAATGAGTGCTGAGGCATTGGCTCCATTTGGTGTGTTAGAAAACAAGAAGTTTTTTCGGCCAATGACAAACATCTTAATAAAGCGTTCCGCTCGAGAATTGGTTAGCTCTATTTCTCCATGTTCTAGCATGGTATAAAAGGTCTCTTTCTGATTTTGGGCATAGCCAATAGCCTTCCCAAGCAAGCTTTTTGGTAAGGTTTTCAAGGATAACTCTCCGATATATTCATAGAATTCTCCTAGAATTTCAGGATACTTTTCCTTTCGTAGCTGGAGTCGCTCCTTGATCGAATACCCCTTTTCATCCGCTAGTTTCTCATAACTGAATAACTGGGATAAGTACTCTAGGCAACGCTTTGCCTCTGGATTCTCTGCTACTTGATATGCATCATGAAAATATCTTCTTAGGTGGGCATAGCAGCCACATAAGGTAATCCCCTCTAATTTACGGTAGCCAGCATAACCATCGCAGCAAAGATAATTCCCGGTCCAGTCCTTTAGGAACTGTTTCGCATAGGTACCACTTCGACCAACTTGATAGTCATACATAACAACAGGATGATCGGCATGCTTGGTTGTTGCATAAAGCCACATATAAGATTTACTATGGGCTTCTCTACCTGGCTCATGTAATACTTCCAATGTAGTTTCATCCGCATGTAAGATCTCTTGAGCGAGCAGTTCTTCCTTGAACGCTTTGGCTAATGGCATCAATAGATTTGCTCCCTTCAAAATCCAATTAGAGAGATTTTGCCTAGAGAGATTCACGCCTAACCGTTTCCATTCTTGCTCTTGTCGATAGAGTGGTAGTGCTAACGTATATTTTTGATTCATAATATAGGCCATTACACTTGGAGACACTAGACTTTTAGGAACCAAGGCTTTTGGGCTATTGGCTTTTACTATCGTTGCTTCTGTACCTTGTTGTTCACAACATCTACAACTATATAGGTAGGTGATATGTTCCACCACAGATAACTGTGCCGGAATTAGGTGCAACTCTTTACGAATCTCTTTTGTCATGACATGTAAGGGCTCCTGGCAAACTCCACAGTTTAGCTCCTCTTCCCCTAGTTTGTACTCTATCTGTTCTACTGGGAGATTTTTATAAGTTTCGCCACGTTTCTTTTTCCTTTTATGGGTAGGAATTAAAATCTCTTCTGCCGTAGGTTCTTGCATGATAGGCTTTCGTAATTCTTCTGCCTCATTAAAAAGGTCAAAAAGAGTCATTTGGCTCTCATCTAATTGTTCTGATGATTTTCCAAACTTCTCTTTTTGACGTAATTTTAATTGTTCTATATACCATGATTGCAACATCTCAAGTTTTGCAATCTGTTCTTCTTTTTGCTTTAACGAATCTTGTAACGTTAAGATTTCTTTTATTAATTCTGCATTTGTTTTCACGTCCAAGACCTCCGATTTGTTCTACTATTCTTATATCTAGTATACCACAAACACACGGATTTTCATAGGGAATCAAGGTTTTTTCCAAACTTCTTGACGCTTTATTTTTTGTTTAATTCCTGGTGATTTTATGAGACTTAGAAGTTCATCTACACAAAAATCCATGGTCGGTTCGCCTTCCCTTTCCTCTGGCCAAGGGATGCTTCCTCTTTCGATTCTTTTAAAATGAACCCAAAATCCATTGTCTTCCCATACTAATAACTTCACGCGATTTCTAGAACTATTACAGAAGGCAAAGATAATCTTTTCCCTAGGATCCAGTTCGAATTGCTGCAAGACAATCTCACATAAACCATTGATACTTTTTCGCATATCTACAGAACCGCAAGCTAATTGGGTTTGGTACTCTGCATAATCAAACATGAGTAATCACCTTTATCACTTCCCCTAGATAAGCAACATTAGTATCTAGGGGAAACGTGAGCCTAATACCTTTCCATTCTAGATGAATACTGGAATCGGGTGTAGAAGCGATTGTATGCTTATCTTGAGGATCTGTTAGTTGCACAAATGTGATTGGCTTTTTGCTTTCTTGCTTCATCCAACTACGCAAGGAAGTGGATGATACCTTTCTTGTGGTGCAAAAATCTTGCTTTGACAAACCTGAGCTTTTGAATAATTGAATCAGCTCTTCTTTCTCTTCCTGGGTTCTATGTTTTGCCATGTAATATAACCTCCATCATTTTTATAATGTCAGTTTATCGAAACTGGGCAAAGAATACTAGGTGTGCTTGAATTGACGCTTAC
>CAYJHO010000213.1:0-2414 GCA_964369945.1 uncultured Lachnospiraceae bacterium
ACACCTTGAGCCATTCTATATATTCTAGATCTTGGTAACGATCATAATATTCGCCCTCCTTTTCATAAGGAATTGCCAGAAACTCCATCAAAAAACTGTCAAAACTAGAAGAACCTATTTCCGTAAATTCCGTTGTTCCAAAAGGAATCAGTGGATCTTCTCCCACCATAGGAAATAACTCTGCTGCATCTCGTATTGCTTGCATAAAACCTTCTGGACTCGTCATATCTGGAGACCCTAGGGCTAAATATATATCCTCCCTTACTAGAAAACTACGATTAGAAGCTATGGTTGGGTCATTTTCATAATCACTTGGTACCGCATAAGAATTAGGATAATAATATACCTCACCATCTGATTTTTGATTCCATTCCAAAATTGTTTCATTCGCATATTCAAAGAAAAGTGGTTCATACTCTTCGGCTAATTCAGTCAAAGAATAAACCATTTCTGATTCTATCAATTCGTCAACCCTCGGTTCCCACCACTCTAAAGTAATTAAGTCAGGCAAATTATCCGAAGCCATTAAGGCATCAAACTTCACATTTTCAGTTCCAAATGGTGCAACAAAGTTTATATCTACACCTGTCGTTTCTGTAATTGTTTTTGATACCACACTATCTCCCCACTGTGTCGTATACCAAGAAAAATTAATATACCAATCTAATAGAAGTTCGTCCTTCTTTTCTAATTCTGTAGATACTTCTGTACTATGTTCTATTGATATATCTGTATCTGCTTGTGTACAAGATGACAATAAGAAACTTAATATCACACTTGCAGCTACCACTATATTTTTTTTCCTCATATCTGTCATACCCCTCTAAATCACTATAAAAAAATAGCCTTGTTGTTTCTTTCCATCATATCAAATGACTTATAAAAAAGCAACAAAGCTATCTTAATCTTTATTCTTTTACAGCACCTGCTGAAATACTACCAATGATGTATCTAGAACAGAAGCAGAATACAATAATAATAGGTACAATCGAAATTGCTACTGCTAAGTAAATAGCACCTTGGTTGGTTGCTATATCTGTAGATGATCTTAGAGAAGCGATCATAACAGGTAATGGGAATTTTTCTGGTGAATTTAATAGTACCAATGGAACTAGGTATGAGTTCCAGTTACCAATAAAAGCGCCGATTGCCATAGTAGCAATACCTGGAGACATAATTGGTAATACAATTCTATGGAAAATATGTAATTCCTTAGCACCATCAATTCTAGCCGCCTCTAATAGCGTAGGTGAAAGAACAGATTTCAAGTATTGTCTTAAGAAAAATACGGTTCCAGGAGCAGCAATTGCTGGGATAATTAATGGAATATAGGAATCAATTAATTTCAAGTTTTGCACTAAGTTGTAGAAGCCGATTAGTCCTAATTGCCCAGGTATCATCATAAAAATAACAATCGTATAGAATACAACATTTTGCCCTTTGAACTTATACACAGCTAAACCAAAAGCAGTAAGTGCTGAAAAGTATGCTGTTAATATCGTAGCTGGAATTGCAATTTTTAAACTGTTAAAAAATCCAAGGAAGAGATTAAAGAAACTAAATACTGCCTCCCAGTTCTCATCCAAGTAAGTACTTGGAATAAAGGTAAATGACATCATAATATCATTACCACTTCTAGTTGCATTTACTAACATCAAGATAAAAGGTAAGATACAGGTAATAGCTAGTGCTATTAATGCAATATATAACAATGATTTTTTAATTTTAAATGCCATGCACTAGTCCTCCTTCTTCCCTGTAAATAATTTGAATTGAATCAATGAAATAATTAAAATAATAACAAATAATACATAAGCAATTGCAGATGCAAATCCTACTTGATTTACTTCGAATGCAAATTTGTATAGATACATTACTACTGTTTGTGTTGCTCCATTTGCTGAACCTGCTGTTGAACCAGCCATCAAGAATGGAATATCGAACATTTGTAGACCACCAATCAAAGAAGTAATGGCTACATACAATAAAATTGGTTTTAACAATGGTAATGTTATTTTCCCAAATACTACCCATCTACCAGCTCCATCAATGGCTGCTGCTTCAAAATAATCTTTTGGAATACCTTGAACCCCTGCCATTAACATAATGAATGAGCTACCAAACCACATCCAAGCTCCAATGACTGCGATAACATAAGGAGCAGTATTTGCTTGCCCCATCCAATCAATTGGAGAACTAATCACTCCTGTTTCCATTAAAATTTGGTTAAATGTTCCAAATCTCCAATCTAGTAAGGTTTGGAATAAAAAGGCAACAGAGGTAGCAGCAATTAAGTTCGGTAAATAAAATACTGCACGGAAGATTCCAAGCCCTTTCATTCTATATTTAATATCACTAAAGATAATGGTCAATAAGAATGCTAAACCTAGCTGTAGTACAATATTAACAATCCA
>CAYJHO010000214.1:0-2380 GCA_964369945.1 uncultured Lachnospiraceae bacterium
TTATGCAGATGGATGAGATGAGCAGAAAAGATGAATAGTAAAAAAATAATGATTGCTTGTGTTACGATTTTATTTACACTTGCAGCTTCAATAGGTTTCATTACGGATTTTTTTCTTACTGATTTTGCATATCTTGAGCCAGCTAAATTTAACAATCAAACAACAGATTTATCAGAATATGCTATTACAGAAGATAAAGCGAATCCAGTGATGCAAGCTCCTAGAGGTGATACAAATTATAGAGATATTACAATGCCTGTATCTAATGATTTCACAACTGAGCTTCCGCTTGTGATTATTGATTTAGGTGAAAATAATCTAGAAATAGCCTACGAGTGGAGCGAGGCAGAAGGATATATGGTTCTTAAAGAGGATAAAGATCCATACGTTTCGGGGTCTATGTCTATAATTGATAATCAAGATAGCGTAAACACAGTTATAGATAAGCCAGCGGTTACATCTAATATAATAATATCTTATCGTGGAAATTCTTCTCTTTATTATGATAAACATCAGTATAGAATTGTTACAGTTGATGAAAATAGTGAGAATCTTGATTTACAGCTACTTGATGTAGGCACTGGCCATGAATGGGGATTAAATGGAACTCTTTCAGATAGTACACTGATAAGAAATTATTTAGCATTCACATTAGCAGGACAATTTATCGAATACACACCAGATGTTAGGTTTACAGAAGTGGTATTAAAAACAGAAGATGGATATGAGTATTTAGGAATACATCTACTCACAGAGCAAATTGATAGATCCAAGGATAGAGTTGATATTCCTGCCTATTCTGCAAACAGTATGAGCCATGCAACCTTTATTATGAGGCGAGATAGAAACTCTGGAACAGATATAATTTTGGAGAATTATGGTACTGTGAATGGATTAACGGCAAGTTATATTGAGGTGTTATATCCAAATAATGTTAATCAAAATGATATTGAGCTTTTAACTTCAAAGATAGATAATTTTGAAAAAGTATTATTTTCAGATGATCCCGAAGTCTTTAAAACTTATAAAGATTATATAAATGTTGAGTCATTTTATGATTACTTTATTATGAACGAACTGCTTTTAAACTATGACTCAGGCTTTAATTCTACTTATTTTTACAGTGACTACACAGGGAAAATAATTATGGGGCCAATTTGGGATTTTGATGAGTCAGGTGGAAATGTGGGCCATTTACCCCTAAAGCTTGACACCACTGCTTTTCATGCGGCACCGTGGTTTGAAACATTATTAAAAGATGAAGAATTTACTACAGGGCTTCTTGAAAGATATTATAAACTTCGCCAAAACGAACTTAGTGATGAAAGAATCGAATCCATAATTGACACTTCTGTAGCTCACCTTGGAACAGCATTAGACCGCGAATGGGACAGATGGGGCTACTACTACTATGGCGACTATTTTTCACTTGAAAATTTGGTTGCAAGCACAACTACTACCACACACGAAGAAGAAATAGAAGAAATGAAAGCCACTTTATTTACACATAGTGCTTGGATGGACGAACATCTAGATAGTTTATATCAATTTTCAATACCTGAATTCAACAGTGGAAAACCTGTTGAAACCAATTTGAATTGGGGAGCGATATTTGGGACTATTTTCGTTTTAATTTGGGGTGCTGTAGTAGTAATTTTACAAAGGAGAATTTAATGTTAAAAGATGAAAAAGAAATTGACTCCATTACAGAAGAAGTAGTAAATAATAAAAAAACTGTAAAGGCAAAATACAGCAAAAAAGTTAGAAGACAATATAACAAGACAAAACAAAGAAAAAAATGGCAGTATCACATTATGTCCATTTCTTCAATTGTTTATATTATTTGGAGATTATTTTTCACAATTCCAGTCGATTATGGATTTTTGGACTTATTTTTTGGAATACTGCTTTTTGCCTCAGAATTAATAGCAGTTATGGAGAGTTTACTTAGTCAAAATGCATATAATAATTCCTCTCTCCCAGAACTGCCGACAATACCTGATGAAGTATATCCTGATGTTGATATTTTGATAGCGACACATACTGAGGACGCGGAGCTATTATATAAAACAGTTAACTCTTGTCAATATTTAAAATATCCTGACAAGAATAAAATTCATATCTATATCTGTGATGATATGAATCGTAGTGAAATAGCAAAACTAGCAGGTGATATGGGGGTAGGTTACATAACCCTATTAAAAAATAAACATGCAAAAGCAGGGAATTTAAACAATGCCTTTAGCAAAACGGATAGTCCTCTTGTTGTAACATTAGATGCAGATATGATTCCTAAAAGTGATTTTTTAATCAAAACGGTGCCTTATTTCTTCTTGCCAAAAGTCAAAAAATTATCTGATGGAACTTTTGTTATGAAAGA
>CAYJHO010000215.1:0-2340 GCA_964369945.1 uncultured Lachnospiraceae bacterium
GATTTGAGAATGTCCAAATTGATTCTCTAATATAGCCTTTATTTTGGCAGTATATCGTTATTTCATCAAGCAATTTATGCTTTTCCTTCTTCTTCATTGCTTTTATTGTACTATCCGTAAATGCAAAATCAATAAATGGATAAATAGCAATATGATTTGCACCATGATTAAAGGCCATTTCTATATCTTTTCTTAAATCCTCAATCTGTTGATTGGGTAACGCAAATATAAAATCCATAGAAATTGTTTCAAATGGAATCGTCTTAATAGCATGGAATAATTCACTATAATCCACTTTCCCACGGTGCAGTATATCTAAAAACTTATCTTGAAACGACTGTATACCAATGCTTATTTTGGTAATTCCAATTTTCTTTAACTGTGCTAAAGTGTTGACTGTTACATTATTAGGATGTAATTCAAGACCAATGCCTTCGGTTATTGTAAAATACTCATGCACGGCATTTAAAATATCTTCTAGCCTATTTAATGCAAGAGCAGGCGTTCCTCCTCCAAAATACAAACTGGTTACTTTCTTTTTCTTTCCATTCGTTTTCCCTACTTGGTGAATTTCTTTTATCAAAAAATCAATGTATTTATCACACCTATTTTGACTATATTTTTCTTTACAATAGGGACAGAACGTACAAATTGTTTCACAAAAAGGAATGTGTATGTACAGGCCTAAATTATCTAAATCATCATAATCTAAATATTTGTCATATTCATTTTTGAAAAAAATGGTTTTGTTGATTTTGTGAGCCACATTCTAGTAGCTGATGTTAAGAACCCCATATTTCCTCCTCCTATTGTATCGTATATTTAAGATATATCTTTAACATATCCACATGTGCTATTTAAAGTTTTGTCAGACAAGTCCCTATTTGATGTATTGAACAACTTTAATTCATTACAAACTAATCGTGCTACAGAAATTGAAAGGGAAGATGAGACTCAAGAAGTCATTTAATTTATCTCAGCAATTTTGTAACTCATGGCATCTATCATAGAAGATATTTCATCACCAGTTATCTGATTTGTACAAGATAGTGCTAAGTAAATTGTATCATGATCCGCCATTTCTACGATACTTGTTGCAAAAGCACTACCGTCATCTAACTCTACTGTGTCCACCGTAACTGAAGCAGTATCACCACATGCAATATAACTTATCATTTCAAAATCGCCGTGGTTACCACTAAGTTCTTGACCACTTATAGTCTTTGAAGCTCGCAAAACAAAGTTTTTTTCATCAATATCATAATCTATTTGAGCAATTTCATTCGAATATATCCTATATTCTATATTGGTTGCACCTTCTGGTGCGTCTATAGATATCCCTATTTCTTCCTTAAAAACTTCATTACTTTCAACTTCAGAAAAAGGATTGGGAGTTCCGACTGTCTGCTGTCCTTCTAATGTACTTTGCTTGCTTTCTCCTGTACTATTAGGGATGGGCTCATCGTTTATGTTGCACCCCACAAGTGCCATAACCATTATTAAGATAGTGCTTAAACTTAGTATCTTCTTCATTGTAACTCCTCCTATCGTTATATAAATTGTGCTAAACTGCTTGTGCAGTGGTTGCCGCCGGTAGTTCGTGCTTTTTCTTTTTAGTATATCTCTTTTCACATCTTTTGAATTCTTATAATCTACAATATCACCGTACAGGTGCTGTCTTTATAAAAAAACTGAAACCTACCTTGACTTTGTGCCATATATCCAAGTTTGTCGGATCTCTCTTTTGTATCATATTCTAGGATCAACGTTTGCTTTTGTGTTAGATCTATGCCTTCTGCCCATCTTTGAAATTGCACTACGTACGCGGGCATAGTATAATTCGCAGTAGTTTCATATATTTTCTGCAGTGAAATAACCTTTAAAGGGATATTATTTATAGTAATCGCTATATCTTCTATTTCAAGTTCGGGACTAATATCGATGACATCTCTTTCACCATTATTAATAGTAATCTTATAAGAATTCCTTTTAATATTAGGCAATATCATTGGGCGAAAATAAGCAAATAAAGTTGCAGCACCACCATTATTTGACCAAGGAGATAGCGAGTAAACTTCACCATTTCCAATTTTAAAATTATGTTCTTCGTCTTTATCCGCGATAAAATGCCAACACCAATTTTCTAACGATGTTTCTCCATAAGAAGAATCATCTATATAAACAGCATTATAAATGCCTTTAGGGATCCTTATTTGATACTGACCTTTCTCATCACTCCATGCTCCTATTCGAAAACTATTTCCTTCGAAAGCAGTTCTAAGGAATAACACATAAGCTGGAAATGGGTTATTTTCAAAATTTGTTATTTTTCCATATATA
>CAYJHO010000216.1:0-2339 GCA_964369945.1 uncultured Lachnospiraceae bacterium
CACCGAATTTAGTTGAGCAAGACATAAGTTTAATATTAGAAGAAATTAAATTTGTTGACAAAATTATTTTTGGACGTACCAACTATAGCAAAGAAATTACAGCTTATAAGGATCATAAATGCTTTTATAACAAACAAGCACAAGTAGTAACTGATTTTTGTCAGAAAAATAATATTGATTTTTATATTAAACAGGGTACTATAACTGCGCAATAAAGATTTTATATTGATATTGTGATATATACTGTAACTCCATATTTTAGCTGTGAATACGTTATGATTAAAAATACTTTTGTACACCTAAAAGGTAAAAACCTTGAATCTGAGAAAAAACTGTGGGCAAAAAAAATTTTTACTTGGTCAGATTATGTAAAAAATATTCCCTCACAACTATCATTATTAGCTAACGATAGCAGCACAGAAAATTTAGACAACTCTTTTAAAGCATTTGAACAAGCTGATATCTCTTTCTTTAGTAATATGCTTCATCACTATGAATATTATCGTCTTGCACTGTCATTTCCTGAAAAAGTTATGTTTGTAGATATTGAAACTACAGGTTTAAGTTTGTATTATGATAGTATAACACTAATTGGTTGGTCTATTGGTAAAGAATATGGCATTTACATACAAGGCCAAGATTCTTCTACATTTTTAAGTAAGTTGAAAGAAGCTCAAATAATAGTGACTTTTAATGGAACCATGTTTGACTTAAAATTTATAAAAAAAGCGTTTACTAACGCTAGTATACCACAAACTCATATTGATTTACGATTCTTTTGTAAGAGAATGGGACTATCTGGAGGGCAAAAATCCATTGAGAAAGAGTTAGGTTTTTTACGAAATGAAAATCTTAACGAAATGGATGGTGAAACTGCTCCAATACTCTGGTATAAATATAAAAATGGCAGCCAGAATGCTCTAAAAACATTAATTGAGTATAACCACGCAGATGTTGAAGGTATGAAATTTTTATTTGATGAATGCATTAAACGGCAACTAAAAAAACTTAACCCTCCCAAAGAAATAAAGCCTACTTTAAAATTTAGAAAACTTGCATCTCAAATTAAATGGTGCAAAAATATTGAATTGCCTGAGTACAATGGTTCCACGAAGCCTTTAATAACATATCAAGACTTAAATACTATTGTAAAGCTTGACAATATTTGCATTGTTGGAATAGATTTAGTCTCCTCAGAGACAAGAGAAACTGGTGTCTGCATACTAAATGGAGCTAATGCTTCAACTTGCAGAATAAAAACTGATGATGAGCTCATAAGAATAGCATTAGATGCCAAAGCAACACTTGTTTCTATCGACTCACCTCTATCTATTCCAAAAGGAAGAACCTCTTTTTGGGATGATGACCCTATGCGCAGTAAGTATGGTATCACTCGTGAGTGTGAACGAATACTCAAAAAACGTGGAATTTCAAGTTATCCTTGTCTAATCCCTAGCATGCAAAAACTTACACAAAGAGGGATGATGCTGGCTGATAAATTTAGAAAATTAGGCATTGCTGTTATTGAAAGCTACCCTGGTGCTGCCCAAGACATTATGAATATTCCTAGAAAACAATCAGGGTTAGAACATCTCACAAATGGACTTAGAGATTTTGGTATTGTTGGAGATTTTTTATTTAACGAAGTAAGCCATGATGAGCTTGATGCAATCACCTCAGCTATTGTTGGTCACTTCTTTTGGACTGGAAAGTATGAAGGTCTCGGAAATGTTGATGAAGATTACTTAATTATACCAGATTTGGGTGCAAATTCTAAAAAATTCTTTGAAACTAAAGTTATTGGAATTAGTGGCGGACTTAGAAGTGGCAAGACTACTCTAGGAAAAGAGCTTGCTTCAAAGGGTTGGGAGTTCTACTCTTATAGCGATGCTCTTGTGGAAATGCTTAAAAAGGGTAACATTGAGATTACTAGAACAAATCTTCAAAAGCTTGGTTGGGATATTCACAATGAGCGTGGTCAAAGATGGCTTGGCAACAAACTACTCTCACTATATAAAGGAACAAAGATTGCTATTGCTGGACTTAGATTTGCTGAAGATCATGCATTCCTAAGAGAGCAATTTGGCTCACGTTTTAACCATGTTCATTTAGACACTCCTTTTGAAATTCGTCAAAATAGAGTTGGTGAATCTAGGGAAAATATTTCCATTGAAGAAGCAGAGTCACACCCCATAGAACAGAACATGGAAGAATTATCACAGCTATCTGATAAAGTGTTAGATGGAAATCAAGCTATTGAGAGTTTTTTTCATGCATTTCATTCTGTTCTATAGCCTTAGAACCTCCTAGTTGTTCTTTTATTTGAAGTAGTTCTTTTT
>CAYJHO010000217.1:0-2319 GCA_964369945.1 uncultured Lachnospiraceae bacterium
AGATTTAATACAATCATACAAAGCATCAGGGGTATCCAGATCTGCTTTTTGTAAAGAGATGAATATATCTCCTACTTCTTTACGTAACTGGATGAAATCAGAAACAGCAAAGCCTATAAAATTTATGCAAGTAACAGAGCAACCTATAAATAAAGTTGAGCTATGTGCATTAGACCGTGATATTAAAATTGAATTTCGTGGCATTAAAGTTAGTTTTTCAAAGGATACAGCTGCATCCTATATCGGAGAGGTAATTAAGGTAATTGCACATGTTTGATTATTCAGAGTACCAAACTCAGCTTGCTTGCGGTTCTGTGGATATGAGAAAAAGCATCAATGGATTATGTGAAATCGTTATGCAACAATTTCAACTAGATCCAAGAGAGAAAATCATATTTGCATTCTGTAATCGTTCCAGAAATCGAGTGAAATTATTGGTGTGGGAAGACAATGGATTTTGGGTTCACTTCAAAAGAGTGGAACGTGGAAGCATACCCTGGCCAGAAGAAATCGATGGAGAACTCACCATGGAGTTCGGTGTCGATGAGTTACGCAATCTTATAAAATCACCTGGATTAAAACAAAAAATAAAACGTCAAGAAGTATGGAAAAACCATTGATTTTACTAGAGTTTTTCGTGTTTTCATGGTATACTATTTATAGCAAAGCACGAAAGATTCAGAGGACTAAAGCTTGAAAACACTAGAACAATTAATAGAAGAAAATAAGGCTTTAGAAGCTACCATAAAAAAACAAAATGAGCAAATTACAATGCTCCAAGCAAAGGAGTCTTGGTATATTGATCAACTGAAACTACGTCAAAACGAGAAGTTTGGTAAATCATCTGAGCAGATAGATGAGAATCAAATGACTCTTTTTGACCTTTTTAATGAAGCAGAGGAATTAAGGGAAGCTATTATGCCAGAACCTACAGAAGAGGTTCTGATTCCAGCGCATAAAAGAAAGAAGAA
The DNA here is from genome assembly GCA_964369945.1 of uncultured Lachnospiraceae bacterium. Lineage (GTDB taxonomy): Bacteria > Bacillota > Clostridia > Lachnospirales > Lachnospiraceae > RGIG6307. The sequence continues at coordinate 972 of CAYJHO010000217.1, forward strand.
GCGTGGTGAAAATTACAAAGAGTTACCTGTTGAAGTAATAGAATACAAATTATCGGATGATGAGCTAGCGTGTGGGACGTGTGGGAACACACTACATGTCATGTCAAAAGAAGTTCGTAAAGAATTAAAAATAGTTCCTGCACAGATCAGTGTGGTTGAGCATGTGACATATCTCTACAGTTGTAGAACTTGTGAAACTACAGGCACTGAGGCGACTATTGTAAAACCCAATAGTCCGAAAGCTCTTATTCCAAAGAGCCTTGCATCGCCAAGTGTAGTATCGTATATTATGAACCAAAAATGTACCATGGGTGTTCCGCTGTACCGACAAGAACAAGAGTGGAAACGATATGATGTGAAGCTTAGTCGCCAAAACTTGTCTAATTGGATGATAAAAGGGTCGAACTTACTAATTCCATTGGCTGATGCATTAAAAGAAGAATTATTAAATAACAGCATGTTACATGCAGATGAAACAACCCTTGAGGTACTGAGAGAACCAGGGCGTGAAGCCCATAGTAAATCCTATATGTGGTTGTATGCAACACCAAAACATGCAACTCGTTCGGTGGTGTTGTATGATTACCAAGTGGGACGTAGTGGAATGTACGCCAAAGAATTTCTGAAGAATTGGACGGGTACCTATTTAAGTTGTGATGGGTATGCAGGATATCGCAAACTAGAAGATACCAAGTTGTGTGGCTGCTATGCCCACCTTAGAAGGTACTTTCATGATAGTTATAAAGTGTCTAGTGATGAGTACTCCAAAAAGTGCATCGATTATCTGGGTCAGCTTTTTGCCTATGAACGTTATGCAGATGATAAATCATATTCTGCAGAAGAGAGACTTAAGATGCGACAGGAAAAATATCCATCAATTCTGGAGTCCTTCTATACTTATATCAATCAGTTACTCCCTAAAACCCTACCAAAGAGCTTACTTGGTAAGGCTATTGGTTATGCAATGAATCAAAAAGAAACGTTCTATACCATGCTAGAAGATGGAAACATTGAGTTAACCAACTCTAGAGCAGAACGATTCATCAAGATGTTTGTGATTGGAAGGAAGAACTTCCTCTTTTCAAATACCCCAAATGGTGCTGCATCTACTGCACGTGTGTATGGTGTCATTCAAACAGCTCTTGCAAACAATCTAAAACCGCAACACTATTTACAGTATATATTTGAGCAGATTCAAGAAAATCCAGATGTAGATGTAAAAAGATTATTGCCATGGTCGAAAGATATTCCAGAATACTGTAAAAATAAAAAAGGCGATGCTTAAGTTATGAATCTATCATAGCAAAAGCATTGCCTTTTGTGTATGTGTGCTTGAATTGACGCTTAC
>CAYJHO010000218.1:0-2269 GCA_964369945.1 uncultured Lachnospiraceae bacterium
CTAGGAATTAACACATCAATGTACTGATTCATTTTCATAAATTGGTTTGCTACTTCTCTCTCTGTAGAGGTAATTAATTGAATGAAATATTGTGGTAAATCACAAAGCACTAAAGCTTCTTGAATGATTTCTGTGATACAGCGGTTCGAATTCATTGCATCCGACCCACCTTTTAGAATCACTACATTTCCTGTCTTAAAACATAAACCAAAAGCATCTACTGTTACATTTGGCCTAGCTTCATAAATCATACCTATGACCCCTAATGGCACACGACACTTTGTAATCTTCAAACCTGCTGGTCTTGTAAATTCTTCAAGCACTTCCCCAATAGGATCTTCTAATGTTATGATTTGTCGAAGGCCATCCGCCATGGCTTTAATTCTATCTTCTGTTAAACACAACCTATCAATTAACCCTGGATGTAACATATTTTTCTGGGCAAGCTCTATATCTATGCTATTCGCTGATAAGATACGTTCTGTGTTTTTTTCTAGCTGTTCCGCTACTAGAAAAAGAGCCTCGTTTTTCTTTTCTGTGGATAGACTCTGTAATTGATACTTTACTTGATTTGCGTTTTCACCAATTCTTTGTAACATGTAAAATCTCCTTCTCTGTAATCAATATCTGACATCTTTGATCTGTTGGTTCTACTATCACTTCTTCCTGTAATTGACAATGATACAAAAGAGCTATTCGAAGGCAATGGGGGTATCGTTCTAGATAACGATCATAAAAGCCGCCACCATAACCAATACGATTCCCCTGAGTATCGAAACCTAATCCTGGAATAATAACACAAAAGTCTTTGGAAGATGGGGATACACAAGAAGTATTAACCATAGGTTCATAGATAGCAAAACTTCCTAAGTGAACGTCTTGTTTTAAATCTTTGATCGGATAAAATTCCATATGTTTTCCCTCAACTTTTGGAATATAAACTTCATAGCCATTCTGACAGCACACTTCTAATAACTTCCAAGTAGAAACTTCTGTAGAGGCAGATAGATAACAAAGTATTTTGCGAAAATTATGCTTTTCTAGAAAAGCCAACAGCTTCTTTGTTATCTCCCGATCTGCAAGCTCACGTTCCTCTGATAAATGAAACTCTTTTCTACTTTCCTTAAGTAGGTTTCTTAATTCTTTCTTACTAGTGGCCTTCATTCCCAAATTTTTCTCCGAGATTTTCTACGGTTCCATCTTCTTTTTCAATATCAATATTGTTAAGTTGCCCTTTAAGTGCACCCTTTACACTATCAATATAAGCTCTACGTAGTATTTGCTGTTCTTCTTTTTCTACTTCATTTAAGCCTTCTGCTTTTGACTTATGATATAGCTCATTGATTCTTGCGATTTTTTCATCCATTGTCATATTTGTAATATCTTTCATAATTTTACTTTTGTAAGGACTGAACAAATTCTTTTAATACAAACTCATCATCATGACTTTGCAAAAATAAGGTCCCTACTTCCTTTCCTTCTATTATTTGATGTATAACTTCCAAGTTCTTACTATTTGCAATTACCATATCAGCACCTGATTTGGTTGCAATATTTGCTGCTACTAATTTGGTTTCCATTCCCCCAGTTCCAACGCCTGAGCCTGTGGAACTCCTTCCCATTTTCATGATAGAATCATCTAAATCCTTAACAGTACTGATAAAGGTAGCATCTGGTTTTTTTCGTGGATCATCAGAATATAGCCCGTCGATATCGGATAATAAAATTAACAAATCTGCCTTTACTAAAGCCGCTACAATTGCCGATAAAGTATCGTTATCCCCTATTTCAATTTCATAGGTAGAGACGGTATCATTTTCATTCACAATCGGGATTGCTCCCATATTTAGTAATTCATGAAAGGTATTAAAGGCATTTTTTCGATTCAAATCATCTACAATCGTATTCTTCGTCATAAGGATTTGTGCCGCCACATGGTTATACTCTGCAAAAATCTTTTGATAAATCATCATAAGCCTAGCCTGACCCACAGCAGCACAGGCTTGTTTCACTGCCAAATCTTCTATTTTATGTAAATTCATAGCCTTCTTTCCAGCCGCAATAGCACCAGAAGAAACCAAAATCACTTCTTTCCCCTGATTTCTAATATCACAAAGTGCTCGAATAAGTTTTTCCAACCTTACATAATCCAAATCACCTGTTTCATCATGCTGTAAAGAACTAGATCCAATTTTAACTACAATTCTGTTTTTATCTTTTAAGTAATCTCTAGAAATCATGTTTCCCTCCATGTACTATGATATGCTTT
>CAYJHO010000219.1:0-2249 GCA_964369945.1 uncultured Lachnospiraceae bacterium
AGCTAGAATGTATATTTTAAATGAAATCATGAATCCAGCGATTGGCGAAGCAAGAGCTGAAGTTGGAACCTATGCACCTAAAATTATCTCGATTCAAATTGATCCTGAGAAGATTGGTGATGTTGTTGGACAAAGAGGGAAGACAATTAACGAAATTATTTCTAGAACAGAAGTTAAAATCGATATTACAGATGATGGTAAAGTTTCTGTATGTGGTACAAATGCTGAAAAGATGGACGAAGCAGTTAAAATGATCAAGACAATTACAGCAAACTTTGAAGAAGGTCAAGTATTCACAGGAAAAGTTATCAGCATTAAAGAATTTGGTGCATTTGTAGAATTTGCGCCTGGAAAAGAAGGTATGGTTCACATTTCGAAAATTTCTAAAGAACGTATCAACAGAGTAGAAGATGTATTAACATTGGGCGATGTTGTAACTGTTGTTTGTTTAGGAAAAGATAAAATGGGAAGAATTAGCTTTTCTATGAAGGATGTTTCTGAGTAAGAAGCATATACTATACACTATGAAGAAAATATTTTTATTACATTTATTTAATTTACTTTGGATGGAATTTATTTCTCATATTTTTATGTATGGATTAACCAGTGTTCAGTTAGGAATCGCTGTGCCAGTAATTTTTACTGGGGCAGCGTTTCAAACACTGTTGATGGGAGTGTTTAAAAATAAAGGGAATAAAGTTTGGTTTTACCTTGTGGCAGGAGTTCCTTCTATATGGTTTTACACACAAATGATTTATCGTAATGTTTTTAAGCAGCCTTTAACATTTTCGATTATTACAAATAGTGGTGGAGATGCACTACAAAACTATTGGAGAGAAACCTTGTATGCGATAGGTACTACGCTGTTAGGTTTGGTTTTGTTGTTTGCTTTTCTTATCGCTTTTTTTATTTACGATCGAAAATACAAAATGGAGTTTCGTTATTTTAGAGTAATTGAGCGTTGGCAAAGTGTAGGTTTATTTTCTGCTTCTATCTTAGTTTTGATCGGTTCCTTCTATCTAGCGCATAGAATAGATGCTGACTACTACGAAGAATATAGAAGTTATAGCTATCCTGATTACTTTTTAGAACAAAATGGAGTTTTGGCATTGACAATGAGAGAATGCAATTTGTTTGTATTTCGAAAAGAAATTCTCGTAGCAGAGGAATTTGAAACAAGTACCGAAGAGAGTGTAATCGTGGAAGAAGTTGAGCCTAGTGAAGAGCTTGAAACGGTAGTTGAAGAGGTTTTAGATACCTCTCCTCATGTACTAGAAATGGATGTAGAAGAGTTGCTTCTGTTATTAGATGATAACGGAGATCAAGTGGCAAGTGAGTTTTTGCAAATGACCCCAAGCAATAAAAATGAATATACTGGAATGTTTGAAGGCTATAATTTAATCTATATAACAGCAGAAGGCTTTTCATCTTATGCTATTCATGAAACGCTAACACCGACTCTTTATGAAATGTCAAAGTCTGGTATTGTAGCCCATGACTATTATGTACCATTATGGCAAACTAGTACTAGCGACGGTGAATACGTTAATTTGACAGGATTGATTCCTTATCAGCAATTTAGTTTTCGAAAAAGTGGAGGAAATGAACAAGCGTTTTCTTTACCAAGATATTTTGCTAGCGAAGGGGCACAGAGTTTTGCTTATCACAATAATAGTTTGTCTTATTATGAACGCTATATTACCCATCCAAATCTAGGATATCAATTTAAGGCATCTAAATTGGGAGACTTAGATGAGGATGAGTGGGGAGCGTATGTTTTTGAAATGGAACATGCAAACGAATGGCCAGCTTCAGATTATGAAATGGTAAAAGCTACGGTAGACGAATATATTGCACAACCAAGATTTCATGCTTATTATATGACAGTATCGGGGCATATGAATTATAATTTCACAGGGAATAAAATGTCTGCGAATAATAAAGAAGCGGTAGCAGAACTTGCACTTTCGGAAGAAGCAAAGGCATATATAGCCTGCAATTTAGAATTAGAAAAAGCAGTAGCTTATTTAGTGGAGCGTTTAGAAGAGGCAGGAATCTTAGATCAGACAGTCATTTGTATTAGTTCAGATCATTATCCCTATGGAATGACTACAGAAGTATATGAGGAATTAGCAGGAAGGCCACTAGAAAACAGTTTAGATTTATACAAGAATACCTTAATTTTGTGGAACAGTACTATGGAGAAGATAGAGGTAACAAAGCCTACTTCTGCCATAGATATCGTACCA
>CAYJHO010000220.1:0-2182 GCA_964369945.1 uncultured Lachnospiraceae bacterium
TTTGATTAATCGTAAACGATGATTAGTCATTTTTTTGACTCATATCCATATATAAGCTTGGATTTACTTATATATTGCTCCTCACATCCTAGCTACATTTTTCTTTCATAACTTGCGACAACATGTGAAAATCCTATTCCACCAAGCAAAAATCCTATAATTGCAGCCATAACCACTTTAATACATGTAGCTGGATTGATAGATATCTTTTCCCAAATCAATTCAAAACCCATTTGAGCAATAGCTAAAATAAGTACATATCCCTTCGCCATTCTGAACACTCTTTCGTAATATATTCTAGCTTGTTATTCTTGTTCTGTATTATATGCTAAAATCCTCCTTTTTTGACACATAGAAATATGCTAAAAATATAGATGAAATTAAAAAGATAAAAAATTTGTCGAAAAAGCGGAACGAAAATATAGTGACAAACGTTATATATTATGTAAGGATAAATTTTGTATAGAAAAGGGGAATTATGAATAAAGAATTTAATAAAATCATCCATGAAGCAATGGGACAAGATCCAATGTTTTGTATTAGTGAAGAGGAAGAACAACAAATGTCAAAAGAATCAGCCGAATTCCATAGCCGAATGAAGGGACGGATAGCGAATTCCTATGACACTATTGTGAGAAGAGAACGGAAGACTTATAAGCGAAGGATTATATGGAGAAGCTCTGCTGCAGCAATCTTGCTACTAGTGCTATGCTATAATTTCTTCTCATTAGAAATGATACAGTCGGATCAATTACAATTAAATATTGAAAATTGGAATGCGGATAATTTTGTGCTTGAGCGAGGAGATTTTTACCAGGAATCTGAAATTGAAGAAATTTCTCTAGATTACATTCCGGAAGGATTTGAACTAATCGCATCTGGTATTGAGCCTTTGTCAATTAGACATGCTTATCAAAGTGAGGATTTGTATTTTGACTTAATCGTTTATCAGAAACATACTATTCCAATACTTAGTAATGAGTATTTACTTGAAGGTTTTGGCTATACCGATAGTGGGATTGAATACAATCGGTATTACATGGCTAATCATGATAGCTACTATTTTATATGGGAATCAGAAAATAAAGTTTGGCATTTATTTGGTAATGTCGATTTAGATATATTGGAAGAAATTATGGAAGGAATAAATTATTAGGAAGAGGTATGTATGATTAAGAAAATGAAGTTATTATTGTGTATTATGTGTGTTATTATGTTAGGAGGGGTGTCAGTTTCTGCACAGGAGACTCCACAATATGAAATTCCGCGTGTTTATGATGTGCCACAACCAATCGAAGTTATTCCAGGAGCTAGTTTGTATTATGATAATTTTTTAGGGGCCTCTTTATCTACGGGATTCCACAATGGTAAGTTATATGCCACTGTAGAGGTGTCAAGATCAACAGTTACAACAGGATTCACTGGTGTTCTAAGAATTTGTGGGACTAATGGATATACGATAAAGGAATTGGGTTTTACAGATACCGTTGTGCCATTATCGAAGACAATTGATATTGATGTTACATCAGGGCAACAATATTTCATAGAGTTTTATGGTAATATTATGGCTGATGGTAAAGAAGATGAATTTGTACGAGTGAGTACTACAACATCACCAGCACCTTAAAGAAATAAATTAGATAAAATTAAATATAAAACTTCCATATTTTGATAAAAAGAATAGCATTCGCTATTCTTTTTCTTTTCTATATATGAATTACATTCAAACTTTTATCTTCATAGTTCTTATTATGAGATATGAAAATTCTTGTCTTAGTATTATCTTGTAAAATTTCATCAATTAATGGTCTAGTCTTTTCATCCAAATCCTCGTAAGGTTCATCCAAAATAATGATTGCTGGATTTCTTAGCAATACACGAGCTAATGAAATACGTTTCTTCTCACCGCCAGAAAGTTCCTCTGATTGACAGCCAATTTCTCTTTCCATTACATGTTGTAAGCCTACTCTATTTATCGCTGTAGCTAGCTCTTTATCACTTGCGGCCAAATTTGCAATATAAATATTCTCTTTCACAGTACCAGTAAACATCTGTGGAAATTGGTTTACAAATCCTACTTCTTTCCATAAACTAGCTTTGTTGTAACTTTCTAATGGATGATCATTAATGCTTACGGTTCCCTTGATTGGTGTATAGATTCCTAATAAGATATTGATTAACG
>CAYJHO010000221.1:0-2140 GCA_964369945.1 uncultured Lachnospiraceae bacterium
CCTCCTAATACAAACTTTAATCCCATGCTTCCCTCCACTCACTTTCATATACTCTCGGAATTTGTTTAAGAATTTTGTAGGAAATATTCCGAGAGTTCATTTTAAGATAACAAATCTTGCAAGAACCTACTTGCATTCTTCTCTTGCATCTTTTCTACTATACTATGCGATATCCCAGCCTTAGATAAAATATCCCATAAGAAATCTATTTCTCCTACATGAGGAAGTAAGGGATTGGTATCTATCCCATCAAAATCACTTCCTAAGGCAAGTACCTCACTTCCACCTTTTTGATAAATATAGGTAATATGTCTGACAAAATCTTCTTCCTTTAACATGCCCCTTGTCAAGAATGGTGGATAATAATTCAATCCAATGACTCCTCCCCTATTGGCAATGGCTCTAATCTGTTCTTCCTTTAGATTCCTCTTATGTTTACAGATGTCATAGGCATTGGAATGACTGGCAAGATAGGGCTTTCTTGCTACCTGTTCTAATTGCCAAAAGGCATCCTCTCTCAAATGACTGACATCTACAATCATTCCTAAGTCTTCCATTTTCTCGATTGCCTCATAGCCAAATGCTGTCATCCCTTTATGATCTACTAATTCGTTTTCATAATTCCATGTTATGGTACTCATTCTTACCCCAAGTCTATAAAACTCTTCTATGCTCTCTAAGTTTCCTTCAAAGATGGCTCCTTCTTCTAGACTAAGAATGGCTGATATTTTATTTGCCCTTGCATTACGTTCTATCTCATAGGCATTACATGCCTTGGCCACATGTTCTCTATATTCTATCAAACAAGCTTCCCAAAATCCTATCAATTCTTTCGCTTTTCCACTGAGGTTTTGTTCTTGTTCCTTGTCTAAGAAAATGGCAAAACATTGAAGTCCATACTTTGATTTCCGCATTCTAACTAAATCTAAATGGAGTCTATTTTCGTATAGATTTTCCTCGCTACCAGCAAGTCTTCTTTTGTATAATTCCGTCATGGTATCACAGTGTAAATCTACAATCCCCATATTCCCCCCTAAATGAAAACTTCTCTCGGAATCAGAGCCCTACTGTAGGGCTCTAGATTTTCCTTAGGGGACTCTGTCCCCATTTTTTCATCATAAATCTCGGAATATGTTTCAGAAATTCATAAACAAAGTAGGCACAAATCGTGTGGAAACGTCTGCATTTAGTGGCTGTTTTCTAGCCACTTATGTGCAGCTACGTTGAAACCGAGCGAAAGTGCATTTTGTGAATACTTTGTTTATGAATTTCATAGTAAAGATTCCGAGAGTTTATAATACTTCTCTTTTGTATTATAGCATTTATATTAGAAATTGCCACTATTCAATTTAGCCAAAAGAAAAGGCTTAGAACAAAAAAAGCATTAGCCTTTCTTATTCTAAGCCCTAAAACCTAGTAAATATTAATAATTTTCTGCTCTCACTTCAAAGTAGCTTTGAGGATGATTACAGGTTGGACAGACAGCTGGAGCCTTCACACCTACCACTAAGTGTCCACAGTTTCTACATTCCCACATAGTTTGTCCGCTCTTCTCAAACACTGTTTTCATATCGATGTTATTCAATAACTTCAAATAACGTTCTTCGTGTGTCTTCTCAATTGCTGCAACTAATCTAAACTTTGCTGCTAACTCTTTAAATCCTTCCTCTTCTGCTTCCTTAGCAAAAGTAGCATACATATCTGTCCATTCATAGTTCTCACCATCAGCTGCCGCCTTTAGACAATCTGCGGTATTGCCCATTGGATGCAATTCTTTAAACCACATCTTGGCATGTTCCTTCTCATTCTCTGCAGTATGTGCAAAAATAGCTGAGATTTGTTCAAAGCCTTCTTTCTTAGCTACGCTAGCAAAATAAGTATATTTATTTCTAGCTTGGCTCTCTCCTGAGAAAGCTGCTTCTAAATTCTTCTCTGTTTTTGTTCCTGCATACTTGTTTGAATTACTCATAATACCCTCCATTAAATTGAAATAAAATTGTTATCTTACCGTTAAATTGTAACACAACTTTGTGCAGATTACAAATATTACTTTTATTTTTAGCAAATTTCTCTTTTATATACGCAAAAAAGAGGGCCACCATTTCTGGTAGCCCTCCTGTACAGTTTTCTGTACTAATTG
>CAYJHO010000222.1:0-2125 GCA_964369945.1 uncultured Lachnospiraceae bacterium
TCTTTTTACTTCCTTCATTGACATAACTAGATTTACTGTCTAGAATATGAGAATAAACTTATGAACTCTCGGAATCTTTACTAAAAAAACTCATAAACAAAAGTAGCACAAAATGCGCTTTCGCTCGGTTTCAACGTAGCTGTACCTAAGAGGCTAGAGAACAGCCCCTAAGTACAGACGTTTCCACACGATTTGTGCCTACTTTTGTTTATGAATTTCTAATACACATCCCGAGATTCACGATAAAACAGTGGGGACAGAGCCCACCAATGAAAATCTAGAGCCCTATAAATAAGGTCTCTAGATTCAGAAGAATCATAACTTACGAAAAGAGGACAACAAAATGGCAGTAATGGACGAATTCAAGGAAGAAAGAGAACAACTAAAATCAAAACCTTTTAAGGCAAAATTATCCTACTTTATGGATTACTATAAGTGGCATGTAATCATAGGATCTATCACTATTTTTGGAGCCGTTAGTTTTCTTGTTACCATACTAACAGCAAAGGACTTGGTATTTTCTGCTGCTTTACTTAATTGTTTTTCTGCAGAAAACACACAACCGTATGCGGAAGCCTTTGATGCCTACACAGAAATCGATACTACCAGCCAATATAGCAATATTGCTACTAATATCAATATTGACGAAGTGGGAAGTGATTATAATTCTGTTCAACTTCTAGCTGTGAAAATTATGACTGGAGAATTAGATGTCATGATTGCAAATGAATCTATCTTTGGAAAATATGTGATCAATGATATGTTTGTAGATATTACTACGGTATTGAGTGAAGAACAATACCAACGTTTTCAAGATGACTTCTATTATATTGATTATGCTATTATAGAAGAGACAGCGGGTGAAACGATAACCGACGAACAAATAGCTAGAATCCGTGAAGATGATCACACAGACCCTAGCTCAATGGAAAACCCTATCCCTGTTGGCATCTATCTAGATGCAAATGAAGAGTTTTATGAGAACTATTATACCATTCTCATGTATGAAGAACCTATCATATTTAGTATTACTAACTTTGCACCTTCCCTTGATCATGCCCTAGATTTTCTAGATTATATCACACTAGAGTCAGCAGAATAATTTAGAAATTCTAATAAAGCTTCTATCTTGGTATTCATAACTAGTTCCTCAGGAAACCCTTCTTCTTCTAAAAGGGCCTCTGCTGCTTCAAATCTGCCAATAGAATCATAATAGTGACTATCCGAAGCGACAATAACTGGAACTTCATATTTCTTACAATAGTGTAACAACGTCTTGATATTTTCTCTAGCTCCCTCCCGCGAAGCTTGTGGGTTTAGGGAGCTATTGTTAATTTCTAGCAAAACTGATTTTTCTTTTGCTGCAAGTACTAATCTCTCATACTCTAAAGGATATCTAGAATCATCAGGATGTCCAATAATATTCACATAAGGATGATCCATAACTTTAATAAGACAATCCGTATTTTCCTTAGCATCTCCTGCATGTACACATAGAATATGCAAACTAGCAATCACGTAATCTAACTTCTTTAATACTCCATTCTTTAAATCTAAACGACCATCTAAATCCATGATATTAGCTTCACATCCACGTAAAATCTTCATTTCTTTATAAGTTCTAGGAATAATTTTGAAATTATGGAAGAATAAATAGTGAGGGCCTCCTGGCATCTTTGGTCCATGTTCACTGAATCCATAAACCTTCAATCCTCGTTCGTAAGCACTCTCTATATTCTCCTTCAAGGTACTATAAGCATGTCCCCCAGCAATGGTGTGGGTGTGTAAATCACATAACAACTTCATGGTAAGCAGTTCCTTTCTTTACTTCTCTACTTTCTTCCCTGAAACATCTGGAAGTTCATCTATCAATTTCTCAATTAGTAACTTTTTCATATAAACATCAAAGCTTAGCATACAAATAAAAGAAAACATCTGCAAAAATTTTCTGTCCTCTTCCGACTCATCTGCAAAAGTATCTTGCGATTTTCTATATTTATCTATGATATCCTTTTTCAAATTTTCCACTTCGTTCTTTTCTACAGAGAATACTTCGTTATAGATATCTTCGATGCTAATGTCTGCATCCTTTTGAAAATACTTCGTGCTGATTGGTTCTAACAAC
>CAYJHO010000223.1:0-2093 GCA_964369945.1 uncultured Lachnospiraceae bacterium
GCTCTTGTTCTAATACTTGTTGGAAATACTTTAGTATTATACTAACTTTCTTTATTGTGTCATTATCAAAGCGAAATTTTTTCAAAATTGACTTTGGATCTTTTTGAATAAACAATAAGATTGTGGCAAGCTTTAGAACAATTTCTTTCTCTACACTACATAGTAATTTAATACAATTTTCTTTCTTCTCTAGTTCTTCCATAACACCATCAAATTCTGGAAAAATAACACGAGTAATCCCTAAATCATAGGCTTTTTCTATATAATTCGGATTATCAGAAAGCAGCAATTTGCTAAGTTCAACTTGCAATCTTTCTACACTAATATGAACTAAATTCCCTACTAATTCTCGGATAGCTTTTTGTGTTTCTTCTTCGATCTCATAAGTTAATTGTGCACTAAACCTAACTGCTCTCATAATTCTTAATGCATCTTCTGAAAATCGCTCTTTTGCAATTCCTACGCATCTTATGCATTTTTTCTGTATATCTATTTGCCCTTCATATAAATCTACCAAACCTTCCGTTTCATTATATGCCATAGCATTAATAGTAAAATCTCTTCTCTTTAGATCTTCTTGCAACTTACTTGTAAATTCTACATTTTCAGGCCTTCTATTATCTAAATAGATGCCATCAATTCTATACGTCGTCACTTCATAACAAACTTTCTGATATACAATAGATACTGTTCCATGTTCTATCCCTGTATCGAATGTATTAGGAAACAATTCTTTGATTTGTTCTGGTTTGGCTGAACTTGTAATATCCCAGTCCATCGGCTCTCGCCCTAGCAAACTATCCCTAACACAGCCTCCCACCACATAGGCTTCATATCCGGCAGCTTGTATTTTATTAATAATATCCTCTACAATCACAGGCAATTTAATTTGTTTCATTTCTTTCCTCCATATCGAAGTTCAATCCCTTATATATTACTACATGAAGTATAATCACAATAAGTTCTACACTTTGTAAATAGTAGCATATTTACCCTAAAAGGGAAAGCTTTTCTCTCGTTCTATTATTTAAATATGAAGTCATTTCTAGCCAAACTTACTTTATCACCTCGATTTAATATCGTTCTCGTTCTCGGAAAAATCCTTTCGCCGTTAACCCATGTACCATTCCTTGAATTTAAATCTTCTATCCAATATAGCCCAGCTTCTTTTATTACACTTACATGCATGCGACTAATACCTTCTAACTTTATATATACCTCCACACTTTCTAGTTCACTGCCAATCATTTGTTCTTGTTCTAAAAATGGAATAGATTTAATATCCTCGTTTCCACAATACTCAAGAATACCGCTCGCTTTTTCTAGTTCTATATATTGTGTTTCATTACTCTCAGGAAGATCCTCCATTCTTTTTTGATATTCGCTGTGCACCACTAGTTGTTCCTGCTTTTCCTCTTCCTTCTTTTGAAACCTTTTCTGTTGAAATAAAACAGCTCCTAGCATCACCATGAGAGACACATATAGCATTACTTTGATTGGTGTATATGGCCTAAACAATATCATAATAACAGTCAATATTAAAAAACCTGCATAAATTGCATATTCAGTATAAACAAATTTAGAAGCATTCTCTTGACTTTCTACCTGCATACTTTCTGGAATAAAAGCTTCTTCTCCCCATAAATCTGCCTTTTCACTTTCCAACTTTTCTTGAGATTCTCTTTCTTCCTTTACTTCTAAGCTAAGCCCCTGTATAAACGACTTTAATTCAGCCATTTGTAACCCATCACTTACTAGCTCATATAGCTTTTGTATTATTTTAGTACTTTCTTCATCTCCATAATCCATATGGTCAACTAGAAATTCTACAAACAAATCTAAGCTATGTTCTGTCTCTAACGGACAATAGATAAATTCAAATCGTTGTTCGCGAATATGATACATAATATACCTAGCATCTAAAACCAATCCATTAGCATCTAAGAGATATTCTTCAAGTTGCTCTAATGCTAATTGAATACTTTCTAATAAGACAATTAACTTCTCGATGGAATACAACTTTCACTTTTCAAATAAAACCAAACTCTGATAATATGATATACCATAATAAAGATACTCTATTCCATCTAATC
>CAYJHO010000224.1:0-2066 GCA_964369945.1 uncultured Lachnospiraceae bacterium
CCATTCACATTATGTATACCGTTCATTTGTTTGCAGACCAATAGGCTTCATTCGCAAATTTAATCTTCTTGAAGATTTAACCTTTGTTTTTCCACTTATTTTAGAAGAATGGAGAAAGAGAAATAAAAAAATAACACTTTTATATCAAGGTGAAAATCTGGATATTTTTCTTACTGATTTGCTCGTAGTAGAAGTCATAAAACATCACATGTATTTGCACTTTAATACAAGCTCTTTATGCGTTAGATCTCCCCTCAATAAAATAGAGCATATTCTGAATGAGTCTAATTTCATAAAGATTCGCAAAGGTATCATGGTAAACCCTTGCTACATAAAAGAGATTACTAACAAGCAACTGGTTCTATTAAATGATAGCACTTATGAAATCAGTCGTGAACGTTTAAAGGAGGTAAAATTCAAATGGACACAAAGCAAAATCATCTAAAAGATAGTGTCAAATGATTTATGAAAAAAGAAAAAAAATAGGCTCATAAGAACCTAGAAAACTGCAGATTTAGATTAAGTTAAACGCTCTGAGAGCTTAGAACTTTGCCCGAACCCATCCTCGCCAGAAGGCAGGAAAAGGGCGCACTACCCCCTTTTCTGCTAAAATAGGATAGTCCGTGAATCTTATGTTAAGGAACTTTCGCGACATATCCTCGTGCGATGCACTTCGGTACTTCACAGTTTCCTTGACAACGACTCCGCTCCTTTATGCAATCGATTGGGTTTGAATGTTTCATATTGTTTGCTGACCAAGGAAGATGAGGAGTTGCCATTTCCCAGGCATGTTATCGGCTCCTTTTAGTAAGTCGATATCATTAAGCACTTTATAGCCTGTGTGTTGGTGTGGTCTTAGGAAGTTATAATAGGCCCCCATAGAGCTAAATCATAGTTGGCCGCCTATACTATCAAATCCGTTTCTAGGTCGATAAGAAGATTTGTAGGTACGATTCAGGCTTTCAATCATCTGCTTATAGGGGCGGAATTCTTTAGAGACTGCATCATCATTGCTAAGCCCAATTACTTGGGTAATATCGAACTTAAATTTGTTACCGAATTCATAGAAGAACTGTTGAGCAGCTAAAGGATAGGCGCTATAACCATCTGCCACAGATTTAAAGTTTTGAGGTAATTCTTTTAGGTGTTTAAATGCCCTACGCATGGCAAGAATGCATGGACCTACACCACGATTATTAGAAACCTGATAACCAACTAGGGAACGGCTAGCAGTATCCATGGTAAACCAGATGTAAGCTTTTACCCCACGGATTTTGATATAAGTTTCATCTACTGTAAATACGTTGCTTGTACCGTAATCATAGTTGTCTACAAAGGGTTTGATGCATATAGATGCAGTTTTAGGTAATGAGTTTAAATCCACCTTAAAAAAATCTATCGTAAATTCACGATAGATTTAATGGAGTTTATAATTATTCTTGCCAGAGCATTTGGAGTTAACACATTTGTATATGATAAAGTGCTTACGGTCTTTTATATGTACAAGGCTATGATTGCAATAAGGGTATCGTAGGGTGGTATTTGGGGAAAAGCGGTTGTCTTTCGTTGGAGAAAAATGTGTCTAGCATACTTTGCACAGAACTTGACTTTTCTTTTTACCATCGTTCCACATAAGGTAATCAACAGGAACATCACAAGCAGGGCAACAGCAAGAGGCTGGGATGTCACACTCTGTCTGCCTGAATATAGGTTTAATGCTTTTGTTATAACGCTTTTGGTAATAGGTGATGAAATTCTTCCAATTCCTGTCTTGATGGTAGGAAATAATCTTAGGAAGTACATCGATTTTGAATTTTTGATACTCAGGAGAGTGAGAATCCTCAAAAGCCCACTATTTGAGAGGGATGTATCTGCAAATAAAATGAATGAGCCAAGAAATTTGTTTCTGTTGGTCTTGAATTAGTTTAAGCAAATATAGTATAATATTATTCACTGCAATAGTCCTTTCTGTTTTTGTTGTGTGGTAACTTCAATTATACAGAAAAAAGGGGTGTCAGACTTGACACTACCATCTAAAATCAAGAGGTCTATCATATGAATCAATA
>CAYJHO010000225.1:0-2031 GCA_964369945.1 uncultured Lachnospiraceae bacterium
CTCAGCTTCAGCAATGGTAACGGTTCCATTTCCATTGGTATCTACACTAGAAACATCATTACTTGGAGCAGGAGCAGGTTCTGGAACAGGAACAGGCTCTGGAGATGGAGCGGGAGTTGGCTCAGGCTCAGGAGTAGGTTCTGGTTTGGAATCTGTTTCTACTATCAAAGCATCCGTAGATGATTCCATGGATTCTTCAATTGCTTCTGGATTATTATTATCGAATTCATCTATAATATCATTTCCCATTAAGGTATATTCATATTTATAAGTACTTGGTGTATGAGTACTAGTGTTTGGGTAGCTTATGGTTGCAATAAAGTTGCTACAACCTCCTGCATCACGGATTCCATCTTCCATATATGCTTGATTACCATGGCGATTGAGAGTTGAATCTTGTGGAGTAATATTATAAGCATTAGCTACCCCACCTAAAGAGTCTGCAATGACATGTCCTTGATCTAAGTCGGCAGCCTCAGTTCCTGGAACATCTGCTTCATCATCATAATAGCGCCCCGCACTATTGACAGGTTCTGTATCATCATCTTGTAACAAAATAGAATCAGCAAGGACATAGACGAGTTGCCCATGTTCATTAGTTAACCCCCAATATATTCTATCACCAAATCCGATATCTACAGCCACATTATCTTCTCTGTTCCCATCTTGATTACCACCATCTACTTCAAGAATAGCATAATCCTTTCCAAGGTAAGTTAAGATGTTATCTTGGATACGATAGCCAAGTGGACTTTCACTTGAACTCATTTCTTCCGAGGTATTCTCTTGGACCTCAGTATTTGTTTCTTCCGCGTTTTCCAGACTTTCATCAATAGCTAAAGTACTACTTTCCTCTACTGAAATATCTGTACTGTCTGCTGCTCCAGCATCTGCTGGTGAGCAAGCTACCATTAAGCTTATGATGGCACTTGCGAGTAGTGTTACTATTAGTTTCTTTTTCATGGTAATTCCCCTTTGTATTTTTTAGTTGATAGGTAAACTCAGCATTTCCTATTATATATATCAATAGTTATTTTAACAAGCATTTTATCATATTTCTTGAAGTATAGTGAAGTGCATGATAAAATAATAGAATTGGATATATTTTATTATGAAATGATAGGGAGTTAAACTAGAACATGAAGAAGAGAAAAGACCAAGGATTCACTTTAGTAGAATTGATTATTGTAGTTGCAGTTATTGCTATTTTAGCAGGCGTATTGGCACCACAATATTTACAATATGTAGAAAGAAGCCGTGAATCAAACGATTTACAAATAGCAACTAGCATTATAGACGCAGCTTTGATAGCAATTGCAGATCCAGCTAATCAGGTTCCAGCTAATGAGACCATTGAGGTATTATGGGGAACAGCGTATCCGGAGGAGCATGAGTATCATAGCTGGTTATTGGTAAGAGAAGCAGGAAATTCATCAGATCGTATTTCTGCCATTTTTCCAACTAAAATAGCAGCTAGTAACTTTGATACTACCAAACTAGCTGAGGGAATTATTGAGATTATGGGAGAAGAAGTAAAAAACAACCATACCGATAAGTACTGTGTCTTAGATAGTCCACAATCATCCGTAGCTTCTACCACTAATTTTGTTATTCATATTAATACATCAAGTGGTGAAGTAGCCGTTGCTTATGTAAATGGACAAGCCACACCAAATGCTTGGATAGATGAAATAGGTATGAATATTATAAGTGCACCATAGAGGGAGGAAAGGGTGAAAAATAAATTTGATAATCTGATTTTTCACCCCAAGTGTTTGTGCCGATGCGTCACAAACACCATGATCGCAGAGCTGAATTTAAGATTCAGCTTGCGTACCGATTCAAAAAGCGCATCGGTATGGAGGTAAATATGTTTCATTTAATGGAGTTGATTCCTTGTTAGCAGTTGCAGCAATTTGTTTTTGCATAGGGGCATCTTTTCTTATTTTCTTTGCAAATTAGGAGATGATACAATTGGGAAGAGGTACCACATGGGGATATTTTTGATATTAGGAGTACTATTTTTGATTT
>CAYJHO010000226.1:0-2006 GCA_964369945.1 uncultured Lachnospiraceae bacterium
AGCGAAAGCGTATTTTGTGAATACTTTGTTTATGAATTTCGTCGGAAAGATTCCGCGAGCTCATGATTATTATACTCTCTTGTCTTCGATCTGTGATTCCACTTCATCTACGATTACTTTCACGCCTTCAATAGCTCTAATTCGTACAATTTGACCTGTTTGAATCACACCGTCCACACTCACATTTCTTGCGGTCCATTCCATCCCTTTGAAATTAACACTTCCTGTGTTCAAGATATTGTTAATTTCTGTCGTTACTACAGCCTTTTCGCCTATCATACTATCTACATTAGTAGAACTTCTTGTTCTATTCAATTTAGCCATAGCCAAATCTCTAACAAAGATTAACGACACTAAGGATACCACTAAGAATGCTAATATCTGAAATGGCACCACGTCAGTAAACATTGACACGATTAATGCTACTAACGCGCCTAATGCAAACCAAATTGTGGTCAATCCCATGGAAGCCGCCTCAATTACTACGCATAGAATCAAAACTACTAGCCATATGTACACTGCATATTCACCAAACATGCTATCACCTCCTCGATATATTTATCTTACACTGATATCTATAAAAATTCAATGAATTTTTTAGCACAATAAGTACAATTATCGTTCAATATGCAAAAGAAGCCTTACCTTAACGATAAGACTTCTTTCTACTAATAAAATACATGATTTCCAATTACAAGACCCTCTCTTGTCCCATTGTTTCTTCTAAAATACAAAGCATCCCCTACATTGGTATAACCATCCAATGCTTCACTTGCTGCATCAAAACAACTTTGAGGAATATTTCCTGCTTCCATAACTCGGTCTAACTTACCACTTTGTGCTGGTGTAAATTGTCCAGAAGCATAGATAACACCTTGAAGGGTATCTGGATAAGCTCCACTTCTAACTCTATTGAGCACTACAGCTCCTACTGCTAATTTACCTTCATAGCTTTCGCCACCAGATTCACAGTAAATAATTGCTGCTAATAAATAAAGTTCATACTCACTTGCTGTCATAGCTCCTAAGTATTTTTCTAATTTATTTTTCTCTAATTCTTCTTTTAATTCACGTTCTGTAATTTCATCGTATGTTTCTCCGTGGTCAATTGAGAACATTTCTGTTACAAACTCACGTTGTACATAACCAATTCCATCTAGATATTCTACACAGATCCATGTTTCATCTACTTCTGAAATAACAACTAAGTTTTCTTCTTTTGCTGCATAGCCTAACACTTCAGCCTCTTCGGAAGCTTCTACTCTAACTCTTAATGCATCACTTACTACTTCAGCAATTGGATATCCTACCTTGTTTGCTAGTTCTTCTGCTTCCTCACCAAACAACAAATACTCATCTTTTGTCCACCCAATTAAATTTCCTGATTGAATCTTCGTCCATCCATTTGCTCTTTCTAATACTTCTCCACCACAGTCTTGATACATCTTACCCATAATAAGGGCCTCTTCTGATGGTTCCTCTCTTAGATTCAAGCTTGTTTGTATATTTGCCATTACTAGTTCATATGTGTTTTCTTCTTCCACCACTATTTCTTCTGCTTCCTGCATAATAGCGTGATTTGTAGGATCTAGTATCTCTGCCACACCGCTATTAAAACTATCTAGCTGAGGCTTTGCACTTGCGTTTACTGTTATCATCTGTAAGCCAATAAAAACGACGGCAATACATAAAAATAACCAAAACTCAATCCCTTTCTTTTTTGTTAACATAACATCCTCCAAATTTCATGGGTTTTATTACAGAAATGTTACAATTTCATTTCTGTTTGTCATTGTATTTTAACAAACGAATGTATTTTTGTCAAGCATCTGTAATTTTACACTAATTTAGAGTTCTTCAGCCCTCTTCACACAGGCCTCTACCGCATCCATAATAGCTCCACGGAAACCTCCATTTTCCAAGGATTTTACTGCTGCAATTGTGGTACCACCTGGTGAACAAACCATATCCTTTAATTCTCCTGGATGTTTCTTCGATTCCAACAT
>CAYJHO010000227.1:0-1997 GCA_964369945.1 uncultured Lachnospiraceae bacterium
AGATGAGTTTGAATTTATATCAATTTTAATTGTAACAAGTGGGGATAATTTATCTTATGTTGCAGATTTCACAGATGATGTGTTTAACGGGGAAGCAATAGATAATTCATTTATTGTAAGCCATTTACACTATGATATCACATTAACTAATGGGAGAGATACCATAGAAGTTAGCTTCAAGGAAGATGGCATACATTTTGATTTTACAGGAGAAAATGATTTAGGTAATGGATATGCGATTATACCCGATGCAAATGAATTACTTAATGAAGCTGTTGCTTTATATTATGAAGATGATGAAATTTCAGAGTCCACACGAAATGTCCTTTTTGAAATTAGCGAGAATGGCAACCTATTTACATTGCGATATGAAGATTCATCTTTTAGAATTTGGGAATATGCTATAAAAGAGTAGTAAAATGAGCATACCAGAAAAAACACAAATTATCAGTTCCTACAGATTATGTGATCTAATCTTTAGGAACTGAATGATAAGAAAAACAAAATAATAGAACCATGAGAGCAAATAGTAGAAATTACTGTTTGCTCTTTTTTTATGGAGGAGGTGATAGAAGAAAGAATCTAGGTAGCAAGTAAAAGGTAGTGTAGAAAATATGGTTCACCAAGGGTGAAAGAAAGTAGAGGAAAAAAATGGGGAAAATAGCAACCATACAAGAGTTTAATGACAAGATATTTGCAGCCTTAGGAAAAGAGATGGAAGAAAAAGGAGGGCAAGTTTCTTGGCAGAACGTAAAGAAGCACAATCAAGAAAAACTAGGGATTTCTATTTTATTTGAAGGAACTCAAGTGGCAACGGTAGTATATCCAGAAGATTGGTATGAAGAATGGAAGGATGCAGAGCAGGTGTCTTCCTTAGCAAAGAGAATTTTTGCAGAATTAGAGCCCCAACCATTGGAAGGATTTCGCTTAGAAAACTACAGAAAAGAAGACATACTAAAGCAACTTCGCTTGATTATGGTAGAAGAAGAGGGGAAGGAAGATTTTTTAGCAGATATTCCCTATGAACGAAAATCAGGCTTTGCCTTTTTTGTACGATGGAGATTGAGTGAAACCATGTCAACCATCATGAAGACCGCCTTGATGGAGCATTATGAAATTTCACAAGAAGAGATGTTTCGAGAGGCAAAAGAAAATACCAAGCGAGAAAAACTGTTTGAATCCTTAGGGAGCAGAATTGAACGGGAGCAGCTAGATCTCCTAGGAGAATCGGAAGTCATGCCTTTTATGAAGGAACATGGCCCTTATATTTTAACCACTCATGATACTTGGTATGGGGCACGTTTATTGTATCATGATGACATTTTGGAAGAAATCAGAGAAGAACTACAGGAGGAATTTTATATTCTCCCTTCCTCTTTGCATGAGCTGTTGATTGTGCCAAAGTCAGAAAGTCTTGGCTTGTTGGATTATCAAAACATGGTAAGGGATATCAACGAAGAAATGGTGGATCTAGAAGAACGGTTGTCCAATCATATCTTGGAATATTATCAAGGGAGAGTAGGTAGAGCTGGAGAAATGGAGCCTGCCATGGAAGCTGGCTCTAACTGTTTGGAAGCCCATAGCATGTAGGAGGAGTGGACATGGAAGAGAGAAAAGAGGCCATGGTAGAAGCCTTGTGGGAGAGAGGAAGTACCTTAGAAGTGTGGATTCGAAATAAGGGGGAAAGAGGTATCAAGTCAGATAAAAACAGTGGTAAATACAGTGGTATTTCCTGCCATTGATTTGGTATTGGCAGTTTTTTTCTTTGTGAAATTGGCAACAGCTTATTTCGATTATAGAAAGCATGGTCAGTTTGAGTGGGTAGCTCCTACAATTTTATTTGCATGTTTAATCTTTGCATTGACTGCACCATTATATATTTGGGATATAGTGGGTGGGTAGGCAAAATAACAGCTGTGCCAAAATTGAACTGGCACAGCTATTGTAACTTATTAAGGTTATTTTATTCATAGGTTAGGGCTTATCATTTAGATAAA
>CAYJHO010000228.1:0-1994 GCA_964369945.1 uncultured Lachnospiraceae bacterium
TACTTTGTTTTAGTAGTGGTTGCTTACAGTGGTAACAAGTAAGGAAACCTGAAAAAAGTGCAACCTTTTGTTCTCTAGGAGAGCATCTGGTATCTTGTTTTAACAAATGTTGAACAACGAAAAAGATTTGATTTGAAATCAAAGGTGGATGGGTGTTTTTTACCAAAAACCAGTCCTTCTTTTCTTTTGGGAGGTATTGATGGAAGCGAAAATTAAGGCTCTCAGTCTTTCCTTGTACCATGGTTCCAGTATATAGTGGATTGCTTAGAATCCTTAAAACGGCAGTTGCTGACCAAAGGGAAGAAGGCTTTTTTTGGAAACTTGTTTTATAGTTGGATTGGATTGATTTCTTGTACTCGTAAGGAGAGGGGATGAGGGTATCATTTAAAATAGTTGCGATGGCTGATTGACTATAGCCCTCTAATTTTAATTCATAAATCAAACAAACAACAGGAGCAGCCATAGGATCAGGCTCTAGCTTATGTTTAGAGGTGGAAGAGCGGAGATAGCCAAAGGAAGCAAAAGCTGCTACAAAGTCTCCTTTCTTTTGTGCAGCCCGTCGTTGAGAACGAATTTTGATGGATAAATCCTGAATATAAGCATCGTTCATTAAATTCTTAAAGGGAAGCAGAATGGATTCGCTATAGCTCATGCCGTTTTTGGTGTCCAGTTGATCTTGTAAGGAAATAAAACGTACTTGCAAAAAGGGAAATATATGTTCAAGGTAATGACCAACTTCTAGATAATTTCTTCCAAAACGAGATAAATCTTTTACTAGAATGCAGTTGATATTTCCTTTTTTTATTTCTAAGAGTAAATCTTGAATAGCAGGGCGATTAAAGTTAGCACCACTGTAGCCGTCGTCCACGTATTCAGCGACAAGCTCTGTATCTTCTAAGTTAGAGATGTGAGATTTGAGGAGTAGGCGCTGATTTCGTATACTATTGCTTTCACTGTGTTCGCTATCTTCCTTGGAAATTCTTAAATAAAGGGCTGCGCGATATCTAGTAATCATAAAGGCTCCTTTTCTTTGGAAGAAAGCAAGTCTTTGCTAATTAGGGGAGGGTGGCAGTTTAGTAAGATGGTGGGAGAGGCTTTCGTATGTACTCGTTTTCCTTCTATTTGTGAATAGTGAGAGGTGGTTTTACCATAGATAGATTCTCCCAGGTAGCGCCTGTCGTGTAAAATACGATATACTGTGCTAGGATACCATATATGCTTTACATTTTTGCTTGGGGTCAGGATTTTAGTTTCATTTAATAAAGCGGCGATCCTAGTGGGACCTAGCCCTTTAGCAGCAAGCTGAAATATATAAATGACGATGGGCGAGGTAAGTGGACAAGGGCATAGTTTGTGGTTTTTTATGATATAGCCAAAGGGGGGCTTCGAGGTGGCAAATTCACCTTTCTTAGCTCTTGCTACTTGGCTAGTTTTAATTTTTTGGGATAAATCTTTGTTGTAGAGATCATGAGATATTTGTAGAAAAGAATAACTAAGTTCTTGGTGGGGAGTTGCGAGGGTATTACTATCGTAATGATCATTAAGTGATAATAGGCGTACATTATGAAGCGGAAGGAATTGCTGAATGAATGTTCCCACATCAATATAGTATCTGCCTATTCTTGAAAAGTCTTTGACTAAGAGGCAACTTAGTTTATTATTTTGTATATCGGCTAATAGTGCTTGAAACCCTGGCCTTTGAAAATGGACACCTGAATAACCGAGGTCAGAATAGATGTGAGCCAATTGGAAATCAGGATGTTGTTTTATGTAGTTTTGTAATAAAAGCTCTTGGTTAGCAATACTTTCTGGATTATTTCTAGAGCTACGTAAATAAAGAGAGAGAGAAGTCATAATAAAGGGATCCTTACGGCTTTTTTATACTATATGTTGCAGTAAGATTGTCTTATACTAGTTTTCTTTTTAGGGTACACAGTCATACGTTAGTCGAATTGAAAAGAAAGCCTTAGAAAAGCTAAAGAAAGAGTTTGATA
>CAYJHO010000229.1:0-1904 GCA_964369945.1 uncultured Lachnospiraceae bacterium
CGATAGGATTTACAGTTTCTATTATTAATACGATTCGCCTTAATAAACTAATAAAGAAATATCAGAAATTCATGTCTGGTAATAATGCAAAATCGCTAGAAGAACATATTGTTAAAACAATAGAAAACCAAACAAATAACAATTCACTTATAAGAGAAATACGTTCAGAACTGAAAGCACAGAAATTAATTCAAGATAATTGTTTCCAGAAAATAGGGATAGTAAAGTATGATGCTTTTAATGAAATGGGTGGAAAACTTAGCTTTGCTATCGCATTACTAAACGAACATCAAGATGGATTTATTATTAACTCAGTACATAGTGCGGGTTCTTCCTACACTTATGCAAAAAGCATAGAAAAAGGGTTTAGCAGTGGTAATTTATCCGGTGAAGAACAAGAAGCATTAAGTAAAGCAAAATCAGAAAATTAGTGACATTATTGTCATTTTGAAAGGGATTAATATGTTAGACATAAAATTTATAAGAGAAAACAAAGATTTAGTAGAAGAAAACATTAAGAAAAAGTTCCAAGATAGCAAACTACCAATGGTTGCTGAAGTTATTGCATTAGACGAACAAAGAAGAGCTACACAAGGGGAAGCTGATGCAATCAGAGCAAACAAGAATAAAGTTGCTAAAGAAATTGGTGCTTTAATGGCACAAGGCAAGAAAGAAGAAGCAGAACTTGTAAAACAAGAAGTTACTAAGAATGCTGCTCGCTTATCTGAGTTAGAAGTACTAGAAAAGACCTTGCAAAAAGAAGTTACAACTATTTTAATGACAATTCCAAATATCATTGACCCAACAGTACCTCTAGGTAAAGATGACAATGATAATGTAGAAATAGAGAAATATGGAGAAGCAATTACCCCAAGTTTTGAAGTTCCTTATCATACAGATATTATGAAGAAGTTCAATGGTATTGATATTGAATCTGCTGGTAAAGTAGCTGGTAACGGTTTCTATTATTTAATGGGAGATATAGCAAGACTACATTCTGCTATTATTTCTTATGCTAGAGATTTTATGATTGATAGAGGATTTACTTATTGTATTCCTCCTTATATGATCAGAAGTAGTGTAGTAACAGGTGTTATGTCATTTGCAGAAATGGATGCTATGATGTACAAGATAGAAGGCGAGGATTTGTATTTAATAGGAACTTCTGAGCATTCTATGATAGGTAAATACATCGATTCTATCACAGAAGAAACATCTCTTCCTCATACATTGACCTCTTATTCTCCATGCTTTAGAAAAGAAAAAGGGGCACATGGTATTGAGGAAAGAGGAGTATATCGTATTCACCAATTTGAAAAACAAGAAATGATCGTAGTATGTACTCCTGAAGAATCTCCAAAATGGTTTGATGTTCTTTGGAAAAACACAGTTGATTTCTTTAGAACTTTAGATATTCCTGTTAGAACGATTGAATGTTGTTCTGGTGACTTGGCAGATTTAAAAGTGAAATCTTATGATGTAGAAGCATGGTCACCAAGACAGCAAAAGTATTTTGAAGTAGGAAGCTGTTCAAATCTAGGGGATGCTCAAGCAAGAAGATTAGGCATTCGTGTTAATGGAACTGATGGAAAATATTTTGCTCATACACTAAATAATACAGTTGTAGCACCACCTCGTATGCTAATAGCATTCTTAGAGAATAACTTACAAGAAGATGGATCTGTATTAATTCCTGAAGCTTTAAGACCATATATGGGTGGAAAAGAAGTTATAGAATAAGAGAGGAAATAAATTTGCATAAATTCATGAGAGCTATTTGCTTTAGTAAAATATCTGATAGAAATTATTTAAAAGAACTTCTTACAGATATACTAATGAATAGCACTAATAGAAATTTTACTAATGAGGGCTCTAATCCTAAATTAGGAGAGTATTGTAAAACA
>CAYJHO010000230.1:0-1898 GCA_964369945.1 uncultured Lachnospiraceae bacterium
TCATCCTGAAAGTTGTATGGGTATTATTCATTTAAAATGCGAAAAGTGCGAAAAGGTATATCACCTAGATCGTCAAATATCCAATATGTTATTGGCTAAGGCGAAAGAGGACTTTGATTTTTTTATTAATCGCTCAGGCGTATTTTTGAGCGGCAAATGTGAATTATGTTCACAAATTTAAGCGAGAGTATATCAGTTTATAAAGGAGAGGGAAATGAAGAAAAATTTGATTATTACATTGATACTTGGTACAAGTATGCTTTTGGCATCATGCGCAAATTCACAAGAAGGTCAAGTTGTAGACCAAGAAGAGACTGGGAAGTTGAGCATTGTAGTATCCACTTTTAATGAATATGATTGGCTCTTGCAGGTGTTAGGGGAGCGAAAGGATGAGTTTGATGTAACACTTCTTTTAGACTCTGGCTTAGATATGCATAGTTATGAGCCTAGCGTAGAAGATATTGTAACTATTAATTCTGCAGATTTATTTATCTACAATGGAGGACATTCACAGACTTGGATTGCAGAAGCAATCGCAGACCCTACGAATGACAACTTTAAATCAATCAATGTGATGGAAAGTTTAGGAGATGTGGTACAAGAGGAAGTTACGGTAGAGGGAATGCAAGTTGGGAGCATAGAGAGTTCAGAGCACGACCATAGTGAAGACGAGCACGACCATAGTGAAGATGAGCACGACCATAGTGAAGATGAGCATGACCATGATCACGATGAAGGTCATGCGCATGATGACGAGCATGTTTGGCTTTCTTTAAACAACGCCATGACTATTTGTGAAATCATTGGAGAGGAAGTTGCTGAACTAGATTCAGACAACGCTACTATATATACAACTAATGCAGAAAACTATATCCAAGAATTATCTGACTTACATGCAGAGTACGAAACTGCAATAGCAACGGCACAAAGAGATACTTTGATATTTGCAGATAGATTTCCATTCCTATATATGATGCAAGATTATGATGTTAATTACTATGCAGCGTTCCAAGGTTGTGCAGCAGAAACAGAAGCAAGCTTTGAAACAATCAAATTCTTGTCTGAAAAAGTGGACGAGTTAGATGTTAATTATCTCTTGGTTATTGATAATGGTTTAATTGAACTAGCTGAAACAGTTATCAGTAGTAGCGAAGATAAGGATGCAGAAACTATCGTATTACATTCGATGCAGACTGTGACAGAAGAAGAGATAGCGGCGGGTGCTAGCTATTACAACTTCATGCAAGAAAACTTAGAAACCTTAAAGTTAGCACTTGCAGAATAATTAACAATTTTACATATTTAGAAATAAAAATTATGTAAAGTTATTAAGGAAGGGAACGATTTAAATGCAAATTAAATGCAAAAACCTTAGTGTAGGATACAACAAAGTACCTATACATAGTAACATTAACTTTACGATTCCTGAGGGCTCTTATGTTTGTGTAGTTGGAGAAAATGGTGCAGGAAAAAGCACGTTAATCAAAACAATTTTGGGTTTATTACCTCCAATTTCAGGAAGTATATGTATTGGGGATAGTACCGAACCTGTATCTGTGGGCTATCTTCCACAACAAACAAATGTGCAAAGAGATTTCCCTGCTTCTGTTTATGAGGTGGTACTTTCAGGTTGCTTAAATCGAGTTGGCTTTAGGCCATTTTATAATAAAGCTGAAAAAGCCCTCGCAAAGGAAATGCTCGAAAAGCTTAATATACTAAATCTTAAGAAAAAAAGCTACAGCGAATTATCAGGAGGTCAACAACAAAGAGTTCTTTTAGCAAGAGCTCTTTGTGCAACCAATAAGGTTTTATTGCTAGACGAGCCAACGGCAGGGCTAGATAGGGAGACCACAACAGAGTTTTATAAACTGGTAAAATCCTTACATGATGAGGGTATT
>CAYJHO010000231.1:0-1866 GCA_964369945.1 uncultured Lachnospiraceae bacterium
AAGGAACACTATCGTTGCCATCCCAAAATCATTCAGTTTTGCAATCAAAAATATTATAATAATGAATTGGTTGTTATGACACAAGATGCAGGAGAAGAACAAGTATTATCGGTGATGAAAACGGTAGAGGGAAATCATGCCAGAGGAAATTCTAATCAAAGACAAATCGATGTGATAAAGCAAGAAATCTTACCAAAGTTAGACTATCAAGATCAAGAAATAGGAATTATTGCACCTTATAAGGATCAAGTAGAGAGCATCCAAGAGCAGTTAGAAAACCCTAGAATCGATGTAGCTACAGTGCATAAATTTCAGGGAAAAGAAAAGGATGCCTTTGTGATATCAACAGTAGATAATGAAATATCAGACTTCGTAGATAATCCTAATTTATTGAATACAGCACTATCAAGAGCAAAGAAGAAAATCTGTCTTGTCATTACAGGAAACAAAGACCAGCGAGAGGGAAATATAAAGGATTTAATTCAATATATAGAATATCAAAATTGTTCTGTAGAAGAAAGTCGTATACATTCTGTATTTGATTACTTGTATCAGCATTATGCTGAGGCACGTCAAAAGTTCTTGCAACATAAGAAGAGGATTGCAGAATATGATTCAGAACAGTTGATGCACCAGCTTATTTTAAATTTAATAGAAAAGCAGCAGTTAGTTCACTTGAATGCAACCATGCATGTACCTTTGTTTAGTGTAATAAAAGATCCTATAGGTTTCAGTGAAGAGGAGCTAGCCTATGCCATGCATCCATGTACTCATCTAGATTTTCTTGTTTTTAATATAATCACCAAGCAAGTGATATTAGCCATAGAAGTAGATGGTTATCAATTCCATAAAGAGGGAAGCAAACAAAGAATGAGGGATAGGAAAAAGGATAGTATCATGGAAAAGTTAGGGATCCCGTTGCTTCGTTTCAAAACCAATGGCAGTGGAGAAGAAGAAATACTACTTGAGGCTTTAAAGAAAATACGGTAAGCTATTCCTATAGTTTAATTTAACAAATGGAGGAAGCCATGAGACGCTTTTTATCAAATCTAGCAATTGCACTTACATTAGTTATACTAGCCCTCTTTATGAAATTCGTTCTTCAAATGGATGATGTTACACTTACCATTTGGATATGGATATTTCTTGCTCTTGTGTTGATAGGGGCTATTACTTTCAATTTTTTCTATGTCAGAAAATATAACAAAATCAATGTAGAATTGATTGGGCTATTAGATGCTGGAGATGCAAGAACTTTTGTAAGAGAAATAGAGGGTTTCTTGCCAAAGATTAACAATCGTTATGTAAAGCAGATGTTTTTACTTAATTTATCCACTGGTTATTCAGACTTAGGCCAAGATGATAAAGCCATGCAAATCTTAGAGGGGTTAACAAAAGAAAAGTTATATACATCCCTTAGAACTGTCGTGTATCTAAATCAATGTATGATCTATTTCTTTTTAAGAGAACAGGACAAGGCAATGAAAATATACAGGGAACAAGAAAAGGTATTTTCAAAGTTAAGAGGAGAAATAACTCCGTTGACATTGCTTAAAATCTATGTACTTGCTTATGAAGGGAAGAAGGAAGAAGCAGAGGAGCGATTAGAAGAATTTAAGTTGAGTTTTACAGGTCCAAGAGCAGATGCCAACTTACCTAAGATTAGAATCTGAAAGGGCCTGTTAAATTGGGAGTAGAGTTACTTCCATATAAGAATCGTAAGAGTGGAAATAATTTACATTAAGTAAGCCTAATAAAACTAGCTAAAATAGTTAGATTTGTTGGGCTTATTAAAATTTTACATTTTAACATGTGACAAAGACCCCCTAAAAAGTAAACGTCAAACCATCCGCCTGGCAATATTTT
>CAYJHO010000232.1:0-1854 GCA_964369945.1 uncultured Lachnospiraceae bacterium
TGATAACAATATGATTTATGAGTGCAACGATTTGACTTATGAAACTTATAAATTGTTAAATAAAAAAAGACAAGTTGCTATGAAATACAAAAATGAGTTTGATAAAGAAAATAACTCAGAGTGGTATGATATGTTAATATGGCAAACAGAATATGCCAATACAACATTTGAAGTATATCAAACTAAAATGTCGAGATACTTTTTTGTAGCGAGAAACACTGAATAAATTGTGGTACATTAAATAAGAAAATGAGCATACCAGAAAAAACACAAATTAATGGAAACTACTGATTATTTTATCGAATCCGTAGATTGGAAAATAGTCAAAAAGTTCAATAAGAAACAGAGTAGTAGTAACACTGACAAGAGATTACTATAAAATGTGGGAACTAACAAATGTATAAACAGTGGTAGTGATAAAAAGAGCAAACAAATGTGCTCTGCCTCAAACCCGCATAAAAAAGTGCTTTGATCACGTAAAGAATACATACTTCATGATGCAAGGTAAAAATAGAGTAGGCGCACAGAAAATATAAGTGAAGATGTAGTTAGCAAATTAGAGTCTTGTGGAGGGTGATATATATTGAATGGAGAAATGTTTATGGAAAGAATTAGACTTAGACCTTTAACGACAGCTGATTTAGATGTATATTTTGAACTAAATAAACCATCTCGAAAGTACCATAAGTTTAATGGACCTTACTTTGAAAAGCAAACAGAAGAAGAACTCATGCATGAAATTGAAGTTTTAAGAAAAGATTTAGAGCAAGGAATATTAAAAGATAATGTCTTGATGATTGCCAACAATAACACAGACGAACTTATTGGGCAAGTTTCCTGGTATTGGAAATCAAAAGAAACTAAATGGATGGAAATAGGAATCATTATTTTTAATGAAAATTATTGGAGCAAAGGAATTGGATTTATCGCTCTTAAGATGTGGATTAATAAATTATTTGGCGAGTATGATGATATAGTAAGGCTTGGTCTTACTACTTGGTCAGGCAATATTGGAATGGTAAAACTCGCAGAAAAGCTGGGATTAAAACTTGAAGCAACTTACAGAAAAGCAAGAATAGTTGACGGAGATTATTATGATTCTGTGAGTTATGGAATTTTGAAAGAAGAGTGGGAATGTATAAACAAACAGCTATTCATCAAATAAGTATAGTAGAAAAATAATAAATTATTGACAAATACTGATTATTTTGGCTAACCATTAGATTGGAAAATAGTCGCAAAATATTAATGAAGATACAGGTAGTAAGTTGGAATCCCGTGGAGGGTATTTATATAATAGAGAGAGGTATGTTATGGAAATTAAATTAAAACAATGGGAGTTAAATGATAAAGAAAGTTTAATAAAATTGTGCAACTCGGTAGACAGGCAATTTCTTTCAAATAGATTACCAAACCCATATACTCAAGAGAATGCAGACTGGTGGTTGAATATGGTACTTAATAGTGATGGTAAGGAAGGACTTTTTCGTGCAATCGTTATTGATGGAGAGATAGTTGGAAATATTTCTGTTGAGAAAAAATCAGATGTATATGCAAAGGATTGTGAAATTGGATATATACTACTTGATGAATATAGTGGTAAAGGGATTATGACAGAAGCGGTTAGACAGATATGTGAGTTAGCTTTTGCATTATTAGATATTATCCGTATAAGTGGCCTTATTTATGAACCTAATATTGCATCATCTAAAATTTTAGAAAAAAATAATTTTACATTAGAGGGTGAGCTAAAAAATGCTGTTATCAAAAATAATAATATCTACAACTTGAAGATTTATGGAAAACTAAAATTATAACCATTTATTATGAGCAACACTTGTATAGTACTACTTT
>CAYJHO010000233.1:0-1798 GCA_964369945.1 uncultured Lachnospiraceae bacterium
ATTATCTTTTGTGGATGTCTTTATAATAGAAATAGAATCATGTGGACAATTTAAATCTTCCAAATGAGTTAAAATATCTGCCTCTTCTATTACGGAATCCAAATCAGACTTATTTAAAAGAATGATGGCTTTCTTTGTTTTCATATAGTTCATGATTTGGAAATCATTTTCATCTAGAGAAATAGAGCTATCCACAACATGAATAATTAAATCAGCATTATTTGCACAATCTAAAGCTTTTGTTACCCCTATTTGTTCTACTAGATCGTTGGTATTTCGTATTCCAGCTGTATCAATGATATTAAGCCCTATTCCATGTAATTTGATAGATTGTTCTATAATATCCCTTGTGGTTCCTGCGATACTAGTAACGATGGCTTTTTCTTCACCAATTAAAAGATTTAATAGAGAACTTTTTCCGGCATTTGGCTTTCCTAAAATAACCGTTGAAATTCCTTCTTTTAGCATTTTCCCATTTTCATAGGATGCTATCATCTTTTCTAGCATCTGCATTAACGTTGTACTTTTCTCTAAAATTCTATCATAAAATCCATCTAAGCTAATGTGTTCAGGATCATCTAAGGCAGACTCAATAAAGGCAATTTCATGCAAAATTTCTGCGCGCATTTCCTTGATTGGCGTAGTAATAGAACCATTTAATTGTGCGGTACTAGCTTTTAGAGCAAATTCATTTTTAGAATGGATAATATCAATAACAGCCTCAGCTTTCGATAAATCAATACGTCCATTCAGAAAAGCACGTTTTGTAAATTCTCCTGGTTCCGCTAATCGAGCACCATATTTTACTACTGTTTCTAAGATATGATTCACCATTAATATACCACCATGACAGTTAATTTCAACGGTATCTTCTGTTGTATAACTATGAGGTGCTTTCATGACAGAAACCATAACTTCATCAATCAACTGCTCTCTATCATAAATAAAACCATAATGTATGGTGTGGCTTTCTACTTCACATAATTTCTTCTTACCAGTTCTGCTAACATATATTTTATTAGCGATCATAATTGCTTCAGGTCCACTAACACGGATAATTCCGATACCTGAATCACTCATTGCTGTAGCAATTGCTACTATTGTATCATTTTGAAATAACATAATAAATACCTTTTCATTTTATATTACAAAGAACCAGAGTGCGACTCTGGTTCTTTTGTACTACTTCTTCATTGCTACAACGATATGTCTGAAAGGTTCATTTCCTTCACTATAGGTTGTAACATATTTATCTCCTTGTAATGCAGCATGTATGATACGTCTTTCGTAAGCATTCATAGGTTCTAGTACTACATTTCTGCGAGTACGTTTTACTTTTGAACTAATGTTTTTTGCTAAATTTTCTAAGGTCTCTTTTCTTCTAGTTCTGTAATTTTCGGTATCTACAGTTACTTGAATATAATCATCACTTTGCTTATTAGCAACCAAAGAAGTTAGATATTGAATGGAATCAAGTGTTTGACCACGCTTTCCAATCAGGGTACCCATTTCATCTCCAATTAAGTTAATAGATATGGTAGAGTCTTTTTCATTATAGTTAATTTCACAAGAAACTTCTAATTTCATCGCTTCAAACATATCTGTAAGAAAAAACTTAATTCTATCTAGTAAGCTATCTTTTACTTTCGCTTCGATTACTGCAAGTTTAGCTCCAATACCTAAGATACCAGATTTGCCTTCTTCAAGTACTCTATAGTCTAATTTATCACTAGAGATTTCAAACTTAGTACAAGCTTCTGTAATTGCATCTGATACTGTCTTACCTGAAATTTTAATA
>CAYJHO010000234.1:0-1644 GCA_964369945.1 uncultured Lachnospiraceae bacterium
AAGAATTACACCAAAGAGCTCACATGTTAAGTTTAATGAAAAAGAAGAGTATAAAATTGTTGTGTTACCTATTACTGGGAGTCTTGAAGAATTTAACGGAGAAGAAGAATATTTTAATACAGATTTGAAACCAGAAGGGAAAAGTATTCATTTAAGTTATAAGTTTGAACAAGAGCAAGAGTATTTTATTAGAATCTATAAAGCAGATCAAATGATGACTCAGCTTAGTATTTATGCACTAGAGAAAGATTTGTTTGAAAGAAGACCATATAAGGGTGACCTACATGTACATACTTGCTTTTCTGACGGCGTAGAATCTCCAGAATATACGGCAGGAGTTTATAGAAAATACGGGTTTGATTTCTTGGCTATCACAGATCATAACTCATATGATGGTAGCCTTACAGCGATTAATGCCTACAAAGATGCACCTATAGATATTAAGCTATTTCCTGGTGAAGAGGTACATCAACCTAAAAATCATATTCATATAGTAAATTTTGGTGGAGAGTTTAGTGTAAATGATTTTTGTAAAAATGACATAGAAAACTATGATGCAGAAATAAAAAAAATAGAAGATACACTCGGCCAACTGCCCCGCGGCGTAAATAAATTTGAGGCAGCAGCATGTACTTTTATATCTAATAAAATCAGAGAAGCGAATGGGCTTTCTATCTTTGCACATCCGCATTGGCTAGCAAATGTATACCACGTAAAAGATAGTATGACAAAGTACTTGTTAGAGAATAAGATTTGTGATGCTTTTGAACTTTTAGGTGGCCAAAGTATAAGAGAAAACATACCACAAGTAGCAATTTATAATGAGTGCAGAAGCATGGGAATTCATGATATTCCAATTGTTGGAAGCAGCGATACACATGGTGTGATTAATAATCTAGCAGAGGGATCATTTGACCAAATTAAGACGATATGCTTTGCTAAATCTAATGAGAAAGACGATATTATAAACAGCATTAAAGAGCATTACAGCGTAGCGGTTGAATCCTATCCTAATGAGCATCCAAGAATATATGGAACATATAGATTGGTATCTTATGCCTTATTTTTATTAAATAATTACTTTCCGCTTCATGATGATTTATGCTATGAAGAAGGGAGGCTCATGCTAGCCTATATCAATGATGATGAAAGAAATATGAAAGACCTAGAAAATGTTAGTGGAAGAACAAAGAAATTCCTTGAAAATTGCTTTGAAAATAGAAAAAATTAGCAAGAGGAGTGCATGTAAAATGAGAACGAGATTATGGTACTAATGAGGAGGACACACATATGAAAACCGAGGCATATTTATTTATTAACAAGCAAAGTCATCAATATATGATGCAATCTAACTGGATTGAACCTAAAGAACCATTTTTAACGCATTTTGGATTATATCTTGAATTACCGAAAATTATTTTTCCTATCAAAATCACCTTAGCGGCACACAAAAATTCAAAATGCATAATTACAAAAATATATGAAATTACAGAGAACAAAAATACAGACATTTATGAAATATCTGCATCTGATTCCGTATTAATTTTTAAAGGGGCTGTAGAAGAAAACAGTGATTTGCTGGAATATCCGGATACCCTAGTTGTACAAATTGAAACTAATGGTGAAATACATGAAGATAAAGTT
>CAYJHO010000235.1:0-1598 GCA_964369945.1 uncultured Lachnospiraceae bacterium
GTAACTGTAGCCATATAAAACACCAAGACTTATACCAACTTTTACTATATAGAATTAATGAGTACTACGATTGCAAGCATCTAACACGTAGATTTATTGTTACTCACTTGAAGGAAATCGTATTTTCTCCTCCTCATTCCGTCTTCCTTCATTTTCACGATATACCTTGTCAAATCAAGGATAATACTATTTCTAATAAGGAGTTATTATGTCAAGAAAATCTCGTAAATCCACATCACTAGGTTCCGTTAATCAGCAAGCTGTCATTTATGCAAGACTCTCTTCTAAAGATACCTCAACTACAATCCAAACTCAAATCGATCTATGTAAACAGTACTTAGATCATAGAAATTTGCCAATACATCAAATCTATATGGATGATGGGTATTCTGGTACTCATATGGAACGCCCCAGCCTAAAACAGCTTCTATCGGATTGTGACAATGGAGGATTCCAACAAATAATCATAAAAGATTTATCTAGACTAGGACGAAACTACAAGGAAGTTGGCCACTTACTATTCCACTTCTTCCCTAGTAAAAAGATTTCTCTTATTAGCTTGGCAGAGGGTATGGATCTTGCAAATCTTCCTCAAGAGGAGTATATCTTTTTAGGGCTACAAAATATCTTACATCAATCCTATGCACTAGATATCTCACAAAAAACTCGTTCCTCCATTGCCGCAAAAAAGGCAAAGGGTCAGTACCTTGGAAAAGCACCCTATGGATACAAAAAAGAAGCTGATTCACCGTATCAGCTTCTTTTGCATAAACAACACTCTAAGGTTGTTCTTCGTATATTTCATTTTCATCAAAATGGCTTAGGACCTTGTAAGATAGCAGAACTCTTAAATAGTGATTCCATCCCGTCTCCTACTGGAAAACTTTGGCATGGCTCTACAGTTCATCATATCTTGCATAATCCGATTTACACAGGTTCTATCTATCTAAAGACTGGAGAAGTACTTGAAAATACTCACCCTGCTATTAATACAGTTTAATTTCCGATAATTTCGAATTAAACTGGGGCTCATTTGGAAGATAGATTGTCTTTACTTCTGAATAGACTTTCCCATCTGATTCAAATGTTACTGTAAGCGTTACCACTCCTGATTCTACTGGAGAACCTATTTGGGGGTCAATGTTTTTAAGTTGAATATCAACAATTCCCTCTGTCATGATATCCTTCGCCAAAGTTTTATCAACTCCACCATTGGTTGTTAAATTCCAATATCCACGGCCTTCTTCTACTCCATAATATAGGGTTTGATTCGAAGAGTCAAAACGAATAATATCTGTAAAAAAAGCTCTCATATTATTATTCACTTCAGTAGATAATAGGTAAATAACCTTTTCTCCATCTATTTCTTCTACTACGATACCAAAATTAGTATTAATTATCATCTTCTCTAACTGTGCTAAAGTCACTTGTGAATTAAACTGAAGGCTCAGACTATCATCCACACTTGAATATGTTTTCATAGTAGTGGTCATAATCTGTGTAATAGCAACTGCTATGATAGCTAGGATAGCGGTTGCTACCATTACCTCTATCAGAGTAAAACCTTTATTATTTCGTTGCATCTTTCCCTCCATTTC
>CAYJHO010000236.1:0-1533 GCA_964369945.1 uncultured Lachnospiraceae bacterium
CTTGCAAGAATTGATTTCTTAGTAAATTCTTCATTATTTCCTCACATTTCTAAGCTTTTATCTTTTCTTCAAGATAATTTACATACTCATCTGCACACTCCGTCACATCTGCGCCATTTAAAATCTTTTGAAGCATTTGATACCAGGCACTTCGCTGTTCTGTCCATTCAATCGTTACTTGGTAATAATCTCCAAGATTTTTCATAAAGGGAAAATACCCCATCATTCTTTCTTCAATTTCAGTTCCTACATACACATCATTGTATAGACTGTTAACAGGGAAGAATTGAGTTGCACGAATGCTCTCTTCTCTTTGTACTGGGTCATTTGCTAGAAATTCAATAAATAACTTTGATGCACTTACTTTATTAGTATCTCCGTTATTAAATATTCCAAAGCCCCAAATTCCTCCTTGCAACTGAGCAATTCCATCATCAGAAGGAAAATTCATTGCAAAAGGAGTAAACTCTACTTGCTGTGCATATAAGGATTCATTTGCCGCATTCCAAGCAAGGGTAATTGCAGTTTCCCTAGAAGCAAACATTTGTAGCTCTTCTGCCGCAGCAATATTCGGGTTATGATGTAATGAGCCATTTTCCACCATGTCTTGCAGTAACGATAATCCTTTTATGCCAAGTTCTTCATTAATGGTATAAGCGTTGTGGTCTTCATTCGTAAAAGATGCTCCATAAAAATTAGTAACCAAAGCTCTAGTTCCTTGGTCCCCACCTTGTCCTCCTGTGTAAACCACACCAGGATATTCAATTAAATTGCTATCTCGAATGGTTTCCATCGCAGCAACAAAATCATCGGTTGTCCAAGTTCTACTTTCCTCATCAATATATTGCAAGGCACCTGCTTTTTCGAAAATTTCATAGTTAATTGCCATAACATGAGCTGTCATTACTAATGGATATTGATAAAATGCACCATCCGGAGCCCTACAAGCCTTTACAACTTCTTCTGATACTTCTGAGATATTAGCAGTGGTTTCTTCATCCCACATATCACTTAAATCAATCATAAGTCCTCTAGCTCCCCAATTTGCTACTAAGCGTTCCGGACCTTCTAGCACAATATCTGGAGCCTCTCTTTGTTCAATCGCTTCTTCAATTAGGGCATCTCCTGTTGCAAAATCAAGAGTCTTTACATTGACCGTAATATCGGGATATATTTTATTAAAATCTTCAACAAAACCTTCCACTACGTCTTCATTTCCAAAATCACCGATAGGAAACGTCCAAAAATCAATTTCCACAGAACTAGTTTGCATATGATCACTTTCTGGTATCTGTGGCTCAGGTTTTTGATTCGATGTAGACACATTATCTTCACTCGATGTACAAGATGCACTTATCAGTAACAATGACACACAAAGAGAACATGCAAAAAATCTTCTTAACATAAGGAACATTCCTTTCCAAAATTCTTCAATGGATTAACCGAAATCTTTATCTATTTGCCAAATAACAATACTAATTTTCATGCTCATTTATAGGTAGTTTTATCACTTTCTTCTTATTTATAATTATA